>NZ_JBEYWO010000014.1:0-225244 GCF_040644455.1 Streptomyces sp. NPDC046977
ACCGCCCGTAGGCCCGTCCGCCGTACCGCTTTGATCGCCGGCCTTGCCGCCGCGGCGGTGGCCCTGCCGCTGGGGCTCACGGTGCCGGCCCAGGGAGCCGCCCTTGCCCCCGCGGCGGTGTCCGCCGCCGTGCCGGGGCCGGTCAGCGGCGTGCCCGGTCAGGCGGTGACCCGGGTCGCCGACTTCTACGGCGCGTACATCGACGCGAAGGGCGACTACGAGGACCCCGATGGCGCGCTGGCCGCGGCGCTCCGCACGCACTACCTGACGCCGGACTTCGCCCGGCGGCTGGCGACCTGGGAGGAGGAGAACGGGGCGGACGGCGTCCTGCGTGCCCAGAATGTGCCGGCGCGGTGGACGGTGCGGGACAACGGCGCCGTGGGCAACGGCCACGAGGTCGTCGTCACGCTGACCTACGGCAGCGGCGGGACGACGCAGAAGAACAAGCTCTTCGTGCTGCTGGAGCGGTACGACCGCATCGTCGACATCGAGACCACGAGCAGCCGCTGACGGCGAAGCCGCCCGCTCGGACGCGCGGCGTTCCACCGTGGAACGCCGCGCGTCCGCGGCCGCATCCGGAGCCTGCTCGCTGATCGGCTGCGCCAAGCCCTCTCCGGCCGCCTGCAGACGGAAGGCCTCGCGCTGCTGTCCTGCGGTCAACAGCCGGACGGAGCGTGGGCCGGTGTTTCCGGACCGCGGCCGAGGCCAGGGCGTCCTCATGGCGGCAACGGGCTCGAGAGCCGGCAGACACCGCCAACCTCGCACGATCAAAGGCGCGTTGGGTGGACCGGACCCAGCGGAAACCCGGATGCGGGCGTCGCACGGTCACCCCTGGGCCGGCGCTGTCGCGGGACGCGGTTCGTACCGGGTGTCGGCCGATCGGAGATGCAGCGGGATGACCAGTCAGCTGAGTGCGATCTGTTTCCGTGCGGCCCGGCCGCCGGCCCTGGCGCGGTTCTGGTCCGGGGTCCTGGGCTGGGAGCCGGTCGAAGGTCCGGACGGCGTCGCCGTGCTGCCCCCTGACGGGGCCGGGTTCCAGCTGCGTTTCGTGCCGGGGGGTCAGGAGCAGAGGACCGGGCGGAACCGGGCGCACTTCGACCTGACGAGCGCCTCCCCGGAGGACCAGCACCGGACTGTCGCCAGGGCACTGGAACGGGGAGGGACCCCTTTCGACGTGGGCCAACTCCCCGAAGAGGAACACGTGGTGCTCGCCGATCCGGACGGCAACGAGTTCTGTGTCATCGAGGCGGCCAACACGTTCCTCGCCGGCACGGGCCTCATCGGCGCGCTGTCCTGCGACGGCACGCGGGAGGTCGGCCTTTTCTGGAGCGAGGCCCTGAAGTGGCCGCCCGTCTGGGACCAGGACGAAGAGACCGCCATCCAGTCGCCCGACGGCGGGACGAAGATCACCTGGGGTGGGCCTCCGATACCGCCGAAGACCGGCCCCAACAGGCTGTTCCTGGAGCTGGAGATCCCTGCCCACGCCGACGGGGCGGCGGAGGTGGCCCGCCCGGTCTGGCTCGGCGCGACACGCGCCGGCGCCGACACCGGCATCGGAGACGGCGAGCGGATGCTGCTGCTCGACCCCGACGGCAACGAGTTCTCACTGTGGATGCCCCAGTAGGCACGCGTCACCGACGACAGGTTCGCCGGGTCGGTCAGCCCCGTACCGGGAAGGACGCCTGGAAGGCGAGGCGGCGGCCAGCCTGCTCGCCGATTCGGCCGAGAATGTCGTCGAGCGCGAGGAACTCCACCCGGCGGGCGGTGCCGTTGGCCTCGGCCGGCCGTGCCACGAGTCGGTCCTCCGGATCGGGGACCCGCGGGTTCTTCCACACCTTGTCGGCGGTGCCTACCAGCAACTCCTCCACCGTCACCGCCGATCGCGCCCAGGAGGCGTGGGTCCCGGCGGAGCGGGCGAGTTCCGCGGGGAAGCCGTGTGCCAGCAGCGGTTCCCGGCCGGCCTCCTCGTGCGCGGAGCCCGGGCCGGACAACTCCGCCTCGTGGACCGTCTTGCCGATGTCGTGCGTCGCCGCGCCGAAGAGTACCGCCTCGCGGTCCACCGGGAGGCCCGGGCAGTGCTCCCGCGCCCAGTCGGCCGGCTCATGGGCGACGTCGTGGACGGCCCGCAGGTGCGCCGCCAGACGGGGCGGGGACTGAAGGCGCAGCAGGAGGGCGGCCACCGCGGGCGGCAACCCGGCGCATCGGAGGGTCGCCCGGGTCGCCGAGAGCGCGTTCCAGCGCGTTCCAGCGGGTTCGGTGGGGTCATCGGGTCAGCGGCGCAGGGGACGCCCTCCCCCCTACGGGCGTGCGGTCCGTGATTTCGCGCCGCTTCCTGTGAGAATTGCGTTCCCACCGTTGGAGGACCACGCATGCCCCACCAAGCGCACGGCTCGACGCCCGCGGACGCGCCCCCCATCACCTGCGACGAGCCGGGTTCCTTCGCCTGGAACGTCTTCCAGGTCCGCCACCCGGTCCTGATCGGACGGATCCTGGAGGCCGTTCCCTTCGGCGGCGCGCAGCGCCAGGCGTGTGCCGCGCTCCTGGAGGAGTCCCGCCACGGCACCGTCGCCCCGCTGCCGGCGGACGCGGCCGACGCGGCCGTGTGGGAGCGCTGGGGGCAGGGGATGTACGGCAGGGCGTGGCCCGAACTGCCGTTCCTGTGGGCGGAGTCGTACTTCTACCGCAGGCTGCTCGACGCCACGGGCCATCTCGCCGGAGGGCCCTGGCACGGTCTGGACTTCTTCGCGCCGTTCAAGGACGCCGAGCTGGAGGGCCACGGCTTCGCCGGCGACCTCGCGGCCCTCGACGAGCTGGCCGCTCTCACCGAGGAGGAGCGGGAGCACCGCCTGCTGACCGCCGCCGTCTGGGGGAACCAGGCCGACCTGGGCTTCACCATCGCGGGCGAGCCGGTTGGCGCCCCCGAGCCGTCCGGGACGTACGTGGCCGACGAGTCCGACCGGCTGTGGCCGCTCCTGGACGGGGGCCAGGTCGTCGTGGTCGCCGACAACAGCGCCCGCGAGATCCTCGCCGACCTCGTGCTGGTCGACCACCTGCTGGCCACGGGACGCGCCGGGCATGTCGAGCTCATGCTCAAGCCGCGCCCGTACTTCGTCTCCGACGCCACTCCCCGCGACGTGCTGATGTGCCTGCGCCGCATGGCACACGCGCCTGGCGCCGCCGGGTGGATCGGGCACCGGCTCGCCGAGGCCCTGCGCGCGGACCGCCTGACGCTGTCCACCCACCCGTTCGCCTGCGCGCCGCTGCCCTACGACGCCCTGCCCGGCGACCTGCGCGACCGTTTCGCGGCAGCCGCCGTCACCGTGATGAAGGGGGACCTCAACTACCGCCGCCTGGTCGGCGACCGGCGGTGGGCCGCGACCGTGCCGTTCGCGGACGTCACCGCGTACTTCCCCGGCCCGGTCGCGGCCCTGCGCACCCTCAAGTCGGACACCCTCACCGGCGTCGACGCGCGGACCGTCGCCCGTCTCGACGCCACCGGCACGCCCTGGCGCACCACCGGCACCCACGCGCTGATCCAGGTGGCGATCCCCGGCTAGGCCGTGTCGTCACACGGCGGAGAGCCGTCCCGTGGTCGGCGTGACCGGGCCACGCGGGGCACCCCGAGGGGACGTGACGATCCGGCCCAGCGCCCCGCAGGGAACCTCAGCGGCCCGCGGACGCCGAGGCGAGCCCGGGGGGCGCCGAGGCGAGGGCCGAGCGGATCGCCTCCACCAGCGCGAGCGCGGCCTCCTCGGTGAGCTCGACGGCCACCCGCGCCGAGGGGCCCAGTTCCGGGTTCATGAAGTCGATGTTGACGGTGTGCTCGAAGGGCGCGTGCTGCGGATGGTCGACGTAGACCATCGCGTCGGTGAGCGCGAAGTAGCCCTGCGCGCCCTTCCCGCTGCCCTCGATGCGGACCTTCTCCGTGAGGTAGGTGCACATCAGAGGTGCTCCCCGAAGAACGTGAGGATCCGGGACCAGCCGTCGACGGCCGCCTGCGGCCGGTAGCTCGGCCGGTCGACGGCGAAGAAGGCGTGGCCCGCGTTCTCGTAGCTGTGGAACTCGTACGGCTTGCCGTGCGCCTTGAGCTCGGCCTCCAGCTCGGCGACGTGCTCGGGCGAGGGATAGCTGTCCTCCACGCCGAACAGCCCGAGCAGCGGGGCGCGCAGGTCCTTCGTCAGGTGCAGCAGCGGCTCGACCTGGAGGGGGAAGCCCTCCGGCGGCCGGCCCGCGACGAAGGCGCCGTAGCAGTCGACCGCCGCCTGCACGTCGAGCGAGGCGTCCACCAGGAACGCCTGGCGCCCGCCGGAGCAGTAACCGACGACACCCACCCGCCCGTTGGACGACGGCAGCCCGCGCAGGTACGCGGCCGCGCCCGCCACGTCGCCGAGCAGCCGCTCGTCGGGCACTCCACCCCGGGCCCGCGCCGTCGCGGCCGCGTCGTCGGGGGAGGCACCGGGGGCCTCACGGCTGTAGAGGTTCGGGCAGACGGCCGCGTAGCCCTCCGCGGCGAAGCGGCGGGTGATCTCCTTCGACGGGGCGTCGTAGCCCGGCATGTGGTGGATCACCACCACG
Source organism: Streptomyces sp. NPDC046977 (assembly GCF_040644455.1). Classification (NCBI taxonomy): domain Bacteria; kingdom Bacillati; phylum Actinomycetota; class Actinomycetes; order Kitasatosporales; family Streptomycetaceae; genus Streptomyces; species Streptomyces sp. NPDC046977. The sequence continues at coordinate 4,576 of NZ_JBEYWO010000014.1, forward strand.
CCGCCCAGCGGCCCGGGGGTCATCGGGCGCGCCGCGTACGCCTCGATCCGGTCGTCGTCGTGGCCCGTGACGGTGATCGTCTCGGCCAGGATTGCGTCGTACATGAAAGGGGTTTCCCTTCGAGGTGACGGATGATCGACACGATAGTCCGCCCTTCCGGAAGGCTCCCTCCCAGGTGCTCAGCCCAGCCCTCCGACGGCGGTACGGACGCGGGCGGCCAGTGCCTCCGGCAGCCGGGCGTGCCCCTGCCGCACCGCGGTCTCCTGGCCCTGTGCGCCGACGGTGTACGACAGGAACGCCTTGAGTACGGGGAGCGAGCGGGCGTCGTTGCCCTTGGCGCACACGAGCGCGGAGTCGACCCTGGCGAGGGGGTAGGCGCCGTCGGCGTGGGTGGCGGGGTCCAGGGCGACGGTCGCGAGGGACGGGTCGCCCGCGCCGACCGCCGTGGTGGTCGCGGCGGAGGTCGCCGCCACCGGCTTCGACGCACCGGTCGCCAGCCGTACGGTGTCCAGCCCGGCGGCGTCACCCAGGTCCAGATAGCCGATGGCGCCGGGGACCTGTGTCACCTGGGCGCGGAGCCCTCGCGCGCTCTGGGCGCCCTGGCCGGCCCGGCCCGGCCACGACGTGCCGCTGCCGTGCGACCACGCCGCGGGGGCGGCTCCGGCCAGGTAGCCGGTGAACGTCCTGGTGGTGGCCGAGGCGTCGGACCGGTGGACGGCGGTGATCGCCTGCGACGGCAGTGCCGTGCCGGGATTGAGCCGCCGGATCGCCGGATCGTCCCACCGGGTGATCGTGCCGTCGAAGACCGCGGCGAGCGTGGGCGCGTCCATGACCAGGTCACGGACGCCGGGGAGGTGGTGGACGACGGCCACGGGGGTGGCGGCGAGCGGCAGGACCAGGGCGCCTCCGGCCGGGCACCGCTGGTCGGCCCGCGCCCGGTCCGCGGCGCTCAACGGGCTGTCCGTCAGGGCGAAGTGGGTGGTCGCGGTGGTGAAGGCCAGCACCCCGGCGCCGGTTCCCGTCGGGTCGTACTGGACGTCGGCACCGGGGCAGGCCGTGGCGAAGCCGCTGGTCCACGCGGTGACCACGGGGTCCACGCTGCTCGCGCCGCTGCCCCGCAGATTCCCGCTCGCGCCCGCGCACGAGAACGCGGCGGCGGACGTCTCGGAGGCCCCGGAGGACGTGACCCCGCTCGGGCCGTCACGGCCCGCCCGCGTGCGTCCGTCGCCGTCGTCCCCGTTGACGAGCAGGGGGACGGTGACGGCGGCCGCCGCGACCAGCAGCAGTGCCGCGCCCGCGGTGAGCGCGACGCGGGTCCGGGAGGGCCGGGTCCGGCCCCCCGGCGGCCCTGCGGGATCCCCGGGCGCCGGGCCGAACTCCCCGGCGGGCGGCGGCGGTACGGCCGGACGCAGGGTCGGGGTCGGGAGCCGCGCCGGGACGGGGGCGGGGACCGCCGCGTCGGCGACGGTGGCCGGCGGGACGTCGGCGGGGGTCGCGGCCACGATGTCCGCGGTGTCAGGGGTGTCAGGGGTGGCCGAATCATCCTGGGCGTCCGGGGCGGGCGCCATGAGCGAGTCGTGCAGCCCCTCCACGGTGGGCCGCCGCTCCGGGTCCTTGGCGAGGCAGGCCGTCACCAGGGGCCGCAACTCCTGAGGCAGGCCGTTGAGATCCGGCTCCTCGTAGACCACGCGGAAACCGATGGCGTGCGAGCTGTCGCCGCTGAAGGGGCCGTGCCCGGTGGCCGCGAACGCCAGCACCGAGCCGAGCGCGAACACGTCCGCCGCCGGACCGGCGGTGTCCGCGGTGAACTGCTCGGGCGCCATGAAGGCCGGAGTGCCGACCACGACACCGGTCTGGGTGAGGCGTTCGCCGTCGGCTGCGTGCGCGATGCCGAAGTCGATCACCCGGGGGCCGTCGTCCGAGAGCAGCACGTTGCCGGGCTTCAGGTCGCGGTGAGTCAGGCCGGCCCGGTGGATGTCGCGCAGCGCCTCGACCAGCCCGGCCGCCAGTTGCCGCACCTCCCGCGCCGGCAGCGGGCCCTGCTCGGTGACCCGCCGGTGCAGGGAGTCACCGGGGACGAAGAGCGTGGCGAGCCAGGGCTGTTCGGCATCGGCGTCCGCGTCCACGACGGGTGCGGTGAAGGCCCCGCTGACCCGGCGGGCCGCGGCCACCTCGCGGCGGAACCTGACCCGGAACTCGTCGTCCGTGGCCAGTTCGGGACGGATCACCTTGACGGCCAGGCGCCGGCCCGACACGGACCGGGCGAGGAAGACGACCCCCATGCCCCCGGCGCCGAGCCTGCCTTCCAGCCGGTACCCCCCGACCGACCGCGGATCGCCGTCCAGCAGCGTCACCTGTGCGCTCCCTCCGCGCCGCCCCGCCCTCCTGAGCAGCACTCAGCATAGGGAAACGCGGGCGGGGTTCCCGCACCGGCCGTCCCCGCGTTCACAGTGCGCCGCCGGTCCCGTCCACCGGTTCGTCCAGGGGCTGTTCGGCCCAGATGGTCTTGCCGCGCACCTCGTAGCGGGTGCCCCACAACTTCGCGACCTGAGCGACCAGGAAGAGACCGCGCCCGCCCTCGTCGGTCTCCAGCGCACGGCGGGCACGGGGCGAGGTGTTGCTGCCGTCGGAGACCTCGAGGATGAGGGTGCGTTCGTGGATGAGGCGCAGCCGGAGCGGGGGCCTGCCGTACCGGATGGCATTGGTGACCAGTTCGCTGACCAGCAGTTCGGTGGTGAACTCCAGCTGGTCCAGGCCCCATTCGGCCAGCTTCTCCACGGTGAGCGCGCGCGCCAGCCCGACGGCCTCCGGCTCGGAGGGCAGCTCCCAGGTCACGTGCCGGTCGGGCTCCAGTTCGTGCACGCGCGCGAGCAGCAGCACGTCGTTGTTCCCGGATGAACCGAACGAACCGGATGAACCAGATGAATCAGATGCACCGGACGAAGCGCCCTGCATCCGGTTCAGGACGGCGTCGCCGGCCTCGCCGAGCGACACCAGCCCGCCGCCGGCGCGCAGGGCGGACACGATGGCGGGGTCGGACAGCGCCTCGCGCAGCCGTGCGGAGCCCGCGCCGCGGTCCCGCTCGCCCGGCGTGCCGAGCAGCCCGCCGGTGTAGAAGGCCAGGACGTCGCCGTCGGCGAGGGTCACCTCGCCCGACTCGTACGGGACCGCGCCGACGCCCAGCGGGGCCCCGACGGGGACGTCCACGAACGAGGCCTGCCCGCTCGCGCCCACGTGCACCGGCAGCGGGTGGCCCGCGCCGGCGAAGCGGCACTTGCGGGAGATCGGGTCGTAGACCGCGAACAGGCAGGAGCGGGCGGCCTGCTCGGTGGGTTCGAGCGGGGCGGGCCGGTCGTTGAGGGTGCGCTTGACCTGGTCGTCGAGATGGGTGAGGAGTTCCTCGGGCGAGAGGTCGAGGTCGGCGAGGGTACGCACCGCCGTCCGCAGCCGCCCCATCGACACCGCCGCGTAGAGTCCCTCGCCGCCGGCGTCGCCGATCACCATCGCGACCCGGGCGCCGGAGAGCGGGATCACGTCGAACCAGCCACCGGCGAGCGCGGCCTGCTCACCGGACGGCAGACAGCGCGACACGGTCTCCACGCACCGCAGTTCGGGCAGGCTCCGCGGCAGCAGGTTGCGCTGCAGCGTCAGTGCCGTGGTCCGCTCCCGGGTGTAGCGGCTGGCGTTGTCGATGCACACCGCGGCGCGGGTCACCATCTCCCTGGCCAGCGGCAGGTCGTCGTCCTCGAAGGGGTGTGCGCGGGTGATCCGGACGAAGACCACGGAGCCGAGCGGCGCACCCCGGGCGAACATGGGGACCAGCAGCCAGGAATGGACGCCGTACCGGGCGGCCAGGGCCGCGCGCGCCGGATCGGAGGCCGCCAGTTCGCTCGTGACCTCCTCGCCGCTCAGCCGGACCGGTTCCCCGTCGGCGAGGGCGCGCCGGGTGTGGGAGTCGGGCGCGGAGGCGAACATGTCGACATCCCCGGTGGTGAGGATGGATTTCGCCAGGTCGCTGGTCTCCATGGTGCTCGCCGCCCGCCGCAGCACGACCGTTTCGTGCAGCGGGCCGGTCACCGGCTCGGCCCCGCCGAAGACCGGGTCCACCAGATTGACGTAGGCGAGGTCGGCGAAGCGCGGCACGGCCACGTCGGTGAGCTCCTGCGCCGTGGAGAAGACGTCCAGCCGGCTGCCGATGCGGGCGCTGGCCTCGTTGACGAGGTCGAGCCGCTCGCGGGCACGGGACTCCTCGGTGGTGTCCGTCACCATGTGGGCCAGCGCCACCACGTCACCGGCGGTGCCGCGCAGCGGCAGGATGGTCTCCTGCCAGACGGTGTCCCGGTCCGGGTCGCGCGGGTCCCGGCCGCGGACCTCGGTGCCGATCAGCGCCTTCCCCGTGGCGAGGACCTGCCGCTGCCGGCTCTCCAGGGCGTCCACGTCGAGCAGACCGGGCGGCGCGGCCTCCCGCATCGTCCGTCCGACGACGTCGTCGAATCCCGGCGCGCGCTTGCGCGAGTCGTTCTGGGCGACGAAGCGCAGGTCCCGGTCGAAGACGTCGATGATGAACGGCGACTCGGTGAACACACCCTGGAGCAGAGCGTGACGCAGGTCGCCGCGCCGCACCGTCTCGGCGTCCTCGACCTGCAGCAGCCAGTGCTGCCGTCCGGACAGGACGAGCGGATGCGCCCACAGCGCCACGTCGACGCGGTGGCCGTCGAGGTGGCGCAGACCGGCCACGCCGAGCACGACGGAGCGGTCCGCGCGGCGGCGTTCCAGGATGCGGGCCGCTTCGTCCGTGTCCGCGGCGGCGTGCAGCAGGTGGGCGGCGGGCTTTCCGATCACCTGGGCCGCCGTGTGCCCGAGCAGCCGTTGCGCGCCAGGACTCCAGCTCGCGATGGCGCCGCGGTCGTCGAGCACGGCGTACGCGTCACCCTTCACGGGCGAGTCGCCCGAAGCGTCAGGGAGCACCGCGCCGCCCGCGTCCGCGCGGCCGGTCCGGGCGGCGCTGCCTCGTGCGCAGGACCTCCACAGGTCAATACTGCCTTCAGGCAAGATCTGGAGCACCCGCTGGCGGCCCACCGCCGGCCGGGGCCCCGCCGACCCCGGACCCCCGCACCGATGAGTTCCGCGCGCCGCCGCGGTCGTGTCGGTGAGGAAAACCGACTTCCGAGGGGACTCCCATGACGCAGCAGTTCCACGGCCCCGGTATCGCGGGGCAGCCCGACCTCCGTCCCGCCGCGCTCGGCGTGGCCGCCGTGCTGGAGCGGATCGGCGACGACCGGCTGGGCGCTCCCACCCCGTGCCCCGACTGGACCGTGGGCCGTCTCATCGGCCATGTCGCGGGGCTGTGCGCGGCCTTCCGCGACGCCGCCCGCAAGGACCTCGGGCCCACGACCGACAGCGATCCCGCCGGCGCACTCCCGCCGGACCCGCCGGCGCGCTGGCGGGCCAGCCTGCCGGAACTGCTGGCGGGCATGGCGGACGCCTGGCGCAGCCCGCTCGCGTGGGAGGGCGGCACCCGCGCCGGAGGGGTCGACCTGCCGGCCGGCGCGGCCGGGTGCTTCGCCCTCAACGAGCTCCTGGTGCACGGCTGGGACCTGGCCCGTGCCACCGGCCAGGACTACCGGCCGGACCCGGCGGGCCTGGAGGCGGCGCTCGCGCTGCTCACCCCGTTCACCGCGGGATCGGACGGATCCGGGCCCTTCGGCCGCCCGGTGCCCGTAGCGCCGACGGCGCCGCCGCTGGACCGGCTGGTCGCGCTCACCGGGCGGGATCCGGGGTGGCGTCCGCCGCGCTGAGCGGCCGGCGTCCCCACGCGGAGATCATCGGGGCGGTGGCGAGGTCGAGGGTGCCGGTGGCGACATGGGCCAGATGACGGTCGATCTCCTCGTCCGTGGCCAGGCCCGCCGCCACCAGCCGGCCGCGGATCTGCCGCACCGTGGCGGCCTCCAGCACCGTGCAGGCGGGGGAGGTGATCGGGAAGTACGCGTCGGCGCGCACGTCCTCCAGACCCGCCTCGCGCAGCAGCCTGGGAAGTGTCCTGCCGTACGCGAGATCGGCGCCGCGCTCCGCCATGAGCGTCCGGAATCCGGACCGGAGGCGGTTGGCGAGCTCCTGCGCGGGCCCCGACTCGTCCGGGCACAGCAGCGGCTGCAGGCCCGGGTCGGCGTCCTCCAGCAGTAGCACGCCGCCCGGCCGCAGCGCCGCGACCATCCGCCGCAGGGCCTCGGCCCGGTCGGTGACGTGCACCAGGACCAGCCGCGCGTGGACCAGGTCGAAGCCGCCCTCGGGCGGCGGGTCGCCGGCGACGTCGTGGCGCCGTACGTCGATCACGCCGCCGGCCGCCTCCCGTGCCCACGACACGTCGATGTCGGTGGCGACCACCGTGCCGCCGGGCCCGACACGCCGGGCCAGCCCCAGCGGCACGGACGGGCCGCCCGCGCCCACCTCCCAGCAGCGCATCCCCGAGCCGATCCCCAGGGCGTCGACGTGGCGGAACGTCACGGGGTCGAAGAGCTCGGCGAGGGCCCCGAAGCGGACGCCCGCCTCGGACTGCCGGTTGTCGAGCAGGTAGCCGGTGCCGGGTTCGTGTGTCGCCATGACGCGATGTTCGCAGACGGAGCCGTTACAAAGGCCCTCGGGCCGCCGCGTCAATGTCGCGCACGGGGCGCTTACCCCTGTGAGTGACATGTCGTCGCGCGGATGACGTGTGGCGAGCGGGTCGATGTATCGGGCAATGACAGGGAGTGTCCTATGACATTGACAGATGTCGCCTACAGGTGAGGGTTACGGATATGTCCGCATTCCGTAACGTGAAGCGGATCTTCCGGATTTTGCCGTCGCGGCAGGTCAGAGTTGGGTCATCGGCCAACCGCCGAGGTATCCGTACCGCGTCACCGGAACACGGGAGTTCCGGGACGCACCCTGATGAGGGGGCATCATGTCTGCTTCGTTCAACGCCCGTCGCGTCATCGCCACCGTCCTCGCCTCCGGCGCCGTCGTGGCGGCCGCCGCCATGCCGGCCTCCGCGGACAACGGCCGCGGCCACGGGCACGGCCCGTCCCCCCGCACCTCGGTGTCGATCGGCGACGTCCGGCACAACGAAGGTGCCCGCGGGGTCCGCTCGAACCGCGCGCTCAACACCGAGTGGGTCGAGGTGGTCAACCGGGGCCGCGACGCCGTGAACCTGCGCGGCTGGACCCTGAGCGACAGCGACGGCAACCGCTACCGCTTCAACTTCCTGCGCCTCCCCGGCCACTCCAAGGTGCGCGTGCACACCGGCCAGGGCCGCGACAGCCGGTTCGACGTCTTCCAGGACCGCCGCAAGGGTGTCTGGGACAACCGTGACAGCGCCACGCTGCGCAACGACCGCGGTGGCTTCGTGGACAGCAAGGAGTGGGGCGGCCGTCGTCACCGCTGAGCCCGTACCGGGCAGGGCCCGGTGAACGAGCGGCGTGCCGCGACATCCAGTCGCGGCACGCCGCCTTTGTGCGCCCTGCCCGTTACGGGTTACGGGTTGCGCGTGATGGTGAAGGTGGACGTGGTGTTCTTGATGTCCTGGTAGTTGTCGTTGAACTGCAGGTTGTTGAAGGTGACCGAGCCGACCGCCGGACCCTGCCCGGACTCCGGCATCTCGTTCGCCCACAGGCCGAAGCCGGACTTGGCGTCGAAGGCGTCACCGCTGCGGTGGGCACCGCTGATGGTCACGTTCGTGAGGACCGTGTCCTTGATCGGGTTCTGCGGCTGCCCGCCGACGTAGTTGGTCTGGAACATGATCCCGCTGTACGTCGGGTCCACGATGTCCACGTCGCTGACGCGGATGCCCTGGAAGACCTTCGAGGCCGAGAAGAGCCAGATGCCCGGGAAGGTCTGACCGCCCCAGAAGTGCCCGCCGGCGCGGACGATGGAGACGTTCTGGATGGTGGTCGGTTCGGTCCCGAAGCCGTTCATCGCGTAGCCGAAGTCCAGCGAGCTGATCGTGACCCCGGAGTAGACCAGCGTGTCCGCGATGAGGATGTTGCGGAACGTGTTGGCGTAGCCGCCGTAGACCGCGATACCCGCGGCACGCCAGGTCAGCAGGGACGTCAGGTTCTCGTACAGGTTGTTCTTCTCGTCCGCGCCGCCCGCGTCGATCGCGGAGAAGAGCGCGAAGCTGTCGTCACCCGTGGCACGGGCCTCGATGTTGTCGAGGTGGTTGTCCGTGCTGCCGTTGGTCATGTTGACGCCGTCGGCGAAGGTGTCCCGGATACGGGAGTTGGTGATGGTGACGTTGTCGGTGTTGGCGCCCCAGTAGAGGCAGACCGTGTGCTCGTTCCAGACGTTGTCGATGGTGATGTTGGCGACGTTCGCGAAGTCGAAGACCTTGCCGGGACCGTCGATGCGGGAGGTGTAGTTGCCGAAGAACGCGAAGCCCGAGAAGGACGAGCCGTTGGCCGTGGAGTCCGCGCGGAAGCCCGCGTCGGTGTTGGACTGGCTCGACGGGGTGTGGAAGCGGGTGTACCAGGGACCGGCACCGATGATCTTGACGGCCTTGCCGTAGACCTGGAACTTGCTGGAGGTGTCGTAGTCGCCCGGCGGCAGGTAGACGCCCTTGAGCGTGCCGGTCGTGTCCATGCGCGCCTTGTCCAGGGCGTTCTGCACGTCCTGCTGGCCGAAGCCGGTGGGCGCGGTGTACGCCGCGGGGTCGGGGTTGGCGATCGGCGCGACCTGCTCGGTGTTGACGAAGTCGACCGCGTAGGTGGTGCTGTTGGCGGAGTCCTTCTGCAGCTTGATCTTCGCCCCGGCCGGCACGGTGGTGCCGAGCATCATGTTGGCCTCGTCGTAGATGTGGCGCGGGCTGCCGTCGCCGGGGCTGTTGCCCGGGGCGGTCTCGTTGCCGTAGAGCCACGCGTACTTCGAGGTCAGGTCGACGGCCTTGAGGAAGGTGCCGTTGACGTAGACGTTCAGGGTGGAGTTGATGCCGCCGCCGCCCGCGGCGTCGGGGATGGAGTAGCGCACGACCAGGGTGTTGGTGCTGGCCTTGGTGGTGAACTCCACCGAGCTGCCCGTGCTGTTCAGCGTGACGGCCTTGCGGCCCGAGGCCTCGCCCGCGAGGTCGCCGACGGTGCGGTTCGGGCCGACGACCTGCGCGCCGCCGCCCAGGACGCCGTCCTCGGCCTCGTACATGTCGTACGGCATGTTGGCGCCGCGCCCGACGAACAGGGACTGGGTGCTGGTGTTGTTCTGCTGCTTGACCGCCAGCTCGTTGGCGTCCGCGGCGATCACCGTGCGCACGGTGTACTTGCCGTTGACCGCCGTCCAGGTGCCGAGGTTCATCGGGCTCGCCGTGCTGCCCGCCGCGATGGCACCGCTGTAGGAACCGGTGAGGGTCTTCACGACACTGCCGGAGGTGGTGTCGGTGACCGTCACGGTGATGCCGTGCGCGCCGCCCGCGGAGGCCACGGTGCCCTGGTTCCTGATCGCGACCGAGAAGGTCACGGTGTTGTTCTTACCCGGGTTGCCCGGCGTCCAGCTGGACGGCGCGGCGACCAGGTCCGAGCTGTCGACCGGCTTGACGACCAGCGGACTCGGGCTGGCGTAGGCGTTGTTGGTGTCGTTCTGCTCGATGACGGTGTTCGCCTCGTCGACCGCCGCGCTCAGCGGGTAGCTGCCCGCGTCACGGGTGCCGATGTTCGCCGTCACGGTGGCCTGGCCGCCGGCGGCCAGCGCGCCGACGGAGGCGGTGCCCACCTTGGTGGTGCCCAGGTAGAAGTTGACGTTCGTGGCGCCCGACGCCAGCTCACCGATGTTGCGGACGGTGGCGGACAGGGTGACCGCGTCCGTCTCGACCGGCGCGCTCGGGCTGACGCCCATGGCGGAGACCGTCAGGTCCGGGTTCGGCGCCGGGGTGCCGATCACCTGGAACTCGGCGACCTGTCCGCCGCCCGCTCCGCTGTTCGCGGTGAACGTCAGCCGTACGTCGGCGACGCGCGCGCTGACCGCGATGGTCACCGTGTTGCCCGAGGCCGGGTTGAACGTGTAGTCCGTCGCGGCCTTGAGGCTGGTGAAGCCGGTCGCGCCCTGCTCGCGGCCGAGCACCTGGATGTTCTGGGTACGCGTGCCCCAGGCACCGTCGGGGTTGAGCTTGACCACCACCGAGGACACGTCGGCGTTGGCGCCGAGCTGGACGGTCAGCGTGTTGGGGTAGCTGCCGCCCGCGCCCTCCCAGTACGTCGTCACGCTGTTGTCGTTCGCGTTGGTCGCGACGAAGTTCTGGGTGGTGGAGGAGGCCGTGATCGGCTTGCCGACCGCCATGTTCGAACCGGGGCCGGTGGGGGACCCGTTGCGGATGACGGTGGCGCTGGCGACGCTGCGGTTGCCGGCGGCGTCCTTGGCCTTGACGTAGTACGCGACGGTCGCCGAGTCCGGCTGGGTGTCGGTGTACGTCAGCGTGCTGCCGGAGACCGTGGTGCGCAGCTGGTCGTTGGCGTACACCTCGTAGCCGGTGACGCCGACGTTGTCCGAGGAGGCGGTCCAGGTGAGCTTGACCTGGCCCGACGCGGGCTGCGTAAAGGCGAGGTTGCCGGGCTGCGAGGGCGCCTGCGTGTCGCCGGTGTCGCCGGTGCGGGTGACGGTGTTGCTGTTGCCCGACTGGTTGCCGGCCGCGTCCTTGGCGCGCACGGCGTACGTGACCGTGGCGGAGTCGGGCTGGCTGTCGGTGAAGGTCGTCACGTTGCCGGCGACGCTCGTGCGCAGCATGCCGTTGGCGTAGATGTCGTAGCCGGTGACGCCGACGTTGTCGGTGGACGCGTTCCACGTCAGCCGGATCTGGCCGGACGCGGGCTGCGTGTACGCCAGGCCGGTGGGCGCGGACGGCGCGATCGTGTCGCCGGTGGCCGGTCCGTAGATTTCCAGCTCGGAGAGCTGGGCGGCAACCCAGCCGGTGTTGGCCGTGACGTTGACCCGCAGGTAACGCACGGTCGCCGAGGTCAGGTTGACGGTGACCGTGTTGTTGCTCCCGGGGCTGAACGCGTAGTCGCGGGACGCCACCAGGTCGCTGAAGTTCGACCCGTCCGTGCTGCCGCGCAGCGACAGCGTCTGCGTCCGCGCCTCCCACGACGGCGGCAGCTTCAGCACGACCTTGCTGACGGCCACCGAGGAGCCGAGGTCGGCCTGGAGCCACTGCGGGAAGGCGTTGTTGGTGCTCTCCCAGTACGAGGCCTGGTTGCCGTCGTTGGCGTTGGCCGGGGTGTACGGGGCATTGCTGCCGCTCGCGGTCAGCGTCCGGCCCTGGGCCAGGTTGTCCGTCGAGGATGCGGCACCGTGCACCTCGAGCTCGGAGACCTGGGCGGCGGACCAGCCGGTGTTGGCCGTGATGTTCAGCCGCACGTACCGGGTGGTGACGGCGGAGAAGCCGATGGTGACCGTGTTGCCCGCACCGGGCGCGAAGGTGTGCGCCGCCGAGCCGGAGAGCGTGGAGAAGGTGTTGCCGTCCGTGCTGCCCTGCACGGCGAAGGTCTCGTCGCGCGAGCCCCACGGTGCGGGTAGCTTCACGACCACCTCGTCGACGTTGACACCGCTGCCGAGGTCCACCTGGACCCATTGCGGCAAGGTGCTTCCCGCGCTCTGCCAGTACGTGTCCTGGCTGCCGTCGGTGATATTGGCGACCCCGTACTCGGCGTGCGAACTGCTCGCGGTGGCCGCTCTGCCCGCCGCGAGGTTCGGCCCGCCGGCGGCCGTGGCGGGCGGCGCCGACAGGCCGAGGACGACCATGCCCGCCGCGATCACCCCCGCCACCAGCCGCTGGACCAAGTGCTTCCTTCGCATGTCGTCCCTGTGCCTCTCGTGTGTCGGTGACCGAGAAGTTGCGTTGATCGCTCATGAAATTGCGTTAACCGTGGCGATAGTTGCAGAGCAGATTGCGGGCGTCCATGCCTACGACCGGGCCTTTTGATATGGACGCGACAGGCTTGCGCTGCTGTGCCGTGCAGCCGACACGTACTTGCGCGTGCATGCAAGATTTTGCGCAATTCGCAATTGCCCTTGCCTCGGCCAGTCGCCTTCACTACGCTCCCTGGGCTTCCGGCACGGCCTCGTCCGCATGTTCGGACGCCCGCATTCCGGCCGGCGCCGCCCTTCCCACCGCGCGCTGCGCGCCTTTCGGGGCGGTTCGCGCGGGGCCGCGCCCGTTGTGCTGCCGCGGCACGGGGCGCCTGGCTGACGGACCCGACAACCGAGACCGCGGCGCGGGCCTCGGGATGCCCGGCGTCACCGACGGGACGGGACGGCGAGGCTGCTGGTCGTGGGTTTCGGGCAAAGTGCTTGGCGTCGGCGGCGGGGCGTGACAGCGGCCGGCCACGGGCGCAGCCCGGAACGTTCGCGGAGGGCTGGGCCGTTTCTTTCGGATCTTGCATGATGATCGGCATGAACACGGAAACCTGCGACCCGGCCGAGTTGGCCGCCCTCCGTGAGATCTTCGTGCCCCGTCCCGAGGCGTCGCCGCCGGCCGGCTGGGAGGCGGTGCGGTTCTTCGAGGCGGAGCACGGCATCACGCTGCCGGAGCCGTATCGCACGTTCGTGGCGGAGGTCTGCGACGGCCTGCGGGCCGGGCCGCCCTACTACGGTCTGCTGCCCTTCGCGCAACCGCCGTCGGATTGGGGCTCCGACCGCCCCGAGCGCCTGCTCGCGGAGCCGTTTCCCCTCAGGTCGACGTGGATGTGGGAGAACAACGAGGAGGGCGAGGAGGCATTGCCGGAGCAGGAGCTCGAGGCCCGGATGGACGCCGTGTTCGATCACGGCTCCCTGTTGCTGGGCACCGACGGCTGCGGCATGTACTGGCACCTGGTCGTCACCGGCCCGCAGCGCGGTCACGTCTGGCTGATCGACGAGTACGGCGCGATGCCCTTCGGTACCTCGCCGAGCACCTCCCCGATGCCCGGCACCCCTGGTTTCACCGGATGGGTAACCCACTGGGCCCAGGGCCGTTCCTGGTTCGCCGGTCCTCCGGGAGATGATCCGAAGGAAACGTCCTAGGCGCCGGTGCGCAGCGCCTGGCGGACGGACCAGAGGACGGAGACGAGGGGGACGGCGACGACCGCGCCGATGACGCCGGCCGCGATGGCCCCGCCGATGACGCTGAGGGCGACCACGACCGGGTGCAGCCGGACGGCCCAGCTCATCACCAGGGGGTGCAGGACGTGGCCCTCGATCTGGCCGATGATGACGATGAGGGCGATGACGACCAGCGCCACCAGGGGCCCCTTGGAGGCCAGGGCCACCACCGCGGCCACGGCGAGCGCGATCGGCGAGCCGATGAGCGGCACGAACGCGGCGAAGAACTCCAGCAGGGCCAGCGGGAGGGCGAGCGGCACGCCGAGCGCGTAGAGGGCGAGGCCCACCAGGACGGCGTTGGTGCCGGCCACGAGCACGATGCCGTGCGTGTAGCCGGTGAAGGTGCGCCATGCCGCCGTGCCGCCGATCGCCACCCGTTCCCGCACCGACAGCGGCAGTTGACGGCAGAACCAGGTCCACTGGCGGTCGCCGGAGTGCAGGAAGAAGACCGAGCAGAACAGGGCGAGCGCGAGGACCGTGCCCACCTCGATGAGCCGTCCGGCGCCGCTCAGCGCGGTGCTGATGAGCGTCGAGCGGTGGCTGGACAGCCAGTCGCCGATCTTGGACTGGAGGTCCGTGAGGGCCTTCGGGTCGAGCCGGAACGGCGGTGCCTCCAGCCAGCGTTCGATTCTGGACAGCCCGGCCCCGAACTCCTTCTGCAGTCCCTCCTGTTCCTGGGCGACCGCCTCACCGACCAGGGCCAGCACGCCCAGCACCAGGACGATGCTGCCGAGCAGCGACGCCGCGACCGCCAGCGGCCTGGGCATCCACCGCGCGAGCAGGTCCGCCACCGGCCGGAGCATCGCCGTGCCGACCAGCCCGAGGAAGACCGCGACCGCGATCTCGTGGAAGCGGCCCAGGACGGAGAAGATCCCGTAGACGACCACGCCGACGACGATGAGCCGCCAGCTGTACGCGGCCGCCGTGTTGAGCGCGGGAAGCACCCGGGGCCCGGCCGTGCCGGGGGAACGGCCGGCCGCCGCGCGGCGGCTCGTGCGGATGCGGTCGCGGCGGCCTGTCGGCGGCATGCCCGGGTCCGGGCCGCCCTGCGTGTGCGCTCGCCTGGGCATGTGCCCGCCACCACCTCCCGTACGCCTGGGCTCGTACCACCGCTCCGCGCCCCCGCAACGTGCCGCGGGCGTCATTCGCCCGAAGGCACCCACGTGCGCAGGGGGCGGGCAGTAGCCTCACCCGGGCGCTCCGCGCCCGTTCCGCACCCTCACCGGAGGAGACCGCCGTGGCATCGCCGTACAGGCATTCCGCACCGTACGCACAGGGCAAGCTCGACGTCGGCGACGGCCAGCTGATCCACTGGGAGGTCAGCGGCAACCCGGAGGGCAAGCCCGCGGTGTGCGTGCACGGCGGTCCGGGCTCCGGCGGCAAGCGGGGTGCCCGCAACGGCTTCGACCCGGAGCTCTACCGGGTCGTCATATTCGACCAGCGGGGGAGCGGGGAGAGCCTGCCGCACGCCTCCGACCCGGGCGTGGGCCTCGCGGAGAACACCACCGAGCACCTGATCGCCGACATGGAGCGGCTGCGCGAGCACCTGGGCATCGAGCGCTGGCTGCTCTACGGCGGCTCCTGGGGGTCGACCCTGATCCTCGCGTACGCCGAGCGCCACCCCGAGCGCGTCACCGAGATCATCATTGTCGGGGTGACGACGACCCGGCCCGAGGAGACCGACTGGCTGTACCGCGGCGTCGGCCGCCTGGTGCCCGGCCCCTGGGAGGCATTCCGCGACGCGCTGCCGCCCGAGGACCGGGACGGTGACCTGGTCGCCGCCTACAGCCGGCTGCTGAACAGCCCGGACGAGGCCGTGCGCGCCAAGGCCGCGCGGGACTGGTGCACCTGGGAGGACGCGGTCATCGCCCACGAGAGCCTGGGGAAGCCCGGTGCCTACAGTGACCGTGCGGACGACGCGCTGATCGCGTTCGCGCGGATCTGCGCGCACTACTTCTCGCACGACGCCTGGCTGGAGGACGGGCAGCTGCTGCGTGAAGCCCACCGGCTGGCGGGCATCCCCGGCGTGCTGATCCACGGGCGGCTCGACCTCGGCAGCCCGCTGACGACCGCGTGGGAACTGGCCAAGGTGTGGCCGGACGCGGAGCTCCAGGTCATCGACGACTCCGGTCACACCGGCAGCCCCGCGATGGAGCAGGCCGTCCTGCGGGCCGTCGAGCGTTTCTCGGGGCGCGGGCGCTGATCCGCGCCCGCGGTGTCACCTCGTTGTGCGGTGCTGCCACCATCCGCCGTGCCCGCGCGGCACCCGGTGCTCCGGCGCGGTGGCGGTGGGTGCCGTGCCGGCCGTGTCGTCGGCCGGTGTGTCCGTGGCCGGGGGCTGCGTCGCCGGGGGCGGCGTGTCCGTCGGATCGGGGCTCGCCGGCGGGGTGCTGGGTGCCGGCTCGCTGGGCGCGGGCGGGGTGGCCGGGGGCGTGTGCGCGGGGTGGGTGACCACCGGTGACGGACTGACCGAGGGATGCGCCGGGTGGGTCGTGTGCGGCGCGCTCGGGGACGCGTGGTGCGTGGGCGCGGCCGGCTTGGTGGGGGTGGCGGACCGGGCGGGCTTGTGGGTCGCCTTCGCGGGGGTGGACGCCGCCGCCTTCGGGGACGGCGACTCGTGCGCGGGCTTGCCGCTCGTGGCGGTGCCGTGCTTCTTGCCGGGTGCCTTCCGCTCGCCGTGGACCGGCCGGTCGAGGCCCTTGCCGGGTACGGCGTCGGGGCTGGGCGAGGTGGTACGGGACGCGGGCGCCGGGGAGACGGCGGCGGGCCTCGGCTTTCCGGCGGCCTCCGCGGGTTCCTGGAAGGACTGCTGCAGCGCCCAGGCGGTACCGCCGAGCGCGGCCGCCGCGGCGACGGCCGCCGTCGTCACCTTCCACCGCAGGGACCGACCGCGGCGGTGCTTTGCCTGGTTGCTGCGTGGGGAAACCATGGGAGGACAAGGACCCTTTCGAATGTGCCCCCCGCCCGGTTGCCCCATCGCCGCGTAAGCGAACGAGGCCGGATATGTGTGGACTCTGCGGCAGTGGGCGCGCGGAGCGCAAGGCCTTCGGGTCGGCACGCGGCGGTCCCACCAGGCGTGATTCCGTGAAAGCGCAGGTCAGAGCGGTGATCGTGGTGCCCGGTGGGCCGGTGTGAGGTGTCCCACGCCGGCCGGGCCGGGCCGTCCGCCGGGCGGAGCCTTTTATTCCGCCTCCGGCGGACCGGACGCTGAGGTCATGGTCACACGCCCATAATCATTGATATGGATCAACCGTCGTGTACGTTCAATTTCGCCCCGAACCTGTGAGGCCGGGGTGAAGGCCCTGCGCTCTGTGAGGGAGGCGCAGGAGGCCGCGCCCGTGGGGACGGTAAGTGCGGCTGACAGGACACGGCTGTCGCCCTGTCCGCCAGGGCGGGTGGCCCGTCATCGCGCGTGGGGACGCTCGGACGTGACGGCCACCCGCTCTTCGCGTACCGCCCGCGGTGCCTGCCGGAGCCGGCCGGGGCTCCTCAGGCCTCGTCGCAGGGGGGAGCGACCGGAGAGGTCCTGACCCGGGCCAGCAGGCCGCGCAGTGCGGTGAGCTCCTCGGGGGCGAGGTCCGCGAAGAGTTCGCTCTCCACCTCGTGAAGGGCCTTCTCCACCCGCGTCAGGGTGTCGGTGCCCGCCTCGGTGATGGTGACGATGTGGCGCCGGCGGTCGGCCGGGTCGCGGCGGCGCTCCAGGAGACGGCAGGACTCCAGGTCGTTGAGGATGCCGACCATGATGCTGGGGTCGACGCCCAGTTCACCGGCGAGTGCCTGCTGGCTCATGTCGCCCGACCTACCGAGCAGCATCAGCGTGGTGCCCTGACGGGGTGCCAGTCCGCAGACGGCGAACGCATGGTGCACGCGGTCCTTGGCGACGGCTCCGTGACGGGCCAACAGGAAGCCGAGCCGGTCCAGCGGATCGGATGCGGGGTCCCGGTTCGCGTTCTCGTGTCCTGTCACGTCGGTCACCGTATCAAGCGGGAAACCATCCGTCGGCGCGGATCGTTGCCGCCCTTCAATGATAGGTCGTGGCGGTGGCTCAGGCGGCGGCCGAAGGGCCGCCGTGCCGGGCGATCGCCGCCAGTTCGCCGGCCGCGCCGGTGGGCGGGCTGGTCCGGGCATGGACCAGCCGCAGGGCGCGGGTGAGATCGAGGTCACGTACCGGGACGGCGACCACGGTGCCGTTGGCCAGCTCGGCCGTGAGCGCGAGCGAGCTGAGGACCGCGGGGGCGACCCCGTCGGCGACGGCGGTCTTGATGGCGGTCGTCGAGGGGAGTTCGAGCAGCGGCGAGGCGAGGGGGACCGCGCCCACCCCGTCGAGGGCACGTTCCAGATAGCGCCGGGTGCCGGAGCCGCGCTCCCGGGCGACCAGCGGCGCGGCGGCCAGCTCGCCCGCGGTGATCCCCGAGCGGCGCCGGGCCCAGGGGTGGGCGGGGGCCACGATCACCGTGAGCTCGTCGTGTCCCACGGTGCGGGCGGTCAGCCCGCGCGGGACGTCGGGGGCCTCGACGAATCCGAGATGGGCCCGGCCCTCCCGCACGGCGGCGGCGACCTCGTCGGAGTTGCCCGCGGCCAGGGCGACCGAGGTGTGCGGCGCACGGACCCGCAGCACCGCCAGCCACTGGGGGAGCAGGTACTCGGCCACCGTCATGCTGGCCGCCACCTGGAGCCGGCTCCCGGTGGTGCCCAGCAGCGAGGTCACGCCCGCGTCCAGCGAGGCCGCGGCGTCGACCGCGGTGCGCGCCCAGTCGGCGACCAGTGCGCCCTGCTCGGTGAGCCGTGAGCCGCGCGGCGAGCGCTCCAGCAGCGGGAGCCCGAGCCGGCGTTCCAGATGGCGGAGCCGGGAGCTGGCCGAGGGCTGGCTGATGCCGTGCGCGCGGGCGGCCGCGCCCACGCTGCCCAGGCGGGCGACGGACAGCAGCAGGTCGTACGCCGCCAGGTCGCTCACTCGCTCGGGCAGGGGCATAGGCCGAGTCTATGACCCCATCGCCGAATGATCCCTACCGGCGTCCGCGGGGCGACGGGAGGCTGGGGCCATGCACCCCTCGCTCACCGCCCCGCCCAGGGCCGGCGCCCACCCGCGCACCGGCCTGCTGCGGGAGCTGGACCACCCCTCCCAGCTCTTCCGCGACCTCGGTCCCAACTGGTACGCCTCCGTCATGGGCACCGGCATCGTCGCCGTTGCCGCGGCCGGCCTCCCCGTGCACGTGCCGGGGCTGCGGACGTTCGCCACTGTCGTATGGGCCCTGGCCGCCGCCTGGCTCCTCCTGCTCACCGCCGCCTGGTCCGTGCACTGGACGCGCCACCCCGAGCGCGGCCGCGCGCACGCCGGCCACCCGGTCATGGCGCACTTCTGGGGCGCCCCCGCGATGGCGCTGATGACGGTCGGCGCGGGCACCCTGACGCTGGGCTCCGCGTGGATCGGCGAGCGCCCGGCGCTCGTCGTGGACGTGGTGCTCTGGTCGGCGGGCACCCTGCTGGGGCTGGTGACCTGGGTGTGGATCCCGTACCGCGCCATGACCGACCACCGCGTGACCGAGGACGCGGCCTTCGGCGGCTGGCTGATGCCCGTCGTGCCCCCGATGGTGTCGGCCGCCACCGGCGCCGCGCTGATCCCGCACCTCGCGCCGGGGCAGGGACGGCTCACGCTGCTGCTGGCGTGCTACGCGATGTTCGGTATGAGTCTGATCGCGAGCTTGATCATCATCACCCAGGTGTGGAGCCGGCTCATGCACCACAAGACGGGCCCCGCCGCCATGGTGCCGACGCTCTGGATCGTGCTGGGACCGCTGGGTCAGTCGGTGACCGCCGCCAATCTGCTCGGCGGGGCGGCCCGCTCGGTTCTGCCGCGTCCCTATGCCACCGGCGCCGAGGTGTTCGGCCTGCTGTACGGGGTGCCCGTCTGGGGCTTCGCGATGATGTGGCTCCTCCTGGCGGCCGCCCTCACCGTGCGCACCGCGCGCCGCGGCCTGCCGTTCTCCCTGACCTGGTGGAGTTTCACCTTCCCCGTCGGCACCTGCGTCACCGGCACGAGCGCGCTCGCGCTGCGCCTGCACGCGACCGCCTTCCAGGGCGCGGCCGTCGTGCTCGGCACCCTGCTGCTCGTGGCATGGATCACGGTGGCGGCGCGTACGGCGCGGGCCGCCGCGCGCGGCGGCATCTTCCTTCCTCCGGTGCCCGCGCCTCAGGGCTCGCCCGTCAAGGCCTGATGTTCTGGTTGAGGTGGAAGAGGTTGCCCGGGTCCCGGGCCCTCTTCACCTCCACCGGGCGGTCGTGGTCGCCGCGGTAGTTGGCCCGGACGCGGCCCTGGTCGTCGCCCGCCGTGAAGTTGACGTAGCGGCCCTCCTGGGAGTGCGGTGCGATCGCCTCGTAGTAGCCGCGCACCCAGGCGATGTTGGCGTCGTTGGCCGCGGCGTCGGGCCGCATCCCCGCGATGACGGCCACGAAGGAGACGTCGCGGTAGGCGAAGGCGGTCGTGTCCGGGGCGACCCGGTGGCAGGCGCGGTCGATCGGGTAGATGTGGACGGCGGTGTTGACCGCGGGCAGCCCGGGGGCGTGCGCGACATGGGCCGCGATGGCCTGGTCGGTCAGCTCGGCGGCGAACGCGGCCTTCCAGTAGTGCTGGAGGCCGGGCGGCAGGATCGCGTCGAAGAGGCTGTTCATCACCGGGTAGGGCATCGGGCCGACGTGCTCGGCGGCCACGGGTGCCGCGTCGCGGAACGGGCGCAGGACCCGTTCGCCCTCCTCCGGCGGCCCTGCCCAGCACGCCACGAGGCCGACGAACCGGTCGCCGTGCCGGCCCTCGGGGATGAACGGCAGCGGCGGCGCGATGTGGAACGCCGGGAAGACGCAGAGCCGTTCCGGGGCGGCGGCGATGGCCCCGCGGTAGGCGCGCAGCACCGTGGCGGCGTGGTCCGTCTCGTAGAGCCCCCTCCCGCTGCCCCCGCACTTCTCCCACGCTACGCCGCCGGGGCGCGACCTCAAGCGGAACGGGTGTTGGTCTAGACCTTGACAGGTATAGGCCAATCCGGTTCATTGCTCAGTGCGAGACGCAACTCCCCCCACACAAGGAGCAGTTACGGTCATGCGACGCACTCTGGCACTCCTCACCACCCTCGCGGCCGCCGCCGGCATGGCGGTGGCCATCCCCTCCGGAACTGCCTCCGCCGCCACCTGCGCGGCCGCGTGGAGCGCATCCTCGGTGTACACCAACGGGATGACGGCCTCCTACGGCGGCCACAACTGGCAGGCCAAGTGGTGGACCCAGAACGAGACGCCCGGCACCACCGGTGAGTGGGGCGTCTGGGCCGACCAGGGCACCTGCGGCGGCGGTGGCACCGACCCCGGCAACCCGGGCAACCCGTCCGGATTCGTGGTCAGCGAGGCCCAGTTCAACCAGATGTTCCCGGGCCGGAACGGCTTCTACACCTACAGCGGCCTGGTCGCGGCCCTGTCCGCGTACCCCGGCTTCGCCAAGACCGGCAGCGACACCGTCAAGAAGCAGGAGGCCGCGGCCTTCCTCGCCAACATCGCCCACGAGACCGGCGGCCTCGTCTACATCGTCGAGCAGAACACGGCCAACTACTCGCACTACTGCGACTGGGGCCAGCCCTACGGCTGCCCGGCCGGGCAGTCCGCGTACTACGGCCGCGGCCCGATCCAGCTCAGCTGGAACTTCAACTACAAGGCCGCCGGTGACGCGCTCGGCATCGACCTGCTGCACAACCCGTGGCTGGTCGAGCAGGACTCGGCCGTGGCCTGGAAGACGGGCCTGTGGTACTGGAACACCCAGAGCGGCCCCGGCACCATGACCGGCCACAACGCGATGGTGAACCAGGCCGGCTTCGGCCAGACGATCCGCTCCATCAACGGCTCCCTGGAGTGCGACGGACGCAACCCCGCACAGGTCCAGAGCCGGGTGGCCAACTACCAGCGCTTCACCCAGATCCTCGGCGTCCCCGCGGGGAACAACCTCTCCTGCTGAGCGCCGGCGCACGTGGACGCAGGGACGGCGGCCCCTGCGCCCACCGGCGGGGCCCGGTCCCGTCAGCCGCGGACGCGTTCAGCTCAGCAGGCCGCGCACCCGGTCCATCCGGGGCCGCGCACGGTCCGCGTCCCGCCGCTCGGCGGCGGCCCGCGCGTCCTCCGGCGCTTTCCACACCGCGTGCAGCGCCTGCCAGAAGTCCGTCCACGCCTCCGACTCGGTCATGCCGAGCCCGACAACGCCGGTGTCCCGGCACGCGACGCGATAGCCCTCACCGGTCATCTCCACCGACACCTGGCGCTCCACGTCCCACCACCGCCTTTGTGGCACCTTCCCCTGCCAGCCTCCCCGCGGGCCCGCGAGGCTCGCAACCCGGGATGCGAAAGCGTCCGGGCGCCGGCCCACGGCCGGCGCCCGGACGCCCGGGTGCGGGAGGTCAGACGGCCGCCAGCGGGCCCTCCGTGGCCATGCGGTGCTGCATGGCGGTCAGCCTCCGCACGAAGACGATCGCCAGGACGGCGGCGGCGAGGTCCAGCGTGGTCGCCACGGCCATGTCGAGCGCCGCGCTCTGCACGGCGTCCGGGACTTCGGCGCCGGAGTACATCTGGGAGGCGACCCGGTCGACGATCAGACCGAGGATCCACACGAACCACCACGCGGTGACGATCCCCGTCCGGGCGGGACGCCACGAACCGTCCGGAGCGCGCTGCGTGCTGGCGGTCCAGGTGTCACGGGCGATCCGGTACGGGATGAAGAAGTTGCCGATGGGGACGAACCATCCGCCGATGGCCCAGCCGCGGCCCTTGTCGAAGCCGCTGGGTGAGAAGACCTCGCCGTTGCCGCGCACCCGGTGGAACCAGATGATGAAGACGACCGCCGTCGCCACGAGGCCGATGCTCTGCAGGAGCGCGGAGAGCCCCACGAGCACATCGGCCGGGCCGGCCTCGCTGACCGCCGCGAGGTCGTCCGGCGACCACGTACCGGCCGTGATGTACAGGTTGATGTCTGCGGCGATCACGAACAGGTCGATCGCCATCGCCAGTCCGAGCAGCGCGGTGACCGCGTTCGCCAGGCCCAGCGGCGACCGGAGCACGCCGGGAACGGTCTGCGGTGGCGGCGTCGGTGTCAGGCCGGACGGGTAGTGCGGGACACCGCCCGGCGGACCGGCAGGGCTGATGGACATGACGAAATCCCCCCAAGGGATGGTGTGCGAGTGGTGCGCCCGCCGCGGGCGGGCAGGCAGGAACATATGTCAGCGGGCCGCCGGGCGTCCACGTGGATTCGTGTGCCACCGACGCGACCGACGCCACCGTGTCACACGCCGTCGGCCCTGCGGACCAGCAGGAACGCCTGCGGCGTCCGTTCGACGCCGCTTGCCGCCCGCACCAGGCACGCGGTCTCGGTGAATCCCGCTTCGGCCAGCAGCGCGGCGACGCGGTCCGGCGGGTGGCGGTGGACGTCCAGCGTGACGGGGTGGCCGTAGGCGTGCTCCAGCCGGACGTGCCCGTCGCCGGCCTTGAAGGCGAGGAGCAGGTGGCCGCCGGGCGCCAGGACACGGTGGTACTCGGCGACGACGGCCGGCAGCTCCCGCAGCGGGGTGTGCACCGTGGAGTACCAGGACAGGACGCCGCCGAGCCCGCCGTCCGGCAGGTCGAGCGCCGGCATCGCGCCCACGTCGAACCGCAGGCCGGGGTAGCTGCGGCGGGCCACCTCCACCATGCCCGGCGACAGGTCGACGCCGAACGCGTCGAGCCCGAGTGAGGCGAGGTGCGCCGTGACCCGGCCCGGTCCGCAGCCGAGGTCGGCGACGGGGCCGGAGCCGCCGGCGCGGACGAGATCGGCGAACGCGGCCAGCATCGCCTGGTCGAGCGGGGGTTCGGCGAGGGTGGTGCCGAAGAACCGGGCGTAGTCGGCGGCGACGGTGTCGTACGAGGCGCGGACGGCATCCAGGCGGGAACTCTCAGTCATGGGCGGGGTCATGGGCGGCGACGATAGACGGCGGTACCGACAACGCCCCCGTACGCCGCGGGTGCCGCGGGCGGGCCGACGGGCGATCGGCGGGCCGAAGCGCGACGATGGAGCGGAAGCCGACCCCGGGAGGCACGGATGAGCAGCGAGCCGCACCGCGTCCGCGAAGGCGAAGGCGACCACGGCCGTGAGGTGGCCCGATGACCGCGGCGCCCGGCGTACCCGGTTCGCCCGGCCCCTCGGGCCTCGCCGGCCGGACGGTCGTGGTGATCGGCGCGAGCGCGGGCATCGGGCTGGAGACCGCGCGTCAGGTACGGGCGGCGGGCGGCGGGCTGATCCTCGTCGCGCGCGACCCGGAACGGCTGGAGCGGGCCGCGCTCGAGCTCCGGCCGCAGGCGACGGCGGCGTTCGACGCCAACGACACCGACCGCGTCGAGGAGTTCTTCGAGGCATTGCGCGAGCCGGTCGACCACGTGATGGTCACCGCCGGCAGTCCGGCCTACATGCCGCTCGACGGCATGGACCTCACCGCCGCCCGCCGGCAGTTCAGCGACCGCCTGGGGATGACGCTCGCGGTCGCCCTGCACGGCCGCCGGAAGGTCAGGGCCGGGGGAACGCTGCTGTTCATGGGCGGTACCGGCGCCCGGCGCCCCGGCGTCGGCATGTCCGTCGTCGGTGCCATGACGGCGGCGCTGCCCGCCCTTGTCGCCAATCTCGCGCTGGAGATCGCGCCGGTCCGGGTCAACGCCATCGCGGCGGGATTCGTGGACACGCCGCTGTCGGCCTCACTGCTGGGCGACCAACTCGACGCGCGACGGGAGGAGTTGCGTTCCAAGCTCCCCATCCGGCGGGTCGTCGGCCCGGGCGACGTCGCCTCCCTGGCGCTGCACATCATGGCCAATGACGCGCTCACGGGCGCGACCTACGACATCGACGGCGGCCAGCAGCTCCTTCCCCACTGAACCGGCTGAGCCGGGCGGTCAGACCAGCGGGGGCCCGCCCGACAGTTGGGGGTACAGCGCCTCGGGTCCCGCGGCCAGCGCCGCCTCGACCTGCCGGCTGACGTCGTCGGCGAGCACCTCGTCCAGTCCCGCGTCGACCCCGTCGACGGCCGCCCGGGCCACCACGGCGGGATCGGCCTTGGGGCCGGGGATCCGGGCGGCCATCTCCGTCGCGAGGTAGCTGACGTGCACGGCGGTGACCTGCGTGCCCTGCTCGGCCAGCGCCACCCGCAGGGCGTTGGTCACGGACCACTCGGCGGACTTGGCGGCGGCGTATCCGGCGCTGGCCGGGACCGACACCCAGGACAGCACGGACAGGACGTTGACGAGCGCGCCACCGCCGTTGCGGCCGAGGACCGGTGCGAAGGCCCGGCACATGGCGAGGGTGCCGAGGACGTGCGTCTCGAACTCCTTGCGGAACGAGTCCAGGTCGGAGGTGAGCACATGCGCCCGGGTGGTCGACCCCGCGTTGTTGACGAGGAGCGTCACGTCCTGGGCCTGCTCGGCCGCCGCGCGCACGGACTCCTGGTCGGTGATGTCCACGGCGACCGGAACCGTCCCGGGCACGGTGACCTTCCCGGGATCGCGCGCCCCGGCGTAGACCTTGGCCGCTCCCGCCTCCAGGAGCGCCCGCACGAACTGCTCTCCGAGTCCGCGGTTGGCGCCGGTGACCAGAGCGACCGACCCTTGGATCTTCATGGGGTACCTCACCATCGGTGGACTGCGAGGCCGTGGAGCGATGTCGCAGCAGCGCCTGAGCGTGGGGCGCCGCTCCCATCTCCAACGTAGGGCGCACCTGTCCCGGCGACCACCCGGACCTCAGGACCGGGGTGCCGGCCGCCCGCTGTCCGTGCCCGCCCCGGCCCGTCGGCGCGGGGTAGTTACGGGCAATTGATTAAGCTATTGTAATTAATCATGGATGACATTCCGCCGGTGGCGGACGACCCCACGGAGGTCGGAGCGGCACTCCGGCTGGCCGTGGGCCGGATCGCGCGCCGACTGCGACAGGCACACGCCGTGGGGGACGTGACACTCTCCGAGGTGTCCGTGCTGGCCCGGCTGGACCGCGAGGGGCCGGATTCCCCCGGGTCGCTCGCCGAACTGGAGCGCGTACGCCCGCAGGCCATGGCCACGACCCTCGCGGGCCTGGAGGAACGGGGACTGGTCAGCCGCCGCCCGGACGCCGCCGACGGCCGCCGCGCCGTCGTAACCGTGACGGACGCCGGCCGCAAGGTGCTCGCCGACCGGCGCTCGGAGTCCGTGCAGCGACTGGGCGCCGTCATCCGGGCCGAGTTCACCGACGACGAACGGCATCAACTGCTGGCCGTGCTGCCGTTGCTGGACCGGCTCGCGGAGCGGCTGTGAAGGGCGCGGCGGCCGGCACGACGGCCCGCCCCGAAGGCACCGGACGGCCGGAGGACGACGGCCGCTACAAGTGGGTCGCGCTCTCCAACACGACGCTGGGCGTCCTGATCGCGACCATCGACGGCTCGATCGTGATCATCTCGCTCCCGGCGATCTTCCGCGGCATCGGCCTGGACCCGCTGGCGCCCGGCAACATCGGCTACCTGCTCTGGATGATCCTGGGCTACCTGCTGGTGTCCGCGGTCCTCGTGGTCGCGCTCGGCCGGCTCGGCGACATGTTCGGCCGCGTCCGCATGTACAACATGGGCTTCGCGATCTTCGCCTGCGCCTCGCTGGCGCTGTCGCTCGACCCGTTCAAGGGCGGCTCGGGCGCGCTGTGGCTGATCGGATTCCGCGTCGTGCAGGCCGTCGGCGGTGCGATGCTCACGGCCAACTCCGCGGCCATCCTCACCGACGCCTTCCCCTCCAGACAGCGCGGAATGGCGCTCGGCATCAACCAGATCACCGCCCTGGCAGGGCAGTTCCTCGGGCTGCTCGCGGGCGGGCTGCTGGCCACGATCCACTGGCGCGCGGTGTTCTGGATCAGCGTCCCCATCGGCATCGTGGGCACCATCTGGTCGTACCGCAGCCTCCGCGAGACCGGCGTCCGCAGACCCGGCCGCATCGACTGGATCGGCAACATCACCTTCACCGCGGGAGCGGGCGGGCTGCTCGCCGCGATCACCTACGGCATCCAGCCCTACGGTGGTCACCCCACCGGCTGGACCAACCCCTGGGTGTTCGGCGGCCTGGCGGCCGGGGTCGCGCTGCTGCTGGTGTTCTGCGTGGTCGAGACCCGCATCGCCGAACCCATGTTCCGCCTCGGCCTCTTCCGTATCCGGGCCTTCGCGGCCGGCAACCTGGCGGCGCTGCTCATCTCCGTGGCCCGCGGCGGGCTGCAGTTCATGCTGATCATCTGGCTGCAGGGCATCTGGCTGCCGCTGCACGGCTACGCCTTCGAGGACACCCCGCTGTGGGCGGGCATCTTCATGCTGCCGCTCACCGTCGGATTCCTCATCGCGGGCCCCGCCTCCGGCTACCTGTCGGACCGCTTCGGCGCGCGGCTGTTCTCCACGACCGGACTGCTGCTGGTGGCCGCCGGATTCGTCGGGCTGCTCATGCTGCCCGTGAACTTCCCCTATCCCGCCTTCGCGGGCCTGCTGCTGCTCAGCGGTATCGGGCAGGGCATGTTCTCGGCGCCCAACACCTCCGCGATCATGGGCAGCGTGACGCCGGACCAGCGCGGGGTCGCCTCTGGCATGCGCTCGACGTTCCAGAACTCGGGTACCGCCCTGTCCATCGGGCTGTCCTTCTCCCTCATGATCTCCGGCCTGGCCGGCTCGCTGCCCGGCGCGCTGGAGAGCGGTCTGCGGAGCCAGGGCGTGCCCGCGGGCACCGCGAGCCAGGTGGCCGGACTGCCCCCGGTCAGCACGCTGTTCGCCACCTTCCTCGGCAACAACCCCATCAGCCACCTGCTCGGGCCCAGCGGCGTGCTGCACTCCCTGCCCCGGCCCAACGTCGACGCCCTGACCGGCAACGGGTTCTTCCCCGAACTGGTCTCCGGGCCCTTCCACCACGGGCTCGTCACGGTCTTCACCGCCGCCACGGCGATGTCCCTGATCGCCGCCGCCGCCTCGGCGCTCCGCGGCAAGCACCACAAGGCCGCACCGGGCACACCGGCCGGCACCGACGAAGGACAGGAAACAGAAGCATGGCGCACAGCGCACTCCTCGTGATGGACGTCCAGCGGGGCATCGTCGACCGCTTCGCCACCGACAGCGACTACCTGCCGCGCCTGCGCGGTGCCGTCGACGCGGCCCACGCCTCTGGCATCCCGGTCCTGTACGTCGTCATCGGCTTCCGCGACGGGCACCCCGAGGTCAGCCCCCGCAACAAGACCTTCAGCGCGCTCGCCGGCACCGGGGCCTTCGCCGAGAGCGACCCCGCGGCGCAGATCCACCCCGACGTCGCCCCCGAGCCCGGCGACCTGGTCGTCACCAAGAAGCGCGTCAGCGCCTTCGCCGGCAGCGACCTCGACATGGTCCTGCGCGCCCGCGGCATCGACAGCCTCGTTCTGAGCGGCATCGCCACCAGCGGGGTCGTCCTGTCCACCCTCCGCCAGGCCGCCGACCTGGACTTCGGCCTCACCGTGCTGTCCGACGGCTGCCTTGACGCCGACCCGGAGGTGCACCGCGTGCTGACGGAGAAGGTCTTCCCCCGGCAGGCGGCCGTCGTCTCCGTCGACGAGTGGGTGCTCGCCGTCAAGAACTGACCGTGCGCCGCGCCCCGGGGACCGGGTCCGGGGCGGGCGCGCGGGCGTACCGGGGGGCGGGGCCGGTCAGGCGGTCCCGCCCTCCGGTACGCGTACCAGGTGCACCGCGGTACTCGCCCAGTCCCGCGCGGGCAGGTCCAGCGAAAGCCCGTACCCCGTCAGGACCGCGGCGTGATGGACGGCGCCGGTGCGGGCGTCGCGGTAGCGGGCGCCGGGAGTCAGGCCGGCGAGTCGCACGGGCCGCTGGGGCGTGCCGTGGGGGAGCGGCGGGCGCCAGGCAAGCAGCAGGGCCTCCTCGCCGTCCGGGGAGGCGTACTGGACGACGGTCGGTCCGTCGCCGTCCGGTCCGGCCGGGCGGTGCAGGATCCCGTGCTGGACGATGTGACGGACCGTCTTGTACTCCGCGACCAGCTCCGCGGCCTCGGCGAGGTCGTCCTCCGGCCAGCGGCTCAGGTCGCCGCCGATGCCCAGCAGTCCGGCCATCGCCACATGGAAGCGGAAGCGCAGCGGGACCGTGCGGCCGGTGAGCTGGTTCGGGACGTCGGTGACCCAGGCGGCCATGGTGCGGGCGGGGTAGATCTGGGTGTGGCCGTGCTGGATGCGGGTGCGGTCGGCGGCGTCGGTGTTGTCCGAGGTCCACGCCTGGTCGGTGCGGGCCAGGATGCCGAGGTCGACGCGGCCGCCGCCGCCGCTGCACGCCTCGATGCGCAGGTCCGGGTGGTCGGCCCGGAGCCGGTCGAGGACGCCGTAGAGCTGGTGCACGTACCCGGTCCACAGGCGGTCGGCGCCGCCGTCGCGTTCCGGCCAGCCCGCCTCGCTGAAGGCGCGGTTCATGTCCCACTTGAGGAAGTCGATGCCGTGCTCGGCGACCAGGCGGGTCAGCCAGCCGTACGCCCAGTCGGCGACGTCGCGGCGGGCGAAGTTGAGCACCAGCTGATTGCGCAGCTCGGTGCGCGTACGGCCGGGGACGTGCAGCACCCAGTCGGGGTGCTCGCGGTACAGGTCGCTGTCGGCGTTGACCATCTCCGGTTCCACCCAGAGGCCGAACTTCATGCCGAGCCGGTGCACTTCGCCGACCAGCGGGCCGAGCCCGTCCGGGAAGCGGTCCGGTGAGGGCGTCCAGTCGCCCAGTCCCGCGCGGTCGTGGCGGCGGCCGCCGAACCAGCCGTCGTCGACCACGTACAGCTCGACGCCGAGCGCCGCGGCGCGCGCGGCGAGCGCGGCCTGCGCGGCAGGTTCGACGTCGAAGCCCGTCGCCTCCCAGGAGTTGTAGAGCACCGGCGCCGTCTCGCGCGGCCGGGGCAGGACGTGCGCGAGGGTGTACGCGTGCCAGGCGCGGCTCGCCGCGCCGAAACCGCCCTCGCTGAAGAGCCCGGCCATGACGGGGGTGGTGAACTCCTCGCCGGGTGCCAGCCGCAGGCTCGCGCCGTCGTGGCCCGCGCCGCCGGTGAAGCCCGCCCGGCCGTCGGGGATGCGCTGCGCGGTGATGCGCCAACTGCCGCTCCACGCCAGGGCGGCGCTCCACACCCGGCCCTGCTCCTCCGTCGCGTCGCCCGCGTCGAGCATGACCCACGGGTTCGCGTGGTGGCTGGTGACGCCGCGCCGGCTGCTGAGGACGGTCTCGCCGGCCGGGAGCGGCTCGCGGTGCAGCCCGTTCTCCGCGGACCACTGGCCGGTGACGTGGCTGAGCCGGTAGCCGGGCAGCGCGGGCAGCGTCCAGGCGGCGGAGTCGGCGCGCGGCAACGCGAGTTCCTGGTCGCCGGCGTTGCGCAGGACGGTCCAGCGCTCGACGACATCGGTGTCCTCGTGGACGCGGTAGTGGAGCGTCACCTCCAGCGGGTACCCGCGGTCGCGGTAGGCGAGCGCCAGCTCGGCCGTGCCGGGCGTCGATGCGTCGAGCCGGTGGCCGGCCGGCTCCCACTCGAAGGCGCGCGAGCCGTCGGGGAGCCGGACTTGGAGCGACGGCACCCCGTAGCGCGCGCCGCCGTCGACGGGAAGCTCCTCGCCCACCGCGGGGCGTCCTTCGAAGCTGCTGGCCGGCGGAGCGAGGGGAGCGGCCAGTTCCGCCGCCTCCGCGAGAGTCAGCCGCGGTCCCCAGGCGACGTGACACGGTGCCCCGGTCTCGTCGGTCCGCAGCGCGTACGACGTGCGCGCGGTGGAGAGCAGCCAGACCCCGGTGTGCGGGGCGAAGGAGATCAGGGCCATGGGTCCTCACGTTCGGTCGACGCCACAAGGCGAATGGCGAAAGCCAATCGTGACCTTTGATCAGCTGTCAACACCCACCTGGGACGATCCTTTGCAAGCCGGGGCCGGTTCAAAACCGCAGCTTCCGACCAACCTCGTTTCTTTCATTGACAGCAGAAAAGAACAGACCTAGGTTCCCGGCCATGCGCTCGACCCCACCCGGCGAGGCGATACCGGTTCAAACCCCGGCCGCCTCGCAGATCTTCACCATCGTGCTGTCGCACGGGCCCCTGACCCGGGCCGACATCGCCCGGCGTGCCGGGCTGTCCGCCGCCGCGGTCACCAAGGCGGTCCGGCCCCTCATCGAGGCCGGCTACCTGGTGGACGAGGCGGACGGAGCGGCCCGTACCGCACTCGGGCGGCCCGCCAACCAGGTTCGTGTGGACGCCGGGCGGGCGCTGTTCATCGGCCTCAAGGTGACCGGTGACGAGATCATCGGCGTCCTCACCGACCTGTGCTGCCGCATCCGGGTCGCCCGGCATGTGCCGCTCACCAGCCGCGATCCCGGCTCTGTGCTGGCCGAACTCGCAGGCCTGGTGCAGGAACTGCGCACCGAGGCGGACGGTTTCGGCGTCCAGGTCCGCGGCTTGGGCGTGGCCGTCTCGGGCGACGTCGACCGGGTGGCCGGGGTCGTTCGCTGGTCGCCGTTCCTGGAGTGGCGGGACATCCCCCTGGCCGAGATCGTGGCGACGGTAACCGGTCTGCCGGTCACCGTCGAGAACGACGTACGGGCCCTCACCGTCGCCGAGCAGTGGTTCGGGGCGGGCGTCGGGCTCACCGGCTTCGCCGTCGTCACCGTGGGCGCCGGCATCGGCTGCGGCCTGGTCGTCAACGGCACCGTGGTCTCCGGCGCCTACGGTGTGGCCGGCGAGATCGGCCACCTGGCCATCGACCCCGCAGGACCGCTGTGCCACTGCGGCAACCGCGGCTGTGTGGAGGCCATCGCCGCCGATCCCGCGATCGTCCGGGACGTGCGCGCGGCGACCGGAGTCGCGGTGGCCGACGCCGCCGAAGCCCTCGAACTCGCCCACCGGGGCGACCCCGGGGCCCGCGCGGTCTACGCGCGGGCCGGCGAGGCGATCGGGCGGGCCATCGGCGCCGTGGCCAACCTGCTGGGCCCGCAACGCGTGATCATCTCCGGCGAGGGCCTGGCGGCCTACGACCTGTTCGCCGACCAGATCCGCGACGCCTTCACCGCCGCCGCCTTCGGCACGGCCGCGCAGTGCGACCTGCAGACCCGACCGCTGCCCTTCGACGAGTGGGCGCGCGGGGCCGCGGCCACCGCGATCCAGTCCTTCATCACATCAGACACGTCAAAGGAGTAGCGATGACGCTGCAGAGCCGCACTTCCCCCACCGCTTCCCAGCCCGGCCGCCGTCGCGTGGTCGGCGGCATGCTCGGCCTCGGGGCGGCCGCCCTGGCCGCGCCGCTGCTCACCGCCTGCGGCGGAGGAGCGGGCGCCGACCCCAAGACGGTGACCTTCGGGTCCAACGGCGCCGACGCCACGCCCAAGTCCGCCTACGCGGCGGTGACCAAGGCCTTCACCAAGGACAGCGGTCTGACGGTGAAGACCAACACCGTGGACCACGACAGCTTCCAGAAGAGCATCTCCACCTACCTCCAGGGCACCCCGGACGACGTCTTCACCTGGTTCGCCGGGTACCGCATGCAGTACTTCGCCAAGAAGGGCCTCGCCACGCCGCTGGACGACGTGTGGGAGAAGATAGGCGACGGCTTCAGCGACGCGACCAAGCAACTGTCGCGCGGCGAGGACGGCAAGTACTACTTCGTGCCGCTGTACAACTACCCCTGGGCCGTCTTCTACCGCAAGAGCCTGTTCCAGGAGCGCGGTTACACCGTCCCCCGCACCTGGTCGGAGTTCACCGCGCTGGCCAAGCGGATGAAGAAGGACGGCCTGTCGCCCATCGCCTCCGGCTACGGCGGCGGCGACGCCTGGAGCATCCTGGGCGCCTTCGACTACCTCGACCTGCGGGCCAACGGCTACGACTTCCACATGCAGCTGATGCGCGGCGAGGTCGCCTGGACCGACCGCCGCACCGTCGCGATCTTCGACCTGTGGCGCGAGATCGCCCCGTACTACCAGCAGGGCGCGGCGGGCCGCTCCTGGCAGGACGCCGCCCAGTCGCTGCTGGACAAGAAGTCCGGCATGGCGGTCATCGGGCTCTTCGTCGGGCAGCAGATCTCCGACGAGAAGCTCCGCGACGACATCGACTTCTTCCCCTTCCCCGAGATCGACCCGGCGCAGGGCCAGGACGCCGTCGAGGCGCCCACCGACGGCTTCATGCTCAGCCGCAAGCCGAAGAACGAGGCCGGCGCGAAGAAGCTGCTGGAGTTCCTGGGCAGCGCCGGCGCCGAGAACCTCTACATGGGCGTGGACCCGAGCAACGTGGCCGTGCACGCGAAGGCGGACACCGGCTCCTACAACCCGCTGCAGAAGAAGTCCGCCGAACTCATCGCCTCCGCCAAGCACATCACGCAGTTCGCGGACCGCGACAGCGACCCCGGCTTCGTCTCCACGGTCGTGCTGCCCGGGCTCACGCAGTGGCTGGGCCACCCGGACGACGCCTCGTCCCTGCTGAAGCAGATCGAGTCGCAGCGGTCCCGCTTCTTCACCGCCTGACCCGGACCGGAAGGAACACCGTGCCGTCCGCTCCCCCCTCCGCGCAGCCCTCCGATCCCCCCTCTGCGCGGCCCTTCGCGCGCTCCCGGTCCCGTGCCCGCCGGCTGGGCCCCGGCGACCGCCTCTTCCTGACCGTCGCCGTGGGCATCCCGCTGGTCGCGCTGCTGTTCTTCGTCTGGCTGCCCGCGCTGGCCTCCATGGGCCTGTCGTTCACCAGCTGGGACGGCATCGCGCTGTCCGACATCCACTGGACCGGGCTGGAGAACTACCGGCAGATCTTCACCAACTACCCGCCGTTCTGGCCCGCGGTGCGGCACAACGTGACCTGGCTGCTGTTCACGGCGCTGCTGCCGACCCCGTTCGGCATCTTCCTCGCCTACCAGCTGGACCGGAAGCTGCGCTTCACCCGGGTCTACCAGACCGCGATCTTCCTGCCGATGGTGCTCTCCCTGGCCGTGGTCGGCCTGATCTGGGAGATCATCTACAACCCCGACACCGGGCTGCTCGACGGGATCCTTGGCGCCGCCGCCCCCGGCCACCACATCGACTGGCTGGGGGACCCGGACCTCAACCTGTGGTCCGTGCTGGTCGCCTCGGCCTGGCGGCACACCGGCTACATCATGATCCTCTACCTGGCCGGCCTGAAGGGCTTCGACCCGGCGCTGAAGGAGGCCGCCGCCCTCGACGGCGCCAACGGCCGGCAGACCTTCCTCAAGGTGGTCTTCCCGGCGCTGCGGCCGGTCAACGTCATCATCCTGGTCGTCACCGTCATGGAGTCGCTGCGCGCCTTCGACGTGGTGTACGTGCTCGGCGGCGGCGTCGGCAGCAAGCCCGGGATGGAACTGCTGTCCCTCCTGATCACCGACAACATCATCGGCGAGTCCAGCCACATCGGTTACGGCTCCGCGCTGGCCGTCGTACTGCTGGTCGTCTCCCTGGCCGCCATCGGGACCTTCCTCGTACAGAACTTCCGCAAGGAGGCCCAGTGACCAGCACCGCCACCGAGCGGGCCCCGTCCCGGGAGCGCGTCGGGCGCGGGCCGGGACCGCGCACCGCCGCCTCGCGGCCGCCCCGTCAGACGGGCCGTCACGTGATGCTCGGCGGCATCGCCCTGCTGTGGCTGCTGCCGCTGCTGTGGGCGATGTACACCTCGCTGCGCCCGTACGAGGACACGGCCCGGCACGGCTACCTGTCCTGGCCGCACGGGATCAGCCTGAGCAACTACACCGATGCCTGGGCCCAGTCGGGCATGCCGCACTTTTTCTGGAACTCGGTGCTCATCACCGTGCCCTCGGTGCTGGGGACCCTGCTGTTCTCCGCGGCGGTCGCGTTCTTCGTCTCGCGCTTCGACTTCCGGTGGAACATCGTCCTGCTCATGCTCTTCACCGCGGGCAACCTGCTGCCCGCCCAGGTGCTCATCACCCCGCTCTACCGGCTCTACCTGCTGATCCCCCTGCCGCCCTGGATGAGCGACTCGCTGCTGCTCTACAACTCCGTGTGGGGCATCATCGCCATCCACATCGCCTACCAGTGCGGGTTCTGCACCTTCGTGCTCAGCAACTACATGAAGACGATCCCGCACGAGATCTCCGAGGCGGCGCTCGTCGACGGCGCCCCGGTGTGGCGGCAGTTCTTCCAGATCATCCTGCCGCTGTGCCGGCCGGCCTTCGCCGCGCTGGCCACGCTGGAGTCGATCTGGATCTACAACGACTTCTTCTGGCCGCTCGCGCTCATCGAGACGGGCGACAAGCGGCCCATCACCGCGGCCCTGGCCAATCTCCAGGGCCAGTACTTCACCAGCCCCAACCTCATCGCCGCCGGCGCCCTGATGACGGCCGTCCCCACCCTGCTGGTGTACTTCGCCCTCCAGCGGCAGTTCATCAGCGGCCTGACCATCGGCTCCGGCAAGGGCTGACGCCACCGCGGCATCCGCCCCGCCGTTCCCCCCAACCCCAGGAGGCCGACCCATGCGGTCACCCTCGCACTCCGTCGTGCCCTCGGGCACCGTCCGTACCCTGCTCGTCCTGGCGCTCACCGCCGGTGTGTCCACCGCCGTCCCCGCGGCCCGCGCCGCCGCGCCGGAGACTCCGGCCGTCACGAAGGCACCGGTGGCGGCCAAGCCCTACATGGGCTGGTCGAGCTGGAGCATGCAGTCCTCCAAGTACCCCGGGCTCAACCCGGACGGCGACTACAGCTGGCTCACCGAGCAGAAGGTGCTCCAGCAGACCGACGCCATGGCCGCCAAGCTGAAGAAGTACGGCTACAGCTACGTCAACATCGACGCGGGCTGGTGGCGCGACAAGGACTGGAAGCCCGAGTTCGACGCCAACGGCCGGCAGACCGCGGACCCGGTGCGCTTCCCCCGCGGCATGAAGCCGGTCGCGGACCACATCCACGCCAAGGGCCTGAAGGCCGGCATCTACCTGCCGGTCGGCCTGGAGAAGGAGGGCTACGGCGACGGCAAGGTCCCGGTCTGGAACGCCCCCGGCTGCACCACGGGCGACATCGTCTACGGCGACCTGCGCACCACCAACGGCTGGGACAGCTCGTACAAGATCGACTTCTCCCGGCCCTGCGCCCAGAA
Organism: Streptomyces sp. NPDC046977; assembly: GCF_040644455.1. Classification (NCBI taxonomy): domain Bacteria; kingdom Bacillati; phylum Actinomycetota; class Actinomycetes; order Kitasatosporales; family Streptomycetaceae; genus Streptomyces; species Streptomyces sp. NPDC046977. The sequence continues at coordinate 39,769 of NZ_JBEYWO010000014.1, forward strand.
GTACATCGACTCGCAGGCCCGGCTGATCGCCGACTGGGGCTACGACTTCCTCAAGATCGACGGCGTCGGCCCCGGCTCCTTCAAGAGCGGCGACAACTACGACAACGTCGCCGACATCGCCGCCTGGCAGAAGGCCATCGCCGCCACCGGCCGCCCCATCCACCTGGAACTCTCCTGGTCGCTGGACATCGGCCACATCGCCGACTGGAAGAAGTACTCCAACGGCTGGCGGATCGACACCGACGTCGAGTGCTACTGCGACACCCTGGTCAGCTGGGAGAACTCCGTCGACGACCGCTTCGCCGACGCCGCGGCCTGGAGCCGGCACGGCGGCCCCGGCGGCTGGAACGACCTGGACTCCCTGGACGTCGGCAACGGCGCCATGGACGGTCTCACCAAGGCCGAGCGGCAGACCTACATGACGCTGTGGGCCATCGCCAAGTCCCCGCTGTTCACCGGTGACGACCTCACCCGCCTCGACGCCTACGGCACCTCGCTGCTGACCAACCGCGAGGTCATCGCCGTCGACCAGTCCAGTACCCCGCCGGCCCGCCCGGTCACCCCGGCCGGCGACCAGCAGGTGTGGGCCGCCAGGAACGCCGACGGGAGCCGGACCGTCGCCCTGTTCAACCTCGGCGACACCCCCGCCGACGTCACCGCCGACTGGGCCGCCCTCGGCTTCTCCGGCCGAGGCTCGGTCCGCGACCTGTGGAACCACCAGGACCTCGGCAGCCGCACGGACAAGATCACCGCGACCCTGCCCGCGCACGGCTCCCGCCTGTTCACCGTCACCCCGCACGGGCCGGCGCAGGCGACGACCGGGTACGAGGCCGAGGCCGCGGGCAACACCCTGGGCGGTGGCGCCTCGGTCGCCGACTGCGGCGCCTGCTCCGGCTCCCGCAAGGTCGGCAACCTCTACCTCGGCGGCTCGCTGGCCTTCAACGACGTGGTCGTCCCGAAGGCCGGCATCTACTCGGTGAAGGTCGCCTACGTCAGCGGTGACGCGCGGTCGGCGCAGGTCTCCGTCAACGGCGGCGGTGCCACGACGTACGCGTTCGCCTCCACCGGCGACTGGGGGACGGCCGAGACCGTGAGCATCCCCCTGAGCCTCAGGGCCGGCGCCAACACCATCACCTTCGGCAGCGGCTCCGGATACGCCCCCGACATCGACCGGATCGACGTCCCGAAGCGCCTGTGACCCCCGCGGGGCCCGGCACGCGCCGGGCCCCGCACCCCGTACGGACGGTCCGCACCGCCGCCACCCGGGCGGTGCCGGACCGCCGCCAACGGGCGGAGGCCGTCCGGGCGAGGTAGACATCAAAGGGTGAGCCGCGGATCCGCATCCGGAGGGGGACCGGGCGGGAAGATCGACTACGAGTCGGTGTTCCTGGCCTTCCCCGTTCCTGTGCTGCTGCTCACCCCGGACCTCGTGATCGCCGACGCCAACGACGCGTTCCTGCGGACCTTCGGCCTCGAACGGGAACAGGTCCGCGGAACACCGGCCGTCGAGGCGTTCCCCATCGAGGCGGACAACGACGTGCAGCGCATGAGCGCCTCGGCGCACCGCGCCGTGGTAACCGGTGAGCAGGACGTCATCGGCCCGATCCGGTACGACGCCGCCGGCAGCCATCCCGGCGACGACGGCGTGCGCTACTGGAGCCCCGTCCACATCCCCGTCGTCGGTCCCGACGGCGAGGTCAGCATGGTCATCGCCCGCCTGGACGACGTGACCGCCCTGGTCCGCTCCGGCCGCGGCCTGGACTCCGAGGGCGGCGGGCTCAGCAGCGACGTGCTGGCCACCGCCGGGCTGCTGGTCCGGGCGCAGGAACTGGAGGAACTCAACGAGCGGCTGCGCGAGGCGCACGCCCGCGAGCGCGCCATCGCGGTCACGCTGCAGCGCTCGATGCTGCCCACCGTGGTCCACGACCAGTACGACTTCGCCGCTGTCCGCTACCGGCCCGCCACCGGTTCGCTGAACGTGTGCGGCGACTGGTACGACCTGATCGGGCTGGAACGCAACCGGCTCGCGGTCGCCGTCGGGGACGTCGTCGGGCACGGCCTGGAGGCCGCGGGCGTCATGGGCCAGCTGCGCAGCGCGCTCAGCGCCGCCGTCCGCGCCTTCGGCCAGCCGGGGCCGGCCCTGAAGACCCTGGCCCGGTACGCCATCACCGTCGAGGGGGCGCTGGCCACCACCGCCGTCCAGACCGTCATCGACCGCGCCCGCGGCACCATCACGTACAGCAGGGCCGGCCACCCGCCGCCCGCCCTGCTCGACGCGGGCAGCGAGACCGCGGTCTTCCTGGACGAGAACGCCGACCCCCCGCTCGGCGCCTGGACGTACGAGGCGAACCGGGCCCAGGCGACGGTGGGCTACTCGCCCGGGGCCATCCTCGTCCTGTACACCGACGGCCTGATCGAGCGCCGCGGCGAGGACATCGACGTCGGGCTGCGGCGCCTCAGGGACAGCATCGTCCGGCACCGCGACCTCGGCCCTGAGGACCTCGCCGACGCCCTGCTGCGCGACCTGCGCGCGGAGGACGGCGCGGACACCGACGACGACGTCGCCCTGGTCACCCTGCGGCTGTGACGGGTGCGGCGCGCCGCGCCCGGACGCCGGCGGGAGCGCACGTAGGGTGATCGGCACCGTGCGACGCGGGGTCCGTCCTGCGGCGGCGGTCGTGGAGAGGGCGGCGATCGATGGCTCGCGAGCACGGCGGCCGGTGTGACGTGATCGTGGTCGGTGCCGGGGCCGCCGGACTGGCGTGCGCGGCCGACCTGAGCGCGGCGGGCCTGTCGGTGCGCGTCCTGGAGGCCTCCGACCGCGTCGGCGGCCGGATGCGGACCGACCGCCACCTCGGCTTCCTGCTGGACCGCGGCTTCCAGGTCTTCAACACCTCCTACCCGCAGGTGCGGCGCCGGTTGCGGCTGCGCGACCTGCGGCTGCGCCCGTTCACGCCCGGGGTGGCGGTGCACACCGACCGCGGGCGGCTGCTGTTCACCGACCCGACCCGCCGACCGCGGGAGGCCGCCGACCTGCTGCCGGGCCGCCTGGCCTCGGCCCGCGACCTGGCCGCGCTCGGCGTGCTGAGCGCCCGCGACATGCTGCTGCCCGCCCGGGTCCTGCGCCGCGGCGCGGACACCACGACGCTCACCGCGCTCGCCGCGGCCGGGCTCTCCGCGGACATCGTCGAGTCCTTCTTCCGGCCGTTCCTTTCGGGTGTCTTCCTGGAGGACGAGCTGGAGACCTCCAGCCGCTTCTTCCACCTGGTGTGGCGCAGCATGCTGCGCGGCACCCTCTGCCTCCCGGCCGAGGGCATCGGCGAGGTGCCCGCGCAGCTCGCCGGGCTGCTGCCCGAGGGCGTCGTCCGTACGGACGCCCCGGTGCGCGAACTGACCGCGTACGGCGTCCTGCTGGACGACGGGACGGAGACGGCGGCGCCGTCCGTCGTCGTGGCGACCGGGCCGGAGGCCGCCGCACGCCTGCTTCCCGGGCTCACCGTGCCCGGGACGCGCACCGTGACGACGCTGTACCACGCGGCCGGCCGCTCGCCGCTGGCGGAGCCCACGCTCCTGGTCGACGCGCGGCGGCGGTTCCTGAACACGGTGGTCCTCACCGAGGTCCAGCCCGGGCTGTCACCGGACGGCCGCGCGCTGGTGTCGACCTCCGTCCTCGGTGTCCCGGGCCCGGAGGAGGAGGCCGCGGTGCGGGAGGCGCTGGCCGAGGTGTACGGGACCGACACGGGCGGCTGGGAGCCGCTGCGCGCCTGCACGGTGCACGGCGCCCTCCCCGCGATGCCGCCGCCGCACCCGTTGAGCCGCGGCAGCCGCGTCACGCCGGGCCGCTACGTGTGCGGCGACCACCGCGCCACGGGCTCGCTCCAGGGCGCCCTGGCCTCGGGCGCGCGCGCCGCGCGCGAACTGCTGGCGGACCACCGCCGCACCGACTAGCGGCTCAGCCCGCCGACCGGGCGTCCGGGACGAGCGCGGCGTCCAGCAGGGACGTGGCGATCGAGCGGGCCACGGCGCCGCTTCCGGGAGCGTTGAGCGCCGTACTGCGGGCGACGGCGCCGTCGTACAGCAGGGCGAACTGCTCGCCGAGCAGTTCCGGGTCACGGGCGCCCGCGCGCCGGGCGAGGCCGGCCAGGCGCCTGGCGAACTCGGTCTTGAAGGACGCGGCGAGCCGGTGCACCGGGTGCTCGGGGTCGGGGACCTCGACGGCGGCGTTGAGGAACGGGCAGCCGCGCAGCGGCGCCGAGGGGTCCGGGGGAGGCCAGGAGAGGACGGCGAGCAGCCGGTCGCGGGCTTCCTCCGGGGTCATCTCCGGCGGGACCCGCGGGGGCAGCAGTCCGTCCTCCATCTCCCGCAGGCAGGCGTGGACGAGCTCGTCCTTGCCGCCGAAGTGCTGGTAGAGCGTGCGCTTGGACACCTCGGCGGCCGCGGTGAGCTGGTCCATGCCGGTGGCGTTGATGCCCTGGGCGGTGAACAGCTCGGTGGCCGCCTTGAGGATCCGCTCCCGCGCGCCGCGGCCGCGGCGCCGGCGTACGGGCGAAGGGTCGGTGATGCTCATGGCTCCAGGGTACCGATCGTTTTACTTAAGCGGACACCCCTGTTACGGTCGCTCTTAAGTACACCGATCGGTGTTCTTAATCGGCCGCCGGCCGGACCCTCCCGCGGGACCCCTCTCCCCGCAGGAGGCGTCCCGCCGGCGGCGCGCCCGATCGGGACGTCCCCCGCACTTCGTCACTCCGTTGGAGACCTCGTCCATGACCGCCTCACCCCCGCATGCGACACCCGCCGGTCGCACCGGCCCGGCACAGGCATCGCCTCCCGCCCCCCGGCCCTCCGCGCGCCGACCGGTGCACCCGGGCCTCGTCCTCGCCGTCCTGGCCACCTCGGTGTTCCTGTCCGGACTGGACGCCTTCGTTGTCAATGTGGCGCTCGCGCCCATCGGCCACGGCGTCGGCGAGACCTCGCTGTCGAAGCTGAGCTGGATCCTCAACGGCTACGCGATCGTGTACGCCGCCCTCCTGGTCCCCGCCGGCCGGCTGACCGACCGTTTCGGCGGCAGGACCGGATTCCTGCTCGGCCTGGGCGTGTTCACCGCGGCCAGCCTGGGCGCCGCGGCGAGCGGTGACCTGTGGGTCCTGGTGGCCTTCCGCTTCCTCCAGGCCGCCGGCGCCGCCGTGCTCACCCCGGCCAGCCTGGGCCTCGTCCTCACCACGGCCCCGCCCGCCAGGCTCACCCGGTACATCCAGATCTGGGCCGCCAGCGGCTCACTGGCTGCCGCGGCGGGGCCCATGGTCGGCGGACTGCTGGTCCAGGCCGCCTGGCAGTGGATCTTCCTGCTCAATCTGCCGATCGGCGTCGCGGCGCTGGTCCTCGCCGCACGCCTGCTGCCCCGCGGGCGGCAGACCCGCGACGCCCGGATGCCCGACCTGCTCGGCGGCGCCCTGCTGGCCGTCGCGATCGGATCACTGGCCCTGGGGCTGGTGCAGGCGCCGGTGTGGGGCTGGGGCGCGGCGCCGACGGTCGGCAGCTTCGCCGTGACCGCGGTGGCGCTCGCGCTGTGCCTGCTGCGTTCCGCGCGGCACCCCGTCCCCGCCGTCGACCTGCGGCTGCTGCGCAACCCGGTGTTCGCCTGGGCCGGCGTCGCGACACTGCTGTTCTACGCCGCCTTCGCCGTCCAACTGCTGGGCCTCACCCTGTGGTTGCAGCAGGAATGGCACTGGTCGGCCATCGAGACCGGCCTCGGCGTCGCCCCCGGCCCCGCGATGGTGTTCGGTGCCTCGGCCGCCGGACGGCACCTCGCCCGGCGTCTCCCGGTCGGTGTGGTGGCGGCACTGGGCGCGGCACTCGTCGCCGTCGGGGCCGCGCTGCTCGCCCTGGCCGCGGGCGGGCAGCTCCACTACGCCACCGACATCCTGCCCGGCTGGCTCGTCGCGGGCGTCGGTGTCGGCCTGGCCCTGCCGACCCTGATCTCCTCGGCCACCGCCGAACTCCCCAAGGACAAGGCCGCCACCGGCAGCGCCGTCGTCACCATGGCCGGCCAGGTCGGGAACGTGATCGGCGTGAGTGTGCTCGTCGTCCTCCTCGCGGCGGGGGCCTCCGGCCAGGCCGCGCACACCTTCGCGCACGCCTGGTGGACCTCGGCCGCGGTCGTCGCCCTCAGCGCGCTCGCCGCGCTCGGCATCACACCGCGCCGCCGGGCAGGCGCTCCCGAGGCCGGCTGACCGTCGCCCCCCACCGCAAACAGCTCGTCCCCCCACATCCAAGGAGATCCCCTTGCGCTACACGACCTTCGGACACCGCACCGGACTGCGCGTCTCGGAGTACGCCCTCGGCACCGGCAACTTCGGCACCAGGTGGGGTGCCGGGGCCGACATCGAGGAGTCCCGCCGTATGTTCGACCGGTTCGCCGAGGCCGGCGGCACCTTCCTGGACACCGCCGACACCTACCAGTTCGGCGAGTCCGAGGAGATCCTGGGGAGCTTCCTCACCGCGGACCGCGACCACTTCGTGCTGGCCAGCAAGTTCAGCAACGGGTACACGGCCCGGAAGGACATCTCCAGGACCGGCAACAGCCGCAAGAACATGATCCATTCGGTGGAGGCCAGTCTGAAGCGCCTCGGCACCGACTACATCGACCTGTACTGGGTCCACTTCCCGGACGACCTGACGCCGATCGAGGAGATCCTGCGCGGCATCGACGACCTGGTGCGGTCCGGCAAGATCCTGCACGCGGGACTCTCCAACTTCCCCGCGTGGCGCATATCCCGCGCCGCCACCCTCGCGGACGTGCGGAACTGGGCCCCGGTCGCCGGCGTCCAGATCGAGTACAGCCTCGTCGAGCGCAGCGCCGACCGCGAACTGCTGCCGATGGCCGAAAGCCTGGGCCTGGCCGCCGCGATGTGGTCGCCGCTCGGCGGCGGGCTGCTGACAGGCAAGTACCGCCGCGGCACGCAGGGCCGGCTGAGCGACCTCAAGACCCTGGTGCACACCGAGAGTTCCGACCAGAAGACCGCCGTCGTCGACACGGTGCTGGACATCGCGCGGGAGACCGGCGCGACGCCCGCCCAGGTGGCCGTGGCCTGGGTGCGCGAACGCGCGGCGCGGGCGGCGACGCCGTTCCTGCCCATCATCGGCCCGCGCAACACCGCCCAGCTGGACGACTACCTCGGCGCCCTGGCGGTCCGGCTGAGCCCGGCGCAGTACACGCGGCTGACCGAGGTCAGCGCCGTCCCGCTCGGTGTGCCGCACGAGGCGGTCCTCGCCGCCCGCGACAGCCTGCGCGGCGGGGACGCCTCCCGAGTCGACGTCCCCGTCCGGCCGGTGGCCTGATCCCCGCGGCCCCGCCGGTGCCCCGCGCCGTCCCGTGGCGCGGGGTGCCGGCGGGAAGGGATCCGCCCCGCTGAAGCGTAATGATAGGGTAAAACGCGCTGGTGGCCAGGCCTACCGCAGTGTTACCCGTGTCGTGGGTCCGGGACGTCGAGGGCTGTGCCACCCGCCCGGCCATGCAGCGACACCACGGGACACCCCCTGGGAGGAAAGAGTGGGAACTCGGCGGACAACCCTTCCCGGCGTCGGAACGCAGTACGACGTCACCACCCGCGCGGGACGGCACCTCTCGGTGGTGGTGCACCAGGACGGGCGGCGCTTCCTGGGCTTCTACGGCGCCGAGGACCCCGATTCGTGCCAGATGTCGATACCACTGGAGGGCGACGAGGCCGCCGTGCTGGCGCGGCTCCTCGACCCCACCCCGCTGGAGGCCGTGCACACCGAGGGGATCGGCCTCGTCACCGAGCAGATCCCGGTCAACTCCCGCTCCCCGTACGCCGGGCGGCTGCTCGGCGACACCCGCGCGCGGACCCGTACCGGCGCCTCCATCGTCGCCGTCATGCGCAGGACGAGCGCCCACCCCTCCCCGGGGCCCGACTTCCGGCTCGCGATCGGCGACACACTGGTCGTCGTCGGCACCCGCGAGGGCGTGGACGCGCTCGCCGCGATCGTGGCGGGGGAGTGAGGATGCACGACACCACCGAACTCCTCATCGAACTCGGCGCCGTCATCCTCGGACTGGGGCTCATCGGGCGCTTCGCCGGACGCCTCGGGCTCTCGCCCATACCCCTGTACCTGCTGGCGGGGCTCGCGTTCGGGCACGGCGGCCTGCTGCCGCTGGACGCCAGCGAGGACTTCACCGCCGTGGGCGCGGAGATCGGGGTGATCCTGCTCCTGCTGCTGCTCGGCCTGGAGTACAGCGCCTCCGAACTCGTCACCAGCCTGCGCACGCAGTACCCCTCGGGTCTGGTCGACTTCGCCCTCAACGCCGTGCCCGGCGCCGCCGCGGCGCTGCTGCTGGGCTGGGGCCCGGTGGCGGCCGTCGCGCTCGCCGGCGTCACCTGGATCTCCTCCTCGGGCGTCATCGCCAAGGTACTGACCGACCTCGGACGGCTCGGCAACCGCGAGACCCCCGTGATCCTCGGCGTCCTCGTCATCGAGGACCTGGCCATGGCGGTCTACCTCCCGCTGCTCACCACCCTGCTCGCCGGCATCGGCCTGGCGGCCGGCGGACTGGCCCTCGCCATCGCCATGGGCACCGTGGGCGCCGTGCTGTTTCTGGCACTGCGCCACGGACGCCTGCTGAGCAAGGCGGTCTCCTCGGAGAACCCGGAGATGCTGCTGCTCGTCGTCTTCGGACTGGCCCTGGTGGTCGCGGGGTTCGCGCAGAAGCTCCAGGTCTCCGCCGCCGTCGGGGCGTTCCTGGTGGGCATCGCCCTGTCCGGGGAGGCGGCCGAGGGCGCGAGCCGGCTGCTGATGCCGCTGCGCGACCTGTTCGCCGCCGTCTTCTTCGTGTTCTTCGGCCTGTCCACCGACCCGTCGGCCATCCCGCCGGTGCTGCTGCCGGCGCTCGCGCTGGCCGCGGTGACCACCGTCACCAAGATCATGACGGGCTGGTACGCGGCACGCCGGGCGGGCATCCACACCCGGGGCCGCCTGCGGGCCGGCGGCACTCTCGTGGCCCGTGGCGAGTTCTCGATCGTCATCGCGGGCCTCGCCGTCGCCAGTCAGCCCCGGATCGGCCCGCTGGCCACCGCGTACGTCCTGATCCTGGTCATCGCCGGACCCCTGGCCGCCCGTTGGACCGAGCCCGCCGTCAGCGCGCTGCGGGCGGTGTTCCGCCGTGTGCCGTCCACCGGGGCCGAGGCGGGCGGGCCGATGGCGGTCGAGGAACTCCCGGACGCGTCCCCGGCGGGGGCGCCGCGCTCGTCGGGCTGAGCGTCCCGGCCGCGGCGGTGCGTTGCCGCGCCGCCGCGGCCCCGGCACCGCCCTACGCACGGTGCAGACGCGCGTCCGCAAAAAGGCCGAAAGGCGCTGTGCGACGGTCCGGGCCCGCCATGGCGCGGTCTTCGCGCGTGTGGCTGAAAACTGCCGGTACGCGAGCCCGCGGCACGGCGAACGGGCCGCCGCGGCCGGGCAGTCGGGCGCAGGGCGGGGGAGGGGTCTGCCTGCGCCTACTTGCCTCCATAAAGGCGCAGGTGAAAGAGGTGGCACCCTGACGTTGCGATCCGGCCGCCGCCGGGGCGCGGCGGCGGGCGGCGGCGGCCGGGTGCCGATTCTTCCCCTTCGGCCGGGCATCGATTTTCGGCCATACCGGCAGGGCATCTCAACAGCCCCGCGTCGCTTGGCCGGACGCCCGCGCCGGGTCGCTCGCGAGCACGGTTCGTGCCGTACCCCTTGACAGCGGCCCCGGGGGATTACAGCCTATGGCAACGTTGTCAGATGGCAACGTTGTCAGGCGGCCCGAGCGGACCGGGCCGTCGTGCCAACCCGTCACCGGGTGCCCGGATTGGACCATTTGCGTATGTCGACTCACGCGTCACACCCCTCCCGCCGGTCGGTCGTCACCACCGGCACCACACTGCTCGCGAGCCTGGGTATCGGCGTTGCGCTCCCCGGCACCGCCCGTGCCGCCGAGCAGGCCGTGACGGGCGGCGGCACCGCCGGCGACCTGGCGGCGCACCGCCCGGTCGCGGTGTCGTCCACCGACTACGCCCCGACGCCGGGCGAGTTCGCGGTGGACCGCCTGAACGCCGTCGGCGTGCGCGGCAGCGGCTGGCGCGCGGCGGCCGGCGACCCCCAGTGGATCTCGGTCGACCTGGAGGGCGACTGCGAGATCACCGCCATCCGCCTGACCTTCGAGGCCACGGCCGGCGACCCGCCCTTCGTCCCGTCCAACAGCGGCAACCCCCGCGACAGCACCACCGGCCAGGAGATCCTGTCCAGTTGCGCCGTGGACTTCGTCGTCGAGACCTCCCGTGACCACCGCACCTGGACGGCGGTCCACCGGACGGACTCCGGCACCGGCGGCGTTGTCGACATCGCCCTCGCCCGGGCCGTGACCGCCCGCTGGGTGCGGCTGACCGTGCACAAGCGCTCCAACGCCAACCCCCTCGGCCTCAACGGCTTCGAGGTGCACGGCCGGGCCCGCGGCCACCGCCCGGAGGCCACCGGCTGGACCGACTGGGGCGTGCACGACCACAAGGCGCCCGAACTGGAGGCCGCCGCCGACGGGACCGTGCCGCTGGAGTCCGGCTGGACGCTCACCATGGACGACTGGGCCGGCGCCGAGGGTGCCGACCTCTCCCGCGCCGACGTCGACACCAGCCGCTGGCTGCCCGCCACCGTGCCCGGCACGGTGCTGGGCTCGCTGGTCGAGCAGGGCAAGCTGCCCGACCCGGTCACCGGCTTCAACAACCTGCACGTCCCCGAGGCGCTGTCCCGGCACGCCTGGTGGTACCGGCGCGAGTTCCGCCTGCCGCGGTCGCTGCGCACGGGCGCCGGCCGGCACATCTGGCTGGAGTTCGACGGCATCAACCACAAGGCGGACATCTGGCTCAACGGCGCCTCGGTGGCGAGCATGGAGTTCCCCTTCGCCCGGTCCGCCACCGACATCACCGCCCACCTGGCGGCCGGCGGCGAGCAGGCGCTGGCCGTGCGCATCACCCCGATGCCCCTCCCCGGCAGCCCCGGCGACAAGGGCGAGGCGGGCCTGGCCTTCGTGGACGCCGGCGCCACAATGATGAACCGCAACTCGCCGACGTACCTGGCCTCCTCGGGCTGGGACTGGATGCCGGCCGTGCGCGACCGGGCCGCGGGCATCTGGAACCACGTCCGCCTGCGCTCCACCGGCCACGCCGTCCTCGGCGACCCCCGGGTCGACACCGTCCTGCCCGACCTGCCGGACACCCGGACCGCCGAGCTGACGATCACCGTCCCGGTGCGCAACGCCGACACCACCGACCGGAGCGTCACCGTCAGCGCCTCGCTCTGCGGTGTGCGGGTGTCCCGGACCGTCACGGTGCCCGCCGGCAAGAGCACCGACGTCGTGTTCACCCCCGCCACCGACGCCCGGCTGCGGCTGCGCGACCCGGAGCTGTGGTGGCCCAACGGCTACGGCAGCCCCGCACTGCACGACCTGACGCTGGTGGCGACGGTCGGCGGCGCGGAGAGCGACCGCCGCAGCACCCGCTTCGGCATACGTCAGTTCGGCTACGACTACGACATCCCGCTGCGCTTCACGTCCGGCAGCGACTCCTACACGCAGTCCGTCGACCTCGGCCGCCGCAAGGCCCGCCACGTGCGGGTGCGGTGCCTGACCCGCGCGACCGGCTGGGGTTCGTCGCTGTGGGCCCTGTCCGTCGTCGACAGCTCCGTCCCCGACACCGACCTCGCGCTGCACAAGGACGCCCACGCCTCCTCCGTGGACAACACCGCCAACGCGGCCTCGAACGTCACCGACGGCGACGCCGGCACCCGCTGGTCCTCGTCGTTCGAGGACGACCAGTGGATCCAGGTGGACCTGGGCTCCTCCGTCTCCTTCGACCGGGTCGACCTGACGTGGGAGCAGGCCTACGCCAAGACCTTCGTGGTCCAGCTCTCCGACGACGGCGACACCTGGACCGACGCGAAGTCCGTCGACAACGGCGCGGTGCCGCTGCCGTTCCAGAGCGGCGCGGCCAGCCTCCAGAACGTCGACTTCGAGGCCCGCACCGCGCGTTACGTGCGCCTCCAGTGCGGTGCGCGCGCGACCAGCTGGGGCAACTCGCTGTGGACGCTCTCCGTGGTCGACAGCTCGGCGCCCGGCACCGATCTGGCCTTCCGCAGGACGACCACCGCCTCCACCGAGGACTCCTCGAACCCCGCCTCCAACGCCACCGACGGCGTCCCCGGCACCCGCTGGGCCTCGGCCTACGAGGACAACCAGTGGATCCAGGTGGACCTGGGCTCCTCCGTCTCCTTCGACCGGGTCACCGCCGTATGGGAGACGGCCTACCCGAAGACCTACACCGTCCAGGTCTCCGACGACGGCGACAACTGGACCGACGTGACGTCCGTGGACAACACCCCGGACCCGCTGAAGATCAGCGTGAACGGCGTCCGCGTCTTCTGCCGCGGCGGCAACTGGGGCTGGGACGAACTGCTGCGCCGTATGCCCGCCGAGCGCATGGACGCGGCGCTGCGCATGCACCGCGACATGAACTTCACGATGATCCGCAACTGGGTCGCCAGCAGCAACCGCGAGGAGTTCTACGCCGGTTGCGACGAGTTCGGCCTGCTGGTCTGGAACGACTTCCCCAACGCCTGGGGCATGGACCCGCCGAACCACGAGGCGTTCAACTCCCTCGCCCGTGACACGGTGCTGCGCTACCGCATCCACCCCAGTGTCGTCGTCTGGTGCGGCGCCAACGAGGGCAACCCGCCTGCGGCGATCGACGACGGCATGCGCGACGCCGTGCACGACGAGGCGCCCGGCATCCTCTACCAGAACAACTCCGCGGGCGGCATCGTCACCGGCGGCGGCCCCTACGGCTGGGTCGACCCGAACCGCTACTTCTCGGCGTCCACGTACGGCAGCGGCAACTTCGGCTTCCACACCGAGATCGGCATGCCCGTGGTGTCGACCGCCGAGAGCATGCGCAACCTCGTCGGCTCCGAGCCCGAGTGGCCGGCCGGCGGCGCCTGGTACTACCACGACTGGAGCACCCGGGGGAACCAGGCCCCGCAGAACTACCAGGCCGCCATCGAGGCCCGCCTCGACACGGCCCGCGACCTCGACGACTTCACGCGCAAGGCGCAGTTCGTCAACTACGAGAACACCCGCGCGATGTTCGAGGCGTGGAACGCCAACCTCTGGGACGACGCCACCGGCCTGCTGCTGTGGATGTCGCACCCGGCGTGGCACAGCACGGTGTGGCAGACCTACGACTACGACTTCGACGTCAACGGCACCTACTACGGCGCCCGTTCCGCCTGTGAGGCGATCCACGTCCAGGCCGTCCCCGGCTCTTGGCAGGTCGTCGCGGTCAACCACACCCCGCGCGCGCTGAAGGGCGTCACGGTCACGGCGCAGCTCCTCGACCTCGAGGGCCGCCGGCTCGGGAAGACCCTGCGCACGACCCTCGACGTCGCCTCCTCGGGCACGACCGAGGCGTTCACCGCCGGGTGGGAGGACGGCCTGCCGGACTTCCACCTGCTGCGGCTGCGGATGGAGCGCGGCGGCACCGTGCTGTCGGAGAACACCTACTGGCGCTACCGCGAGCCGTCCGCCATGCGGGCGCTCAACTCCGCGCACAGCACCCGGGTCACCGCCACGGTCGGCAAGGTCACCCGGTCCGGCGAGCGCCGCGGGACGACCGCCACGGTCACCAACCGGGGCGGATCGGTGGCGGCCATGGTGCGGTTGTCGCTCCTGGACTCCGGCAGCGGCGAACGCGTACTGCCGACCCTGTACGGCGACAACTACCTGTGGCTGCTGCCCGGCGAGTCGCGCACCCTCACCCTGTCCTGGCCGGAGCACGCCCTGCCCTCGGGCCGGCCGGCCCTGCGGGTGGACGGGTACAACGTGCCGCGGACGACGGTGCGGGCCGGGGACTGACCGCCCGGCGCGGGCGGGGCCTCGGCCCCGCCCGCGGAGGGTGGTACTGGCGTTCCCAGGCACAGGGAGGCCAGCAAGAACGCGATGCTCCGGGCCGCTCGTGCTGTTGAACTGGACATCGAGCGGCCCGGAGCGGCCACCCCGCCACCACGAGACCAAGGAGCGCTGCACCCATGTTCGCCACCATCGCACCGAAGGACCGGGCCGGATCGGCCGCGCACGGGGACCGATGGCTGGTGGGCTTCCGCTTCAGCACGCCGCACGGTGCCGCGGGCTGCCACTACTACGTCGTCGGCGGTGACGCGGCCGACGCCCAGGACGCCGTGGACATCGCGGCGGGCCGCGCCACGGCGGAGTACGAGTGCGCGGCGCGCGCGAACGCCGCGATCGACGCCGTCGAGGTGCACCGTCTGCGCTGGAATCCGCTGGGGTGGATGTATCTCGACAGCGCAGGCAGCCCCGACCGCCCCGACCGCCCCGACAGCCCGTGCGAGCCCCGTTCGGGGGCACCCGCCGTCTGATGGCCCCCGGGCGACGCCGATCCGCCCGTTCGGTGCTGCCGCCGGACCGGCATACATGTCCAGCCGCCCAGGGAAGGATTCAGATTTGGCGTCGGGGGGCGGGGCGGGAGTTCCGTCAGCAGGGGGGTAACGGTGGCGAAGCGCGGACATGCCTACGACGAGCGCGTCGACCGGCAGTACGAGGCCTGCGCCGCAGTCCTGCGCAGCATGGGATTCCCCGTTCACGGCATGCCGGACCGCGCGGCCCTCGACGCGCTTGTGCAGCCCGAGGTCAGGGCCTGGCTCGTCCGACGAGCCGGAGCCGGATGCCGGGACGATCTGGTCATGACTCCGAGCGTCCGCAGTCTGGGTGGATGGCGGCGGTTTCTCGCCTTGATCGACGCGGTCGAGTGGGCCGGGATCAGCGACAAGGTTCCCCTGGGCCCCTACCGGTACCCGTACGATCCACCGCCGCCTCAGCCCTCCCCGCGGCAGCGGATCGCCGACTGGGCCTCCAGGGCGACGGGCCGGCCCGCTGTCCACTCCGTCGCCGTCGAGGCCGAGCGGGCGCACCTTGCCGCCCGGCACGACGACGGCCAGGAAGCCGACTGGCTGATCGGCTTCGTCCTGGACGATTCCGATGGGCCCGAACCAGCCGGGAGAGGACTGAAGTACCGCGGCATAGGCGCGGAATGGCAGCTGAAGGACCTTCAGAAGGAAGACGCCGAGACGCATCGACCGGCCGGACGCCACATCGGCTCCATCACCGTCCCCCAGTACCTCGTCTGGCAGGGCACGCGCCGTCGTGCCGGGCGGCTCCCGGCGGACCGGCAGGGCGCCAAGCCGTTCCTCGGTGACCGCGGCACCATGATCCCGGTGCCGTGGGCGACGTGCTTCCCCTACTACCCGCAAGGCAGCCACGAGGAGCCGAACCCGGTCCTCGGTGAACGGAACCGGACCGACTACTACCACATCGTCGGCCGTCACCTTCCCGACGGCACCGTCGGCGTGTACCCCGCAGACCACGAGGCCCACTCGTCACATGGCGTTCGGCGGGTACTGAGGGTTTCCCCGGTCCACTGAGCCCGAAAAGGGACCCCTGGCTAGGATGGGCCGGAGGGATCTGGTGGTATGCGAACGTACGACGGAATGACCGCCGGGGAACGCACCGCGGCGCGGCGCCGGCGCCTGATGGACGCCGGGCTGGAGCTGTTCCACACCCAGGGGTACCCCGGCACGTCCATCCGCGCCGTGCTGCGACGCAGCGGACTGCAGGACCGCTATTTCGGCGAGAGCTTCCCCTCCCTCGACGCCCTGATGGCCGCCGTCCTGGCCGAGATCCAGGACGAGGAGGCCGCGCGGTGCCGTACCGCCGTCACCGGCCCCGGAACACGCGGGGAGCGGGCCCGCGGCATGCTGCGGGTGCTGGCCGCGGGCGTGGCCGACGACCCCGGCAAGGGACGGGTCAAGCTCGTCGAGTCCCTCGCGGCCGGTCCGCTGGCCGCGAACGAGCGGCGACGGGGGATGCGGAATCTGGCCCGCCTGGTGGAGGACATGCTCCTGGAGGACCCGCCGGCCCCCGGAACGCACACCGGCGTCATGGCCCTGGCGATCGTGGGCGGCGTCCAGCAGATCCTCCTGAACTGGGCCGACGGCACGCTCCCGCTGTCCCGCGAGGACGTCGTGGAGCAGGGACTGCGCCTGTTCGAAGCCGTGGCCGCGTTCGACGGCGGCCCGTCGGCGCGACGATAACGGCGGGCCCGGTTCCGGGCCGGCTGCTACGCTGGCCCGCGAACGACCGGGAAGAAGATCCAGCAGACCAAGGGAGTCCGCACGTGGCGGGTGACGACGACATCTCCGGGTGATACCGGGTGTCCTCGGCCATGGGCAGGCGCGCAGAAGGCGCGGCCGCCGTGGCCGCTTCGTCGTTCCTTCCCCCTTCCTTTTCCGCAGGGCCGCTCCGGCGTGCCCGCGGCGTTCTCCCGAGGGCTCACCCATGTCCGACGCGTACATCGTCTGTTCCCACCTGTCCTTCTCCTGGCCTGACGACACCCCTGTCTTCGAGGGCCTGTCCTTCACCGTCGGCTCCGGCCGCACGGGCCTGGTCGCGCCGAACGGCGCCGGCAAGAGCACGCTCCTCAAACTGATCGCGGGGGAGCTGCGGCCCCGCGGCGGCTCCGTCACCGTGGACGGGACGCTCGGCTACCTCCCGCAGTCCCTGCCCCTGACCGGCGACCTGACCGTGGCCGAGGTCCTCGGCGTCGCCGACGTGATCCGCGCGATCGACGCCATCGAGTCCGGGGACGCGGGCGAGGAGCACTTCACCACCATCGGCGACGACTGGGACATCGAGGACCGCAGCCGCGCCGAACTCGACCGGCTCGGCCTCGGGGACGTCGCCCTCGACCGGCGCCTGCGCACCCTCAGCGGCGGGCAGGCCGTCACGCTGGGCCTGGCGGCGCAGTTGCTCAGGCGTCCCGACGTCCTGCTGCTGGACGAACCCACCAACAACCTCGACCTGGACGCCCGCCGCACCCTGCACACCGTCCTCGACGAGTGGCGGGGCTGCCTGCTGCTGGTCAGCCACGACCGCGAGCTGCTCGACCGGGTCGACCGGGTGGCCGAACTCGACCGGGGGGAGATCCGCTTCCACGGCGGCAACCACACGCAGTACGAGGAGGCCGTGCGCGCCGAGCAGCAGGCGGCCGAGCGGAACATCCGCAGCGCTGAGCAGGAACTCAAGCGGGAGAAGCGGGAGTTGCAGCAGGCTCGGGAACGGGCCGCCCGCCGGGCCGGCGCCGCCGCCCGTTCCCTCGACAGCGCGGGACTGCCGAAGATCTTCGCCGGGACGCTCAAGCGGCGCGCCCAGGAGTCCGCGGGCAAAGCGAACGAGACCCACACCGCCCGGGTCAGCGAGGCCAAGGCCCGGCTGGACGAGGCGGGCCGCGCCCTGCGCGACGACACGAGGATCGCGCTGGAACTGCCCGACACCCGTGTCCCGGCCGGGCGCACGCTGTTCACCGGGGAGCGGATGCGGGTCAGCCACGGCGGGCGGGAGATCTTCGCCGGCGAGGGCGCCGACCTGACGATCCGGGGCCCGGAACGGATCGCGCTGACCGGCCCCAACGGCGCCGGGAAGTCGACGCTGCTGCGCCTGGTCGGCGGCGAGCTCGGCGCCGCGGACGGCGCGCGGGTCAGGCACGCCGACGGCCGTGTCGCGTACCTGTCGCAACGCCTCGATCTGCTGGACCCCGACCGCACGGTCGCCGAGAGCCTGGCGGACGCCGCGCCCGCGATGCCCGAGGCGGACCGGATGAACCTGCTGGCGCGCTTCCTCTTCCGCGGCACGCGCGCCCACCTGCCGGTACGGGTGCTGTCCGGGGGCGAACGGCTGCGCGCCACCCTGGCCTGCGTCCTGTGCGCGGAACCCGCCCCTCATCTGCTGCTGCTGGACGAGCCCACCAACAATCTCGACCTCGTCAGCGTGGGCCAGTTGGAGAGCGCCCTGAACGCCTACGAAGGTGCCTTCGTCGTGGTCAGCCACGACGTGCGGTTCCTCGCCGCGATCGGCGCGGACCGCTGGCTGCGCCTGGCGGACGGGCAGTTGACGGAGACCGGGCCCGTGCGGCCGTAGCCCGCGCGCACGCCCCGCTTCCTGCTCCTGCCCACTGCCCTTCCCGGCCGTGGCACCGCCGTGTCACGGCCGGGGCCGGGCGCCCCCTTCTTCCTCCCGGTGGTCCGCATGCCCGAACACGCCCTGTCCGCCCACGACCTCGTCCGCGTCCTGGGGACGCGGCGCGTCCTCGACGGTGTCTCCCTGACCGCCCCGCCGGGCCGCCGGATCGGCCTCATCGGCGAGAACGGCTCCGGCAAGTCGACCTTGCTCAGGCTGCTGGCCGGGGTGGAGGAACCCGACGCCGGCACGGTCGTCCGCCCGCCCGGTCTCGGCTTCCTGTGGCAGGAACTGCCCTTCGCCGCGACGGCCACCGTCGCCGACGTGCTCGACGACGCGCTGCGCGAGGCCCGCGAGGACCTGGCCGAACTCGACCGTCTCACCCGTGCCCTGGCCGGTACCGCCGCGGGCGATCCCGCCCACGGCGCCCTGCTGGACGCGTACGCCGTGCGGCTGGAGGCCGCCCAGGACCGCGAGAGCTGGGACGCCGACCGGCGTGCGTGGATCGTCCTCGCCGGACTCGGCCTCGGCGACGTCCCGCGGGACCTGCCCCTCGCCCGTCTGTCCGGGGGCGGCCGCGGCCGGCTGGCCCTGGCCGCGCTGCTGGTCAGGAGGCCCCCGGCGCTGCTGCTCGACGAGCCGACCAACCACCTGGACGACGCCGCGGCCGCCTTCCTGGAGGAGCAACTGCGCGCGCTGCCGGGGGCGGTGGTGCTGGCCAGTCACGACCGGGCCTTCCTCGACGCCGTCTGCACCGACCTGATCGACCTCGACCCCGCCCCCGGAGGCCCCACCCGTTTCGGCGGCACTTACAGCGCCTACCTGGCCCACCGGAACGCCGAACGGGAGCGTTGGCAGCGCCGGTTCACCGAACAGGAGACCGAGATCGCCGCCCTGCGCGGCCAGGTCGCCGTGACCGCGCACCAGGTCGCCCACGACCACGTCAAACGCGACAACGAGAAGATGGGATACGGCCACCGCGCGGGCCGCGTGCAGAACCAGGTCTCCCGGCGCGTCCGCGACGCCGCCCGCCGCCTGGAACGGCTGGAGCGCGACCGGACCGGCCCCCCGCCGGAGCCGCTGCGGCTGCGCACCGGCGGCCTCGCCGCGGCCGCCTCCGCCGACGGACCGCTGGTCGTGCTGCGCGACCTCCATGTGCCCGGCCGCCTCCGCCTCGCCCGACTCGACGTCCCGGCACAGGACCGTCTGCTGGTCACCGGTGCCAACGGCGCGGGCAAGTCGACCCTGCTGGCCGTTCTCGCGGGCCGACTGGCCGCCGGCTCCGGCACCGTCCGGCGACGTGGCGGCCTGCGTGTCGGGCTGCTCACCCAGGACACGGCCTTCGCGCAGCCGGACCGTACCGCCGCGGAGACCTACGACGCGGCTCTGGGCCACGAGCGTGCCGCGGCCGTGCCCCTGCTCTCGCTCGGCCTGCTCGCCGAGGCCGAACTCGGCAAGCCGGTCGCCCACCTCTCGGTCGGTCAGCGGCGCCGCCTGGCACTGGCGCTGCTCGTCGCCGACCCGCCGGAACTCCTCCTGCTGGACGAGCCCACCAACCACCTCTCGCCCCGGCTGTGCGACGAGTTGGAGGAGGCACTCGGCGCGGGCCCCGGCGCCGTCGTCGTCGCCACCCACGACCGCCGCCTGCGCTCCCGCTGGCCGGGCCGCGAACTGCGGCTGTGCGGCGCCTCGTGACCGGCCGGGCGGGCCTCAGCCGGCCCGCGTCCCCTGCGGCGGCGCGGGCTGCCAGGCGCGGGTGGGGACGACCAGCGGTCCGCCCGTGACGGGGTCGGGCACGACGACGGAGGCGAGGCCGAAGACGTCCTGGACCAGTTCGGCGGTGACGATGGACTCCGGCGGGCCCTGGGCGACGATGCGGCCGGCCTTCATGGCGACCAGGTGGTCGGCGTAGCGGGCGGCCTGGTTGAGGTCGTGGAGCACGGCGACGACGGTCCGGCCGCGCTCGTGGTTGAGACGGCGGACCAGGTCGAGCACCTCGACCTGGTGGGCGATGTCCAGATAGGTCGTGGGCTCGTCGAGCAGCAGCAGGTCGGTGTCCTGGGCCAGGGCCATGGCGATCCACACCCGCTGCCGCTGGCCGCCGGAGAGCTCGTCCACCGGCCGGTCGGCGAGGTCGGCGGTGTCCGTGCGCTCCAGGGCGTCGGCGACGGCCCGCTCGTCGGCCTCCGACCACTGCTGCCACCACCGCTGGTGCGGCTGGCGGCCGCGGGCGACGAGATCGGCGACCGTGATGCCGTCCGGCGGGGTGGGGGACTGCGGCAGCACCCCGATGGTCCGTGCGACCTGCCGGCCGGGGACGCGGGCGAGTTCGGTGCCGTCGAGCAGCACCGTGCCGCGGCGCGGCTTGAGGAGCCGGCCCAGGGCCCGCAACAGGGTCGACTTGCCGCAGGCGTTGGGCCCGACGACGACCGTGACCCGGCCGTCCGGGATCTCCAGGTCCAGGCCCTCGACGACGGTGCGGTCCTCGTACGCCAGGGTGAGGTCCCGCGCCGAGAGGCGGCTGGTGGGCGTACGGCTCATGACGAGGTGCCTCCGGAACGGCTGCGGGTGCGGACGATGAGCCACATCAGGTAAGGGGCGCCCACCGCGGCGGTGAGCACGCCGACCGGCAGCTCGATCGGGGAGAACAGGCGGCGGGCCAGCAGGTCCGCGACCACGACGACCAGCGCGCCGGCCAACGCCGAGGACAGCAGCGGGATCTGGGCCGTGCGCGTCAGCCGGCGGGCGATCTGCGGGGCGAGCAGCGCGACGAAGTCGACCGGTCCCGCAGCCCCCGTCGCCACCGACGCCAGGACGACACCGAGGGCGGTCAGACCGAGGCGGACCCGGTCCAGGCGCACGCCGAGCGCGGTCGCGGTGTCGTCGTCGAAGGACGCGCCGCGCTGGGCCCGCGCCGCCCACAGCGCCGCGGGGACGCCGATCAGCAGGACGAGCCCGAGCGGCCCGGCCTCCTCGTAGCCGCGGCCGTTGAGCGAGCCGGTCAACCACACCTTGGCCTGCTGGGCCACCAGGTAGTCGCCCTTGGTGAGGAACAGCTGCGTCAGCGAGCCGAGCGCGACCGACACCCCGATGCCCACCAGCACGAACCGCGAGGAGTGCAGACCGCGCCGCCAGGCGAAGACGTAGACGATCAGCGCCGCCGACAGGCCGCCCGCGACGGAGACGTACGGCAGCACGTCGTACGCGACGGCGTTGAAACTCATGGCGGCGACGGTGGCCGCGCCCGCGCCGTGCGTGACGCCGATGACGTCGGGGCTGGCCAGGGGGTTGCGGGCGACGGTCTGCACCAGCGCTCCCGCCACACCGAACGCGGCCCCGGCCAGCAGCCCGACGACCAGCCGGGGCAGGCGCAAGGTGCCCACCACCAGTTCGTCGGGGCTGGGCCGCCCGAGCAGGACGCGGACGACCTGCGCGGGGGAGACGAAGGCCTCGCCCACGCACAGGTACGCCACCACCGCGCAGGCCAGCAGCACGGCGAGCACCGACGCGACGGCGACCGCGCGGCGGTGCACGAGGAAGCTGGCGCGTCCGCCGCGGACGACGGCGTGCCCGGCCGGGCGGACGGAGGAGCGGGCCGAAGTGCCGGTCGCCCGAGGGGCGTCGAGAGTCATGCCGCGACCACCGCCCTGCGCCGCACGAGCGCGATCAGGAACGGCACGCCGATCAGGGCGGTCATGACGGCCACCGGCACCTCCGAGGGCGGGAAGACGATGCGGCCGATCACGTCGGAGCCGAGGATCATCACCGGTCCGAGCAGCGCGGCCAGCGGCAGCACCCAGCGGTGCGCGGTGCCGACCAGGGCGCGGGCGATGTGCGGAACGGCGAGACCGGTGAAGGCGATCGGGCCGACCGCGGCCACCGCCGCGCCCGTCAGCACCGTCGCCCCCAGCGCGCCGAGCACGCGCAGCAGGCCCACGTTGTGGCCGAGGCCCTTGGCGGCGTCGTCGCCGAGCGCGAGGGCGTCCAGACCGCGGGCCATGGCCGCCACCAGCACCACGCCGGCCAGCAGGAACGGCCAGATCTGGCCGATGATCTCGTTGCCGCGCCCGCTGATGGAGCCGACCTGCCAGAAGCGGAACTCGTCCAGGGCCCGGGCGTTCGTCGTGACGATCCCGGAGACGAGGGAGGCGAGGAAGGCGTTCATCGCGGCCCCGGCGAGGGCGAGTTTGACCGGTGAGGCGCCACCGCGCCCCCCGCTGGCGACGGCGTACACCCCCACCGCCGCCAGCGCGGCGCCCGTGAACGCGAACCACACATAGCCGTTCAGGGTGTGCACGCCGCAGAAGGCGATCGCGCACACCACACCCACCGACGCGCCCTGGCTGACACCCAGGATGCCCGGCTCGGCGATCGGGTTGCGGGTGATGCCCTGCATGACCGTCCCGGCGAGGGCGAGCGCGGCGCCCGCCAGGACCCCGATGACCGTGCGGGGCAGCCGCAACGACCGCACCACCTGGGCGTCGTTGCTCGTGCCGCCGTGCAGCAGGGCCTGGACCACCTCGCCCGGGGCGATCTGGCGGCTGCCCACGGCGAGGCTCAGCAGGACGGCGGTCAGCAGCATCAGCACGCCGGCCAGCAGCCAGGCGGCACGGCGGCGGGTGGGTGGCGACATGCGCCGCGCTCACTCTCTCTTCGTCGGACCGGCAGACCGTCAGGCCGTCAGGTGCGTCTGGAGGTCGTCCAGCACCGCGTTGGCGGCGGTCACGCCGAGCCCCAGGTACCAGGTCTCGTCGGGCACGTCGAAGGCGTGGCCGTCCTTGACCGCCTTGAGGTTCTTCCACAGCGGGTTGCCCTGGGCCTTGGTCTTGTCGGTGGCCTTCGGGTCGCCGTAGACACCGGTGAAGATCCAGTCGGCGTCCGCCTGGTCGATGTTCTCGGCGCTGATCTCGGCCGCCAGGTCCTCGATGTCCTGGTTCTTCGGGCGCGGGATGCCGACGTCCTTGAGGATCGTGCCGATGAAGGAGTCGTTCGCGTACAGCCGGATCTTGCCCTCGGGCATGTAGCGGACCATCGAGACGGTCGGCTTGTGCGCGCCGAGCCGGGCGCCGAGGTCCTTGGCGCGCTTCTCGTACGCGGCGAGGTTCGCCTGCGCCTGCGCGGTCTTGTCGAGCGCGGCGGCGTTGAGGAGGTAGTTCTGCTTCCAGGTGAAGCCCGGGCGGATCGAGAAGACGGTCGGCGCGATCTTCGACAGTTCGTCGTACGAGGCGGCGGCGCGCAGCTGGCTGCCCAGGATCAGGTCCGGCTTGAGCGCGGCGATGGCCTCCAGGTTGAGGCTGTTGATGGTGCCGATGTTCTTCGGCGTGCCCGCGTCCTTCTTCAGGTACGACGGCAGCTCCGGCGACCCCTCCGTGGGGGCCAGGCCGACCGGCTTGATCCCGAGGGAGACAACGTTATCGAGCTCGCCCACGTCGAGCACGACCACGCGCTTGGGCTGCGCGGTGAGCTCGGTGCTGCCCATCGCGTGCTTGATCGTGCGCGGCCACTGGCCGGGCTTGGCGTCGGTGCCGAGCGCGGCGGTCTTCTCGGCGGCGTCCGCGAAGTCCTGACCGCCCTGCGCGACCGACTTCGAGTCCTTCGACCCCGAACCGGCCGTCGCGGACGCGGCGGCGCTGCCCTCCTTCCCGTTCGAGGAGGAATCGCTGCCGCAGGCCGCGAGGGACAGCGCGGCGGCGACGGCCAGGGCGACTGCGGCGGTACCGCGGTGCCGAAGAGACATGTGGAGGCTCCTGTAGCTGTGGTGCGCCTGTGAATCATTAGGCGAGCCTTACCTTATGTCGAACCCTCGCCCAGGAGACAAGCGGGGGTCCCGGAAGGCGCCGTGCGCCCGGAACGGCGGGCGGCCACGCATGAATCCCGCCGTGCCGGTGAGGCGAGAAGAAGCGGGTGCCGGGCCGTGGTCCCCCGTCGTGACCCGGCGCCCGCGCGGTCCGCCGCGGCGGTCCTCGTCCCGGATTCCGGTCGGGTAGGCCCGGGAGTGCGGGGTACACGGCCAAGTCTGCGGTGTGGAGGACCTTGTCGAGCGTGCCGTACATCGGTGCGCAGCACCGCGGGCTCGAGGGTGGCGCCGTCGGGCCGTGCTCCTCCCGTGGTGACCCGGCCCCGCGCCGTCGCCCGATCAGCCGGTGCGGTCGGCCGCCGCGGGGCTCGTCCCCGTCTCCGGGCGGGCGGGCCCGGGAGTGCGGGGCACCGGCAGCAGCAGGGCCAGGGACGCGATCAGCGCGGCGGTGAGACCGGCGGCGTTGAGGGCCTTGTCGAGCGGGCCGTACATGTGCAGGTGCGTCAGGTGGAAGACGATGTGCAGCACGTTGAACACCAGCCAGGCGGTGGCGGTGGTGCGGACCGTCCCGTCGTCGCGCGCGCGGGCGAGGGCGAGCAGGGTGATCGCGGTCAGCGCGACGAACATGGCGCCCATGTCCACGGTCAGGTGCTGGTTGTACGGCCCGAGGGGCGGCAGCCAATGGCGCCCGAACCCGGGGAAGTTCGCGTACCACTGCCGCGGGGCGGCACAGGCCCAGATCCCGGTGTACCCGCCGACGAAGGCGAGCAGCGCCAGCAGGGCACGGCGCAACGTGAGCGTCATGGGGGTCTCTCCGTTCGTCGAAGCCGCGGGCCGCCCCGGTCAGGAGGGGCACACGGGCGGCAGCTTGTCCGGGGCGCGGACGACGTCGACGCGGACGACGCCTCTCTCGGCGACCGTGAACGACACGACCGTGGTGAGCCGTTCGCCGTCGAAGACCCCGATCCCCAGCGCCCCGTTGACGACGATGACCCCGATCCGCTCGTGCGGCTGCGTCTTCGCCGCCACACCCTGCAGGAACCGGGCCACCCGGTCCGCCCCGTGCACCGGGCGCAGCGCCGCCGACACCTGGCCGCCGCCGTCGGTGGTCAGGACGACGTCCGGGTCGAGGGCCCGGAGCAGGCCGCCGAGGTCGCCCCCGACGGCCGCGTCCAGGAACCGTGTCACCACGGCCGCGTGCTCGGCGGCCCCCACCTCCGCGCGGGGCGCCCGCTCGCCGACGTGCCGGCGGGCGCGGACGGCCAGTTGGCGCACCGCGGCCGGGGTCCGGCCCACGGTCCGCGCGACCTCCGTGAACGGCATGCCGAACACGTCGTGCAGCACCCAGGCCGTCCGTTCCGCCGGGCTCAGCGACTCCAGCACGACCATCAGCGCGTAGCTGATGGTGTCGTCGAGGGTGACCCGGTCGGCCGGGTCACCCTCGAACGGCCCTGCCTCGACCAGGGGTTCGGGCAGCCACGGCCCGAGGTACAGCTCGCGCCGGACCCGCGCGGAACGCAGCACGTCCAGCGCAACCCGGGCCACCGCCACGGTCGACCAGGCCTCCACGTCCTTCACGCGGGTGCGGGCGTCGGCCGCGACCAGCCGCAGCCAGCAGTCGGAGACCGCGTCCTCGGCCTCGGCCCGGCTGCCGAGCACCGCGTACGCGACCCGCACCAGCCGCGGCCGGGCCGCGTTGTACGCCACCGACAGCTCCGCCGCGCGGCTGTTCACCGGCCCTCCGCCCCCGCGTCGGGTGTGGTCAGCCACTCCGCGAAGGTCTGCCGGCCCCGCGGGCCGTCCGCCGCCGGCAGCAGCCCCCCTGCGGTGAGCGCCCGGCCCGTGGCCCCCAGCCGGACGGGGACGAGGAGCCGGCGGTCCCCGCGGGCCCTGGCCAGCCGGCGCACCATGTCGTCCATCTCCAGCACCTCCGGTCCCGCGAGGTCGGGCGCCAGGCCCGCGGGGGCGGCGCCGGCCAGCGTCACGAGCGCGTCGGCGACCTCGCGCGCGGCGATCGGCTGACTGCGCATCCGCGGCGCCACCACCGGGCCCCGGCGCGCCAGCATCTGGGCGGCGAACTCGTGGAACTGTGTGGCCCGCAGGACCGTGTGCGGCGCGGCCGCGGACAGGACCAGTTCCTCCTGGCGGCGCTTGCCCATGTAGTAGCCGAGCCCGACCCGGTCGCAGCCGACGATCGACAGCGCGATGTGGTGGGTGACCCCGGCGCGGGCGCCCGCGGTCAGCAGACGGGTCGTGGCGGCGTCGAAGAAGGCCACCGACCTCCGCTTGCCGGTGGTCACCACGTTGCTGACGTCGATCACCGTCGTGCAGCCGTCCAGCGCCTCGTCCAGACCCGCCCCCGTGGTGAGGTCCACGCCCGTCGACCGTGCCAGCACCACGGGTACGTCCCCCGCCGCCCGGACGGCCTCCACGACCTTCCGGCCGACCCAGCCGGTCCCGCCTGCCACCGCGATGCGCATGTCCTCGCCCTTCCCGTGTCACCCCTGATCGGGGTCCGCGGCATCCGGCCGCGGAAGGTCCCACACGGGTACGACGGGACAGCCGCACCGGAATGTGACATCGGCGGCGGCCGACCGGCCGGGCCGCGCTGTCGGTCGCGGCGGATACGGTGCGGACCCTGAGCACCGCAGAGGGGGAGGCCTCATGGGGAAGACCACGGACGACACCGGCACCGGGCCGGACACCCCGCTCCTGGTGGACCTGCCGGTGCAGGCCGCATGGGTGGCGCGGGCCCTGCGCGGTGACGGCTACCGCGCCGACTTCACGCCGGCGAGCCTCATCGAGGTCGAGCGGTTCATGACCGCGAACAGCGACCGGGGCAGCGCCGTCGCGGGCAGCCCGCTCGCGGAGCGCCTTGGAGCGGTTCTCTTCGCCGTGGGGGCCTACGTCGGCGAGACCGTCCGCCGCGCCGCCGGAGGCACGTGGGAGGCCGACGACGACGATCCGCGGGGCGAGGTGAACGTCGCGCTCCGGTTGCCGGACGGCTCGGTCGTGCGGCCGGTCCGGCGGGTCGTGAAGCGCTTCGTCAACGGTCCCGAGGACAGCCTCGTCGCGTACGCGGAGGGGCTCGGACTCCGTCTCCCGGCATCCGGGCCCCGCCCACGGTGGTGGTCGCGGATCAGCCGGCGGCCGTGACCTCGGGCTTGCGCACGCGGAACGCGAACTGCCCGCAGAAGGTGAGCTTGCGCAGGTTCACCAGGGCGGTGCGGCGCTTCGTCTTCTTCGCCCAGGTGTCGATCTCCGAGTTGAGCGGAGACGCCTCGTCCCAGTACCGCGCGTACTCCGGCGGCCGGCCGTGGTACGTCCGCATGATCAGCGCGACGCCGTCCAGCGACGGCCGGATCTCCTCCAGCGTGAGCCCGGCCTCCTCGACCAGTACGCGGAAGCCGTACGGCGTGTAGTTCCACAGGCTGAAGGAGTGGTACGGCTCGAACTGCGAGGTGCTGCCGATGAACACGCCGCCCGGCTCCATCACCCGGCCGATCTCCGCGAGCAGTTCGCGCGGGTGCGAGACGTGCTCGAAGACCTGGTGCGAGTAGACCAGCGGGATCGTGCCCGAGCGGAACGGGAGCCGGATGCCGTCGTAGTAGACGATCGGGTCCCGTCCCGCCGCGCGCTGCTGCGCCTCGGGCGAGCCGCTGATGTCGACGCCCACCCACCGCACCTTCGGGGCATGCTTCCGGAACAGCCCGGCGGAGGTGCCCCGGCCGCAGCCGAGATCCACGACCCGGTCGGGTGCGCCCTTGGCGGTCATGGCCTCGTCGAGGTAATACCGCGAGGTCACCTGCCGTGCGTGATCGTTGGGAATGCAGTCGTTCATGAGTTCCCAGAGGGTGGCCATGGGCCGATGCTACGGAGGACGAGGGTCCGGGCGCAGCTACTCGACCCCACTGAGTGTCGCCGGAGCGCGGGAGGCCGAGAACAGCAGTTCGGCGGTGTCCCGGGCGAACAGTTCCGCCGCCGCGGCACCGCGGACGCGGGGGCCGCGGCCGCCCGGATCGGTGACCCGGTCCAGGGTGTCGACGAGCGACCAGGGGTCGGGTGCCCAGCGGGTCAGCCCGAGCGCGGCCATCCGCCGCACCCCCGCCTTGCCGTGGCCCGGGATGGGCCGGTGGCCGATCACCGGCAGCCCCATCGCCAGGGCCTCCAGCGCCGTCTGCCCGGCCGCGTTGTCCACCAGCGCGTCCGCCGCGGTCATCAGGCCCGGGACGTCGTCCTCCCAGCCGAGGGCGACGGTGCCCGTGACCCGTGCGAGGCGGGCCCGAAGCCGGGCGTTGCCTCCGCACATCACCACGGGCAGGTACCCGGCCCCCGCCAGCAGCCGGGCGGTGCCGGCCAGATGCGTGCCCGCGCCCCAGGCGCCCGCCGACAGCAGCACGACCGGCCGCCCGGGCGCGCGGGACGCGAAGGAACGCCGCCACCGCTCCGCACCGGCGGCGGGGGCAAGGAAACGGGACGCCACCAGGGGGCCGGTCGCGGCGGCGGGCCGTCCGGCGGCCTTCCGCACGGTGCGCGCCGCGTCCTCGGTCAGGCAGCAGTACAGGTCGTTGCCGGGGTGCAGCCACTGCCGGTGGACGTCGAAGTCCGTCACGACCACGGCGCTGGGCACGCGCAGCGAACCCTTCGCCCGCATCGCGCCGGTGAGCTGCGCCGCGAGGTGGAAGACGGGGACGACGAGGTCCGGCCGCTCGCGCCCGACCACCTCCGCCAGGCGCCCCTCCGCGAGGGCCGCCAGCCCGCCCGGGCCGGGCAGCTGCCCCGCGCCGGACCGCAGGAAGGCGGTGTGGATCCCCGCGTAGAGCAGCGGCAGGTGCAGGATCGAGGCGCGGTAGAAGGAGCGCAGGGCCGCGCCGGTGTGCGCGGGCAGCAGGTCGAGGACGTCGGTGCGGACCGTGTGCGCGCCGCGGTCCGTGAGCCGCGCGCCGAGCTCGCGGGCGACCGCGTCGTGGCCCGCGCCCATGGACGCGCTGATCACGAGGACCCGGGGGCGCGCGGGGTCCTCATGGGGTCGGTGCGGCACGTCGGCACCGGTCACCGGATCACCTCCGCGGAACTGCGGATTTCGTCGATGTATCGGAGTATCCGATGTGCCGCCGCGGCAAACACCGCTCCGGCGGTGAAGCTCGCAGAGCCGGGGTGGCGTTCGGGCGCTTTACTGAGACCGGAGGGACACGTTCCGGGGAAGCGGAGCGCCCTCTGCCCCGCGTCCGCGGCAGCGACAGAAAGCGACGCCCATGACCACTCACCCGTCCAAAGCGATCAGCGCCGAACGCGCTCTGTCCGGCAGGCCGGTACCGCCCGGCGCGCCGGCCCCCGTCGCGCTGGTGACCGGGGCGTCGTCGGGCATCGGTTGTGCCGCCGCGGCAAACACCGCTCCGGCGGTGAAGCTCGCAGAGCCGGGGTGGCGTTCGGGCGCTTTACTGAGACCGGAGGGACACGTTCCGGGGAAGCGGAGCGCCCTCTGCCCCGCGTCCGCGGCAGCGACAGAAAGCGACGCCCATGACCACTCACCCGTCCAAAGCGATCAGCGCCGAACGCGCTCTGTCCGGCAGGCCGGTACCGCCCGGCGCGCCGGCCCCCGTCGCGCTGGTGACCGGGGCGTCGTCGGGCATCGGTGCCGCCGTCGCCGACCGCCTCGCGGCCGACGGATGGCGCCTGCTGGTCAGCGGCCGCGACCGGGAGCGGCTCGGTGCCGTCGCGGAACGCACCGCGGCCACCGCCCTGCGGGCCGACCTGGAGGACCCCGGGAGCCCCGAGCGGCTGGTGCGCGACGCCCTGCTCACCACCGGCCACATGGACCTCCTCGTGGTTGGCGCCGGCATCGGCTGGGCCGGGCCGTTCGTGTCGATGCCGCAGAACGCGGTCGAGCGGGTCTTCCACGTGGACGTGCTCGCCGCCATGGAACTCGTGCGGCGCGCGCTGCCCGGCATGCTGGCGCGGCACAGCGGGCACATCGTGATGATCGGCTCCTTCGCCGGCACCGTCGGCGTGCGCGAGGAGGCGGTCTACTCGGCGGCGAAGTCGGCCCTCGGCACGTTCGCGGAGTCGCTGCGGTACGAACTCGCGGGCAGCGGCGTACGGGTCACGCACGTGATCCCGGGCGTGGTGGACACGCCCTTCTTCGCCCACCGGGGCGTGGCCTACAAGCGGTCCCGGCCGCGTCCGGTGCCCGCCGAGCGCGTCGCGGCCGCGGTGAGCGACGCGGTCCGCCGGGGCCGCGCCGAGGTGTACGTGCCCGGCTGGCTGCGCGTGCCGGTGATGGTGCGCGGTCTGCTGCCCGGGGTCTACCGCCGGATGGCCGGCAGGTACGGATGAGACGGTGGACGCGCACGTCCTGACGATCGTGCTGGCCCTGCTGGCGGCCTGCGCGAACGGCGCGGCCTCGGTGCTCCAGCGCAAGGCCAACCTGCAGCAGGACGAGCAGCGGCGGGACCGCGCGCCCGGCCGCGGTGTCCGGGGGCGGGGCAGGACCGGGATCGTGCGGTCCGTGCTGCGGCTGGTCGGACGCCCCCTGTGGGTGGCCGGGATGGCCGCGCTCGCCCTGTCCGGTGTGCTCCAGGCGACCGCGCTCGCGGTGGGCCGGCTCTCCGTCGTCCAGCCGCTGATGGCGACCGAGCTGCTGTTCACCCTGATGGCGGGCAGCATCGTCTTCTCCCACCGCCCGGACGGCCGTACCTGGCTCTGGTTCCTCGCGCTGGCCGCCGGGCTCGCCGTCTTCCTGGCCGCCGCGGCGCCCTCGGAGGGGCAGCCCACGGCCCTGGCGGGAGCCTGGCTGCGGGCCGGCCCGCCGCTGGCCGTGCTGGCGGCCGTCCTGTGGCTCGCCGGGCGCGCGCTGCGCGGTGCGGCGGCCCGGGCGGGCGTACTCGGCTGCGCCACGGCGACCGGCTTCGCCTGCACCGCGGCGCTGATCAAGGACGTCACCGGACGCATTCCCGACGGCCTCGGCGCGCCGGTCACCGCCTGGCAGCTGTACGCCGCCGCCGCGGTCGGCCTGCTCAGCCTGGTCATGCTCCAGGCCACCCTGCGGGCGGGCACCCTCGCCGCCTCGCAGCCCGCCCTCACGCTCGGGGACGCGCTGCTGAGCGTCGCCCTGGGGTGGGTGCTGTTCGGGGAGCGGATCGCGCTGGGCGCCCATCTCGTCCCGGAGATCGTGGGGGCCGCGCTCATCGCGGCCGGGGTGGTCGGCCTGTCCCGCTCGCCCGCGCTCGGCGGCGGCTGGGACACGCCCGAGCGCGAGCGCACGCAGGCCCCGGTGCGGACGGCGCGCCGTGACTAGCGCGGCGGGCGGCCGGGCCGGCGCGGCCGCGCTGCTGCTGGCGGCCACGCACATCGTCCCGGCCGCGACCTGGCTGCCCGGTCTGCGCCGCCGGGCCTTCCCGGCGCTCGCCGGCCTCGGCCGCGCAGACCACGTCGCCCTCACCTTCGACGACGGCCCCGACCCGCGCTCCACACCGCGGTTCCTCGACGCGCTCGACGAACTGTCGGTCCGGGCCACCTTCTTCGTCCTCGGCGCGAGCGTGCTGCGGCATCCCGCGGTCGCCCGCGAGACCGTGCGCCGCGGCCACGAACTCGCCGTCCACGGCTGGACGCACACCCGCCCCTGGCTGCCCGCCCCGGGGCGGGACCGCGCCGCGCTGCTGCGCTCCGCGGCGGCGGTCCGCGACACCACCGGCAGCGTGCCGCGCTGGTACCGGCCCCCGTACGGCATCCTCACCGGAGGCCGGCTCGCCGCCGCCGCGCCGGCGGGCCTGACCCCGGTGCTGTGGACGGCGTGGGGCCGCGACTGGACGGCCGGGGCCACCGCGGACTCCGTGCTGCGGACGGTGCGTTCGGGCCTCGGCCCCGGCGGCACCGTGCTCCTCCACGACTCCGACCGCGCCTCGGCCCCCGGCAGCTGGCGGGCCGCGCTCGCCGCGCTGCCGGAACTCGTCGCCGGGTGCCGTGCGGCGGGTCTGACGGTCGGTCCGCTCGCGGAGCACGGGGTGCGCGGCACGTCCTGCCGATGACGGCGGGTGACCGCGGGTGCGCGGTGCTTGCCGCTGCTGCGTGGGTGGGCCTGAACCCGGTGCTGCGGGCGGTACTCGGACCGTGCGGCGGGTGGCGCTCGCAGCCCTGCCGGGGCTGGTCGCCGGGTGTCGTGCGGCGGGTCTGACGGTCGGTCCGCTCGCGGAGCACGGGGTGCGCGGCACGCCCTGCCGATGACGGCGGGTGACCGCGGGTGCGCGGTGCGCGACCGGTGTGCGCCGGGATCCGAGGGAGGGCCAAAGCCCGTGAAACGGCAGGTCATCAGGGTTCCGGCGGGGGTGGGCCGGAGCCGGGTTGCGAGCCGCCGCCCCCTGTAGGACCGTGAGTTCGCAGTGGTACGACTGCCGCCCGAGGGGGCCGTCACACCTGTCGCGCCCCCTCGCGAACGCACCACCGGCGGCGGGACCCGTCGCCGACCTTCGCACCCGACTGCTACCGCACCAGGCAGCGGCCAGGAAGGCAGAACGCCATGCCACTCCTCCGCACCCTCGCGTTCACGGCCGCCGCCACCGGTCTCACCACCGCGATGGCACTCGCGCCCACGCAGGCATCCGCCGCCGGCCCGCGGAACACCCCCGGCGCGGCGACGTACGCCACCGTCCTCGTCAACTGCTTCGGCCAGCCACGGGTCATCCCGGGCGACGTCCTGCTCGCCTGCGGCGACGGCAACGACCGCCTCGGAGGGCTCTACTGGACGAGCTGGGACCGCGACTCGGCCGTCGGCTCGGGGTACGAGGAGGTCAACGACTGCGATCCGTACTGCGCCGCCGGCACCTTCCACACGTTCGCGGTCAGGGTACGGCTCTCCGGCAACGTGGCCTGGCCCGGCGATCCGCATCTGCGGCGCTACACGACGCTGACGATCACCTATCTCAACCGGAAGCCGTGGTGGCCGCACTCCTCGACCTACGAGCTGTGGGACGGCCCGCTCACCCGCTGACCCGGCCGGGACCGGTCGGCGGGTCAACGGGCCGCCGGGGCAGCGGTGTTGGGCGGCGCGGTCTACGTGGCGCGGCCGCGGGCGTAGTGGCGGCGGGCCTTCATGCGGTTGCCGCAGGCGGCCATGGAGCACCAGCGCGCCTGGTTCGCGCGGCTGCGGTCGACCAGGAACAGCCGGCACTCCGGGTTGGCGCACGCCCGCAGGCGCCCGGGGGCGGTGTGGCGCAGTTCGTCCCAGGCCAGGACGCTGTGCACCGCGAGGCGGGCGTCGTCAGGGACGACGAGCTCCCAGTCGAGGGCGCCGGTGCCGAACACGGGCACCTGGTGCACGCCGCGCAGCACCTCGGCGAGGACCTGGGCGGTGCTCCCGCCGCGCACGACCTCGTCGAGCAGGTACCGGGCCCGTCGCACCGCGGCGAGCTCCGCCGGGGTCCCCGTGCCGCCGCGGTCGCGGAGCCAGGCCGTACCGGCGTCGTCCCCCGCCAGGGCGTCCTGCTGCTCGCCGTGCACGACCGGCCGGCTGTTGAGGAGGGCGAGCAGGAACTCGCTGTCGGCCATTCCGGTCTCCCTTCCGTCCCCGCAGTGCGCGAGAGGTCTCACCAGCTTAAGGCGTCGTCCAGGTTGGAAAGCGTCGGGTGCGGCAGGGCCGGACCTCAGCGCACCTAACCTCATCAATGGAATTGACAGGTTAGCGCACATGGGCTTGGCTGGAACTAACCACACAGAGAGTCTTCGGAGGTTAGGTCATGGTTCCCGTACGTCATCTCACCGTCACCGTCGCCGGGCAGGAGGTCTTCTACCGGGAGGCCGGGCCGCGCGAGGCCCCCGTGATCGTGCTGCTGCACGGCTTCCCGACGAGCTCGCACATGTTCCGCAACCTGATCCCGCTGCTCGCCGACCGGTACCGGGTCATCGCGCCCGACCACATCGGCTTCGGCCAGTCCGCCATGCCGTCCCCGGACGCGTTCCCGTACACCTTCGACGCCCTCGCCGACATCACGCACGGGCTCCTGGAGCACCTCGGCGTCGAGCGCTTCGCCCTGTACGTCCAGGACTACGGCGCCCCGATCGGCTGGCGCCTCGCCCTGCGCGCCCCCGCCCGGATCACCGGCATCGTCAGCCAGAACGGCAACGCGTACACCGAGGGCTTCGTCGAGGACTTCTGGAAGACCGTCTGGGCCTACGCGGCCGATCCCAACCCCGAGAACGAGAGGGGCGCGCGGTTCGCGCTGAGCGAGGAGGGCACCCGCTGGCAGTACCTCAACGGCGTCCCCGAGCCGAGCCTGGTCAGCCCCGACACCTGGCTGCACGACCTCGCGCTGCTGAATCGGCCCGGCAACGACGAGATCCAGCTGCGGCTCTTCCGCGACTACCCCCGGAACGCGGAGATGTACCCGGCCGTCCAGGAGTACTTCCGCAGCAGCCAGGTCCCGCTGCTGGCCGTGTGGGGCGCGGGCGACGAGATCTTCGGCCCCGACGGCGCCCGCGCCTTCCTCCGCGACCTCCCCGACGCCGAGGTCCATCTCCTCGACGCCGGGCACTTCGCCCTGGAGAGCCAGCTCGACACGATCGCCGGCTACATGCGCGGCTTCCTGGGGCGCATCACGTCCTGAGCCGCGGCGGCGGCCCGGGCACCGCGGACGAAGCCGGCGACGTCGGGGCGGGAGACCCGCTCGGGCCAGGCCAGGACGACCCGCGTCGGCGCCAGGTCCGCCACCGGGACCGCCACGGCCGACGGCCCGGTCCGTCCGGCGGCGGTCGACCCGACGACGGCGACGAGGCGGCCGAGCGCCACGCGGTCGACGATCTCGTCCAGCGTGGCAGCGGGGCACTCGCCCTGGTAGGCCGCCTCGTCCCGGAGGTCGGCCGTGGTCACGAACGCGCGCGCCGCGAGGGCGTGTCCGGCCGGGAGCAGGGCGACCGGCTCCTCCTCGGTGAGGTCGGCGGTCCGCAGCCCGGTCAGGTCGTCGGTGCCGGCGCACAGCACGGCGACGTCCGCGCTGCCGTCCCGCAGCGCGGCGGGCTGGTCGTGGGTGAAGACCAGGTCGACCGCCGGCCCCTCGCCGCCGCGCACCAGTTCACCGAGCAGCCCCGAGGCGGTGCCGGGCCGCACCGCGAGGACGAGGCGGCCCGGCGTGGCGGCCCGCCGCGTGCGGCGCACCAGTGCGTCGAGGCCGTCCAGTGCCCTGCGGCTCTCCTCCAGGAACACCGCGCCCGCGGCGGTCAGTCCGACGCGGCGGCTGCTGCGTTCCAGCAGTCGCACCCCGACCCGCCGCTCCAGCCTGCCGATGGCGCGCGACAGCGGCGGCTGCGCGATGCCCAGCCGCTCGGCGGCGCGGCCGAAGTGCAGCTCCTCGGCGACGGCGACGAAATAGACCAGCTCGCGGGTCTCCAGTCGGTCCATACCTTCAGGGTATGCACGCCTGTCGAAGCGGTCGTGGCTCCCACCCGGCGGTCTCCGGGCCGGATCGCGGTCCGGGTGGTGGTCGGCTCGCCTGAGGCCGCTGCCCGCCCCGCGGGCCACGCCGGGTGCGCGTAGCGTGGAAAGCCACCGGCCCCGGACCCGGGGCGGGCCGTCGACCTCGTGAGACGCGGGTGGCGAGCATGGACTGTGCCGAACTCGACGCGGCGCCGGCGGACATCGCGCCCCTGCCGCCGGCGGACGGCTGCGCCGAATGCCTGGCGCACGGCCGGCGTGACTGGGTGCATCTGCGGCTGTGCCTGACCTGTGGACGGGTGGGCTGCTGCGACAGCTCGCCCGGCAAGCACGCCAGCGCGCACTACGCGGCCTCCGGACACCCCGTGATCCGCTCGTTCCAGCCGGGCGAGACATGGCGATGGTGCTTCGTGCACCGCACCGCGGGCTGACGCCCGCCGTTCAGGGCGCGGTGGTGGCCGGGTCGGCGGTCTGCGCGAGGCCGATGAGCGCCGATGGGCGCGGTCCGGTGGCCCCATGGTGCCGGGCGTGCGGCCGGCGTGCCGGGGGTTGTGCCCTGCCTGTGCCGCCGGCCCGCCCGGTCGGAACGACGGGCGTGGCGATGGTGCTTCGTGCACCGCACCGCGGGCTGACGCCCGCCGTTCAGGGCGTGGTGGCGGCCGGGTCGGCGGTCGGCCACGCGAGCAGTCGGTCGTCGGACCCGATCTGCGCGTGCACGGCATCACGGGGCTGCGCGTCGCCGACGCGTCCGTCATGCCCGCCATCACGCACGCCAACACGTACGCCCCGTCCGTGATGATCGGGGAACGCGCGGCCGAGCTGATCGCCCGGGAGCCTGACGTGTGAGTCGAGGGGTGGCCCGGGTGCGGCGTGGATGCCGTCCGCACCGCGCCCGGGCCGGGAACTCAACCGCGCGGGTCAGGCGCGCTGTTGAGGGCGGTGAGCAGCGCCAGCGGGGTGGCGGCCGCCCAGGCCTGGGGGGAGCAGGAGTGCGGGTAGGGGACGGGGACCGGGTGGTCGGCGCTGCCGTAGCCGGCCATGACCTCCGGGAGCCGCCAGTCGTGCAGGGCGGCGGCCCGCACGAGGCCGTGGGCGACCCGTGAGGCCTCCTCCGCCAGGCCGCTGAGGGCGAGTCCGAGCACGATGACCGCGTTGTCGTGCGGCCAGATGCTCCCGCGGTGGTACGACAGCGGGTGGTACGGCGCCTGGCCCGCCGCCAGCGTCCGGATGCCCCAGCCGGAGAAGAAGTCCGGCTGCAGCAGGCGGCGGCCGACGGTACGGGCGTCGCGCGGGTCGAGGATGCCGGACCACAGCAGGTGCCCGGCGTCGGAGGCCAGGGCGTCGACCTGGCGGCCCCCGCCGTCCAGCGCCAGCGCGGGGAAGCCGGCGTCCGCCATCCAGAAGTCCCGGCGGAAGCGGTCCCGCAGATCGGCCGCGGCCTTCTCGAGCCGGTCGGCCTCCGCAGCGTCCTCCCAGACGGTGCGGGCGAGCCGGGCTGTGCGGACCAGGGCGTCGTAGGCGTAGCCCTGGACCTCCGAGACGGCGAGGGCGCCCTCGGGCCGGCGGCCGTCGGCGTGGCAGATCGCGCCCTCGGAGTCCTTCCAGTTCTGGTGGGCGAGTCCGCCGCGATCGGCGTCGGAGGTGTAGCGCAGGTAGTCGCCCGCGCCCAGGCCGCCGGGGCCGAACATCCAGTCCACGGCCGCCCTGGCGTGGGGGCGCAGCCGGCGGGCGAGCGTGCGGTCGCCGGTGGCCGCGGTGTACGCCTCCAGGAGGACGAGGAAGAGCGGGGTGGCGTCGACGCTGCCGTAGTAGCGGCCGTAGGGCACCTGCCGGAAGTGCGCGAGTTCGCCGTGGCGCACTTCGTGCACGATCCGGCCCGGCTGCTCGAGCCGGCTGTCGTCGTCGCGCGTGCCCTGCGTCGCGGCCAGCGCGAGGAGGGTGCCCGCGGCGAGTTCCGGCCGGTACGGCAGTGCGAACAGGGAGGTGAGCAGCGAGTCGCGGCCGAAGAGCGTCAGGAACCAGGGAATGCCGGCGGCGGGCACGAGCAGTGCCTCCCCGGACGGGCCGGCGGCCGGCACCCGCAGCCGGGCCAGGTCGGCCAGCCCCACGTCGCAGGCGCGCGCGAGTTCGTCCCACGAGGTCAGCGAGCGCGGCCGGGGCCGGGCCTGCACGAAGGCGTCCGTCTCCGCCGCGTGCTGGTTGCGGACCGCCGCGGGCGACGGGGGAGCGGGCTGCGCGCCGGCGCCCTGGGGCACCGCGGTCACGGTGAGGGCCAGCTCGGCGGTTCCGTGGGCGGGCAGCTCGAAGCGCCAGGTGAGCCGGCGCGCGGTGCCGCCGTCCTGCACGTCGTCCGCGTCGTCCGCGTCGTCTACGGGGTGCACCTCCAGCGGCACGGGAGACGCGGCGACCGTCGTGCGCGAGACCCAGTCGTCGCCGCGGCGGTAGTGGAAGACGACGCCGGCCGTGCCCTCCTCCACGGTCCGTACGGCGCCGGACTTGTCGTAGCGGCGGTGGTCGGCGCGCAGCTCGAACAGGTCGGCGAAGTCGGCGTCCGCCTCCAACCCGATCTCCACGACGGTGGGTTCGGCCCGGTTGCCGACCACCCGGATGCGCTCGGTGAGCGCGCCCGCCACGACCGCCTGGAGGCGGAAGAGGGAGTACGCGGGCGGTTCGTCGCGGCCGCCCGCGGGAGTGAGCACCACGCCTTCGCCGGACGAGGTCAGCACCGCGGGCTCGGCGCCGTTCGCGGTGAGCCGCCAGCGGCTGAGGTGCCGGGCGTCGCGGAGGAACAGCCCGTCCGGGCTGTCGCCGCGGCGGCCGGTGATGTCACCGGACGGGCCGACGGCGGCGAACGTGCCGCGGTGGACCAGTAGACGGTCGGCGGTCATCGGCGGGGCTCTCCTTCCTTCGTGCGGTGTGCCGGACGGCCGGCATCGGGCTGCCGCAGCAGGTCCAGCGCGAGGGCCGCCGTCCAGCTGAAGCGGCGGATGCCGCGGCCCTGGCCGCTCCACGGCTCGACGTACTCGGCGAAGCCGGTGGCGGCCGCGTCGTCGAGGACCTGGGCGCGCAGCAGGGCGGCGGCCTCGCTCTGCCCGTGCAGTGCCAGCCCGTGGTGGACCAGCCATGCGGTGTTGAACCAACTGGGCCCGCGCCAGTACCGGTTGGCGTCGAAGACGGGGCCTGTCAGGTCGTAGCTGGGCACCATGTGCGCCCGGCCCAGCCCGAAGTGCTCGCCGTGCGCCGTGGCCACCAGTGCCCGCACGACGTCCTCGGGCAGCCCGGGAACGATCAGCGGGACGAGCCCGGAGACGCTGTACGCGCGGATCGCCTCGCCCGTGACGAGGTCGCGGGCGAGGAAGACGCCGGCCTCGGGGCTCCACAGCCGGCCGACCAGCGCCGCGGTCGCCGCCGCGGCCCGTTCGCGGTGCGGCGCCGGGTCGGCACCCGCCTCCTCGGCGATGGCGGCCAGGGCGTGCTCGGAGGCGATGAGCAGGGCGTTGAAGCCCGGGTCCTCCAGCGCGAAGGCGTGCGGCGCGACCGCGTCGTCGTACCCGTGGTCCCGGTAGGTGGCGGCCAGCCGGACGTAGCGCCCGTAGTCCAGGTCGGTGGGCCGGTCGGCGGCCGCGCTGTGGTCGAGGTCGGCCCGCCGGAACGACTCGGGCGGTGCGGGCTCGACGCGGGCCAGCGCCGCGTCCCACACAGGACTGTTGTCCAGGCCCGGCTCCCAGGGGTGCACGATCGCGGCCAGGCCGCCGCCCCCGAGGTCACGGGAGGAGGCGAGCCAGCGGTGCCACGCGGCGAGCCGGGGGTACATCCGCCGCAGGAAGCCGCGGCGGCGCGACTCGGCGGGGTCGGCGCGGTGCACCTGCCAGGTGGCGAGCGCGTGCACGGGGGGCTGCACGATGCCGGAGGTCTCGATGTCCGCAGGGGCGCCGCAGACGGCGCCCGCCGAGGATGAGCGCCAGAAGTCGGGGCTCGGGAAGTAGGCGTCCAGCGGCACCGCGCGGTTGAACACGATGTGCGGGACACGGCCGTCGCCCCACTGCGCGCCGAGCAGCGTCTCCAGCTCCCGCTGCGCGCGGCGGGGCGACAGGTGGCGCAGCCCGATGGCGATGAACGCCGAGTCCCAGCTCCACTGGTGCGGGTACAGGGTCCGCGAGGGCACGGTCGCCGCGCCCGTCCAGTTGGAGAGCAGGACGTGCGCGGCGTCGCGCCGCAGCGCCGCCTCTGCTGTGTCCCCAGGGTTCGCCGCGTCCCTGTCGGTGACCGGGGTACGGACGGCCGGTTCGAGCACGGACGTCATCCCGCGGCCCGGTGGAGGAAGGCCGGGACGGAGCGCACGGCCTCGACCGGGTCGCCGGTCAGCCGGCACTCGGCGGCCAGGTAGCCGTCGTACCCGGCGGCGTCCAGCGCCCCGAGCCAGGCGGGCCAGTCCAGGTGGCCCGCGCCGGCCTGGAAGCGGTTGGAGTCGCTGACCTGGGCGTGGCCGATGAGCGGCGCGACGGCGAGGATGGCGGCCGAGGGGTCGGCCTCCTCGATGTTCATGTGGTAGCTGTCGATGCCGATGCGCACCGAGTCCAGGCCGACGGCGCGGATCAGGTCCGCGGCCTGCTCCAGCCGGTTGACCATGTGGTCCTCGTAGCGGTTGAGGGGTTCGAGGAAGAGCGTGACGCCCTCGGAGCGGGCGTGCTCACCGAGCTCGGCCAGGCCCTCCAGCAGGACCTCGCGGTCCTCCTCCTCGCTGCGCGGCGGCTCGAACGGCGGCAGCCGGCGGGAGAACATGCCGTACGAGGCGGGGGTCTGGGCGCCGAGGCCGCCGAGTTCGCCGATGACGGACAGCTGCGACTTCATCTGCTCCAGGGCGTCGCGGCGCAGTTCGGCGTCGAAGGCGCCGAAGAAGTGCAGCATGTCGACGCAGACGGTGGGCATGACGACGCCGTCGGCCTGGGCCTTGCGGAGCTCGGGCAGCCGGTCGCGGAAGTGGAAGTCGCCCTTGCCGCGCAGTTCGATGGCGTCGTAGCCCGCGCTCCGCGCGAACTCCCACTTCTGCTGGAGGGTGTCGCCGGGCAGCAGCTGTTCCTGGCAGGCGGTCTTGAACATGGTCGAGGGGCCTCTCGGATAGGAACTCTGGGCGGTCTCAGAACTCCAGGACGACCTGGAGCGCTTCGGCGGGACGCTCGTCCAGCAGGACGTACGCGTCGGCCGCCTCCGCGACCGGGACGACATGGCTGACCAGGGACTTCACATCGACGTGGTCCTCGGCGACAAGCCGCAGGAAGGTCTGCTGGAGGCGTTCCACCGTCCAGCGCCCGGCAAGCTGCGGCGGGACC
This sequence comes from Streptomyces sp. NPDC046977, assembly GCF_040644455.1. Classification (NCBI taxonomy): domain Bacteria; kingdom Bacillati; phylum Actinomycetota; class Actinomycetes; order Kitasatosporales; family Streptomycetaceae; genus Streptomyces; species Streptomyces sp. NPDC046977. The sequence continues at coordinate 80,424 of NZ_JBEYWO010000014.1, forward strand.
CCGCCGATCTGCGAGCAGATGAGCTGCACGCGGTTGTGGTGGAACTCGTCGCCGAGCCGCAGGCCCGCGCCGTCACCCTGGTAGAAGCCGGAGGCGACGACCCGGCCGCCGACGACGACCGAGCGCAGGGCCTCGTGCAGCGCGGGGTAGGCGCCGCTGATCTCGATGGCGACGTCGGCGCCGCGGCCGTCGGTGGCCGCGCGGATCCGCTCGGCGACCGCGTCGGTGCGGGCGTTGAGGGTCGTGCTCGCGCCGTACTCCGCGGCCTTGACCAGCCGGCCGTCGAGCGCGTCGACGGCGGTCACGCGGGCGCCGCTGAGCTGGGCCAGCCGGGTGGTGAGCAGTCCGATGACGCCCTGGCCGAAGACGGCGACGTCCTCACCGAGGTGCAGGTCGCTGCCGAGCACGGCGTTGTACGCGATCGCGCCGACCCGGGCGAAGGCGCCCGCCAGCGGCTCCAGGCCTGCCGGGAGCCGGTGCCCGACCATGCGCTCGGCGGGGACGATGCCCTCGCTGCGGTGGCCCCAGATGCCCCAGACCAGGTCGCCGGCGGCGGGTATGCCCGGTACGCCGGCGAGTTCGGGTGAGACTTCGGTCACTTCGCCGACCTCGGAGTAGCCCCAGCCGGCCACGGGGTACTCGATGCCGGCGGCACCGTCCCTGAACAGGCGGGCTTCCGCGTCCCAGGTGCGGGTCAGGTACGGGTTGGTGCCGCGGTAGGCGGTGAGCTCGGTACCCGCGGAGATGCCGGAGTAGCGGGTGCGCACGCGCAGATGGCCGGGGGGCAGGGCGGCTGACTCGCTCGGGGCGACCTCCACCTGACGGGGGCCGGTGAACTGGACGACGCGTTCCACAAGGGGCTCCGGGGAGTTTGGTTATGCGGGCCGTTCAGCTCTCGCGAGCTGACTTACGTCGAAGATATCCGAGACTTAAGTCTTGTCAACAAGCAAAAGTGGTGTTCTGATGCAACGCATACGTAACGCAGGGCTGACGTGAGGACGGTTGATGGGGATGTGGTCCCGACGGTCGAGGGCGCTGGCGAGCGGCTTGGCCGCCGCACTGGGGATCGGGGTGATGTCGGGGTGCGCCGCGCAGGACACCGGTACACCCGACAACAAGATCACCGTCTGGAGTCTGGAGAACCTCACCGACCGCATGGCGGCGACGAAGAAGACCGTCGCCGCCTTCGAGAAGCAGTCCGGCGTCAGGGTCGACCTGGTCGGCGTCGACGAGGGCCAGCTCCCGCAACTGATCATGTCGGCCGCGGCCGCCGGCACCCTGCCCGACGTCATCGGCGGCATACCCCTCGCCCCCGTCTGGCAGATGTACACCAACGGCCTGCTCAACACCGACGCCACCGCGAAGGTCGTGAAGGACCTCGGCGCCGGCACCTTCAACGCCAATGCCCTGAAGCTCACCGCTGACGGCGCCACCCGGCTAGGTGTCCCCAGTGACGCCTGGATGCAGATCCTCGTCTACCGCAAGGACCTCTTCGCCAAGGCCGGCCTCGCCGCCCCGGACACCTACGACGCCATGCTCAAGGCGGCGCAGAAGCTCGACACCAAGGGCCTGGACGGGATGTCGCTGTCCACCGACCCCGGGGACGTCTTCACCCAGCAGAGCTTCGAGGACATCGCCCTCGCCAACGGCTGCGAACTCGCCGGCAGCGACGGCAAGGTCACCCTCGACAGCCCGCAGTGCGAGCGCGCCTTCTCCCTCTACGACCGCCTCGGCGGCGACTACGGCGCCCCCGGCACCCAGACCGTCGACACCACCCGGGCCACCTACTTCGCCGGACAGTCCTCGATGATCGTCTGGTCCACCTTCCTCCTGGACGAACTGGCCGGACTGCGCAACGACGCCCTGCCCAGCTGCCCGCAGTGCAAGAAGGACCACCAGTACCTGTCCGACAACAGCGGGATCGTCACCGCCCTGCGCGGCCCCGACGCCTCGGCCCCCGCCCAGTTCGGCGAGATCTCCTCGTGGGTGGTCACCAGGACCGCGGAGACCGCCGCCTCGGAGAAGTTCATCCGCTACATGATGAGCGACGGCTATCCCGGCTGGTTCGGCATGGCCCCCGAGGGCAAGATCCCGGTCCGCTCCGGTACCGCCCAGGACCCCGACGAATACCTCAAGGCCTGGCGCGCCAGCGACATCGGCGTGGACACCAAGAAGCCCCTGCAGTCGGTCTTCTCACCGCAACTGCTGGACGAACTCACCGCCGGCGTCAGCAACATGAAGCGCTGGGGCATCACCCAGGGGCAGGGCGCGCTGGTCGGCGCCACCATCGGCGAGCTGCCCATCCCCAAGGCCGTCGGGGAGATGACCACCGGCCAGACGCCTCCGCGCGAGGCCATGAGGCAGGCCGACGAGGAAGTCGCGGCACTGCAGAAGTCCCTCCAGTGACCCGCCACCGGCCTCGTCCTTCAAGGAAGCAGCGATGAGCACCGCACAGACCACGCAGCAGCACAGAAGCCCGGCCGCGGACACCCCGCGAGACCCCCGCGGGCGCCGGCCCCTGACCCTGACCCAGCGCGAGAACCGGACGGGCCTGGCCTTCGTGTCGCCCACCCTGCTCGTCGTCCTGGTCGTCGTGATCCTCCCGATCGCCTGGACCGTGTTGCTGGCCTTCCAGCACGCCCGGCTGGTCGACATCCAGAGCATGGACTTCCTGTCCAACTGGACCTGGCGGAACTTCACCGAGGTCTTCACCTCGCCCGGTTTCTGGACCTCGTTGTGGACCACGCTCGCCTACACGGTCGGCGCCACCGTCGGTTCCATCCTCCTCGGACTCGTCGCGGCGCTCGCGCTGCGCCGCCCCTTCCGGGGCCGCGCGCTGCTGCGCGGCACCATGCTGCTGCCCTACGTGGCGCCGGTGGTGGCCGTGACATTCGTCTGGGAGATCGCCCTCAGCCCGCAGTTCGGCATCGTCAACGAGGTCGGCACCAACCTGCTCGGCTGGGACAAGCCCGTCGCGTTCCTGTCCACCAGGTCGCAGGAGATCTCCCTGCTCGGCTGGCACATCCACCTGCCGCTGGCCCTGCTCACCGTGATCGCCTTCGAGATCTGGCGCTACTTCCCGTTCGCCTTCCTCTTCCTGCTCGCCCGCCTCCAGGCGGTCCCGGACGGGCTCGAGGAGGCCGCCGTCGTCGACGGCGCCACGATCACCCAGCGTTTCCGGCACATCCTGCTGCCCCAGCTGATGCCGGTCATCGCCCTGCTGTCGGTGCTCCGCTTCATCATGACGTTCAACAAGTTCGACGACGTCTACCTGCTGACCGGCGGCGGCTCCGGCACCGACGTGGTCGCCGTGCGCGTCTACGACTTCCTCACCGCCCGCTACGACGTGGGCGCCGCCGCGGCGCAGGCCCTGGTCCTCGCCGCGATCCTCGCCGTGCTGCTCGGCATCTACTTCAAGTTCTTCGCCAAGAAGGTTCAGGAGGAGGCGTGATGGCCAGTCGCGCGCAGATCGAGGACCGGACCTTCGCGGTCCTGCGCTGGGTGGTGATCGCCGGCCTCGCCGTCGCCACGATCTTCCCCTTCTACTACATGGTGCTGCTGTCGCTGAAGCCGATCGACGAGCTCCTGCTCGACCCCGGCAAGCTCTGGGTCAGCACCTCCGAGATCACCTTCGACACCTACCGGACCGTGCTGCAGTCCGTCGACGACGGAGGCCAGGGCTTCCTGCGGATGCTCGGCAACTCCGCGCTCGTGGCGCTCGGCACGGTCGTGCTGACGCTGCTGGTCTCCGTCCCCGGCGCCTACGCGGTCAGCCGGCTGAGGTTCTTCGGCGGCCGCCAGGTCAGCGCGGTCTTCCTGGCCGTGTACCTCTTCCCGGCGACGCTGCTGGCCGTGCCGCTGTTCGTGGTGTTCGCCCGGATCGGCCTCCAGGGCAGCCTGTTCGGCCTCGCGATCGTCTACATCGCGCAGACCGTCCCGGTCTCGATCTACATGCTGAAGAACTACTTCATCACCATTCCGGAGAGCATCGAGGAGGCCGCGGCGCTCGACGGCTGCTCGCGGCTGCAGACCGTACGGCGGGTCGTCCTCCCGCTCGCCGCGCCGTCGCTGATGGCCACCGGCCTGTATGTCTTCATGATCGCCTGGAACGAGTTCCTGTTCGCCCTGCTGTTCCTCGCGGCCGATCCCGACAAGTGGACGGTCTCGCTCGGCCTCCAGCAGCTGGCCAACGGCATCGAGGTCCCGAAGACCGTCCTCATGGCCGGCTCCGTGGTGCTCACGATTCCCGTGGTACTCCTTTTCTACGCGGCCGAACGGCTTCTCACCGAGGGCCTGACCAGCGGCGCGGACAAGAGCTGAGCGCAGTGGCCCGACACGAGGGGGAACGAGCACGGATGGCAACGCCCTGGAGCACGGCAGGACATCTGCTGGAACTGATCCGCACCGGGCAGGCCGCCACGCGCGGCGAACTCCAGAGTGTCACCGGCCTGTCCCGCTCGACCGTCGGCCAGCGTCTGGACCAGCTCTTCGCCGCGGGCTGGGTGCAGTCGGTGCCGGGCGGGCAGTCCACCGGCGGACGGCCCTCCATCCACCTGCGGTTCGACCCGGGGCACGCCGCCGTGCTCGCCGCGGACCTCGACACCGCGCAGGCCCACACCGCCGTGCTGGACCTGTCCGGCCGGGTGCTCGCCGAGCACACCGGGGAGCTCCTCCTCGACGACGGGCCCGAGCAGGTCCTGGACGAACTCGCCCGCCGGTTCGCGGGCCTGCTCACCGCGGCCGGGACCGCCCCGGCCGCGGTGTGCGGCGTGGGCCTGTCGGTCCCCGGGCCCGTCGACCAGTCGACGGGCGTGGTGGTCCGTCCGCCGATCATGCCCGGCTGGGACGGCTACCCCGTCCCGGCCCGGATGCAGGAGGCGCTCGCCCGGTACGCCGGACTGCCCGCCGGGGTGCCGGTGCTCGTCGACAACGACGCCAACCTGATGGCCCTGGGCGAGCAGCGCGACGCGTACCGCGACTGCTCGGCCTTCGTCCTGGTGAAGGTCTCCACCGGCATCGGCGCCGGTGTCGTCATCGACGGCCGGCCCTTCCGCGGCATCGACGGCGGCGCCGGCGACCTCGGCCACATCCGGCTGCACGACGCCTCGGACGCCCGCTGCATGTGCGGTTCGTACGGCTGCCTCGCCGCCGTCGCCAGCGGTCGGGCGCTGGCCGGGCAGCTCAGCGCCCTCGGCGTCGCCGCCGCCTCCGCCGCCGACGTCCGCGCCCAGCTGGACGCGGGCCACCCCGACGCGGTCCGGCTGGCCCGCGAGGCAGGCCGGCGCTGCGGCGAGGTCCTGGTCACCGTCGTCACCCTGCTCAACCCCGGTGTCCTGATGATCGCCGGGGACCTCGCGGAGACCCAGTTCGTCACGGGCGTCCGCGAACTGCTCTACCAGCGCGCGCTTCCCCGCGCCACGCGCCACCTCCAGGTCGTCACCTCGCGCCTCGGCGACCGCTCCGCGCTCGCCGGCGCCGGCGCCATGGTCGTGGAGCACCTGTACGCGCCGGACCAGGCCAACGCCCGCCTGGCCGCCGCGGACCCCAACCGCCTCTTGGAGCAAGCCCGATGAACACCCCCGCCCCCCTTCCGGCCCCCGTACGGGTCGGCCTCATCGGCGCCGGACCGTGGGCCCGCGCCATGCACGCCCGGATGCTCGCCGCCGGTCCCGAGACCCGGCTCACCGCCATCTGGGCCCGCCGCCCCGACGCCGCCCAGGAGATCGCCGCCGCCCACGGCGCGGTGGCCGCCGGCAGCCCCGAGGAACTCTTCGACCAGTGCGAGGCCGTCGCCTTCGCCGTGCCCCCGGCCGTGCAGGCCGAACTCGCCGTGCGCGCCGCCAAGGCGGGCAAGGCCGTCCTGCTGGAGAAGCCGCTCGGGCCGGACCTGGCCGTGGCCCGTGCGGTCGCGGACGCGGTCGCCGAGGCCGGGGTCGTCTCGCAGATGGTGCTGACCAAGCGCTACCACCCCGTGACCCGGGACTTCCTGCGCCGGGCCCGCGGTACCGAGGTCTTCGGCGCCCGGTCCTGCTATCTCCACGGGGCCTTCCTCGGCGGGGAGTTTGCCACCGGCTGGCGGCTGGAGCAGGGCGCCCTGCTCGACCTCGGCCCGCATCTGATCGACCTGCTCGACGCCGCGATCGGCCCGATCACCGCGATCCGTGCCACCGGCGATCCCCGCCGCTGGGTCGAGCTGACCTGCGAGCACGAGAACGGCGCGGTCAGCCAGGCCTCCCTCTCCGGGAGCGTGAACCTGCCCAAGGCCCGTACCCGGGTCGAACTCCTCGGCCCCGGCGGCGAACTGACCTACGACACCGCCGGCATCGACCACGAGGAGTGCTGGCCGATCCTGCGCGCCGAGTTCGCCGAGGCCGTCCGCACCGGCCGCCCCGGGGAACTGGACGCCGCGCGCGGGCTGCGCCTCCAGGAGCTGATCGAGGCCGCGGTCCGCTGACGCGGGGCGGCCGGCCGGTCACCGCCGGGGGCGCGGCGGGTCGAGGGCGAACACCGTCAGCCACTCGGATTCCGCTGTGCGGTAGCCGAGGTCGGCCAGTGCCGGGGCCACCGCCCGCATGTGCTCGGCGCCGTAGACGATGCCGACCGTGAACGGTTCCTTGCGGCCGCCGCGGGCGCGGTGGAACTCCTTCACCGCGTCCAGCAGGAGGCGGTCCCGCCGGTGCAGGATCACGTCCTCCATCCCCGTCATGACGTTGGCGGCGGCCTCCTCCGCGTCGGTGAGCAGGTCCTCGGTGCGCAGGTGCCGGGCCATGAACCGCCGCGTGCCGAGCAGCCGCATCCCCGCCGCGTAGACGGGCACCAGGGCCGCCACCGCGGCCCGCTCCCGGAACGGGACGCGCCGCCACCGGCTCTCGAACTCCTCGCCGGTCATGTCCGGGCACACCACCGGCACGCCGAGCGCGTTGTAGTCGATGTCCTGCACGACCAGGCCGAGCCGTTCGACGCCGTCCAGCCGCCGGTAGGACTGCGTGAGCGCCTCCGTGGTGGGCGACTCGCCCCTGATGCCCTCGGCGATCACCAGGTCGCACCAAGTGCGCAGGCGGGCGGTGACCTGGTCGTAGAAGGAACGTTCCCCCAGGTGCACCATGGGGAAGAGCACGAAGGACAGCCCGCTGCCGCGCCTGCGGAAGCGGACGACGGCGGAACGCACCCCCGCCAGCTCGGTCACCTCGATGAACTGCATGCGGCCCCCCACACGGCTCCCCACCATGCAGGACGCCCCCGGCGGAGCGGCCGGTTGCGGACGGGGGGCGGTCAGCTCGTGAACCGGGCCAGCAGGAGCGCGAGACGGTCGGCGTGCCCCTCACGGGGGAGGCGCCCGCCCCGGGTGAGGGTCACCAGGCCGTGCAGCGCGGCCCAGAACGTCTCCGTCAGCAGGCCCGGATCGTCCTGTCCGGCATGCGGGCGGACGGCCTCGGCGAGTTCGCCGAAGCAGGCGTGGAGGGCCGCCGGAGCCTGCGGCGTGGCGAACGGCAGGTCCACGGCCCGGCCGAACATCGCGTCGTACAGGGCCGGGCGCCGCTCGGCGAAGCCGGCGTAGGCCGCGCTCACACCGGCGAGCGCGCCGCGGGCCCCGGGCGCCGCGACGCGGGCCGCGCGCAACTCCTCGGCCAGGTCGGCGAATCCCTCCACCGCGACGGCCGCCATGATGGCGTCCTTGCCCTTGAAGTGGCTGTACAGAACCGGCTGGCTGTACTCGACGCGCTCGGCGAGCCGCCGGGTCGTCACCGCGTCCCAGCCCTCGTCCTCGGCGAGTTCGCGGGCCGCCGTGATGATCAGCGCCTCCCGCTCGGCGCGTTCGCGCTCCCGGCGCGTGCTGATGGTCATGGCCTCCATTCTAGCAGCGCTAGATTTCATGTCGATGCTCTGCTAGCGTCATTCTTGTTCCTAGCAACGCTAGCCAAGTCGCAGGGGGAAGACATGCTCAGCACCGTCGCCTACTCGCTCGCCGTCGTGCTCAACCTGTTCGTCCTCTTCATCGGGGGCCGCTTCCTCCTCGCCCCGCGCGCGGCGGCCGCCGGCTACGGCGTTCCGGCCGAGGGAGCCGGCGGCGCCTACCTGACCGTCAAGGGCCTGCGCGACGGGGCGTACGGCCTGCTCGGCCTGGCACTTCTCGCCTTCGCGGGAGCGACCGCCGAGGCGTGGTACATGCTGGTCGTCGCCCTGCTGCCGCTCGGCGACACCCTGATAGTGCTCCGCAACGGCGGAACCAAGGCCGTCGCGTTCGGGATCCACTTCGCCACCGCCGTGGTCGTACTGATCAGCGCCGCCCTGCTCTTCGCCGTCTGACCGTCGTCCCCACCGACCTGCGCCGAAAGGATCCGGCCGTGTCTTTGATCGTTCCCGGCTTCACCGAGTCCGTGGTCGTCCGCACCGCCGATGCCGAGGTCATCGGCCACGCCCCCACCACCATCCGGCTGTTGGCCGACAGCAGTGCCACGGGCGGGGCGCTGTCCACCCAGCGCGTCACGCTCACCGACGGCGCCGACGGGGCCAACCCGCACCACCACGCCAACTCCGCCGAACTCTTCTACCTGCTCGACGGGACCGCCCAACTCCTGTCCGGCGAACAGGTCGTGACCGCCGAGCGCGGCGACCTCGTGATCGTCCCGCCCGGCCTCGCCCACGCCTTCGCCGCCGCCCCCGGCCACAGCGCCGACATCCTCATCGTCATCACCCCGGGGGTGGAACGCTTCGAGTACTTCCGCCACTTGGAGCGCATCGCCTACGGCAAGGTGCCGCCGGAGTCCCTGCTGGACGTCCAGGAGCTCTACGACACCTACTTCGAGACCAGCACCCCCTGGAAGCAGGCCCGTTCCTGACGGTGCCACGCCGGCCGGCCAGGGGGGAAATCCCGTTGGCCGGCCCGGGCACACCCGGATACGGTGAGGGCACTTCACACAGCATGCTCCCTGGAACGACGCCGCAGAGCGGGAGCACGAACGCACCACGGGTGCGGGGACCTCGGAGGGGCGGCAGTGATGACACCTGCCCTCCCGAAGGAGAACCGCACCATGAAGATCGGCCTCGGCCTCCCCGTCGACGACCCCTCCCGACTGCTGTCCTGGGCGCGGCGCGCCGACGCGGGTCCTTTCACCACGCTCGGACTGCTGGACCGCCTGGTGTACGGCAATCCCGAACCGCTGGTCGCCCTCGCCCTGCTGGCCGGCGCGACGACCCGGATCCGGCTCCAGACCGAGGTCCTCATCGCGCCGCTGCACACCACCGCACTCCTGGCCAAGCAGACGGCCACGCTGGACCGGCTCTCCGGCGGCCGGTTCACCCTGGGCATCGGGGTCGGCGGCCGCGAGGACGACTACCTCGCCGCCGGTGTCGACCCGCGGCGCCGCGGACGCCGGCTCGACGCGCAGATGGCGGCGCTGCGCCGCACCTGGGCGGGCGAGGACCACGGCACGGGCATCGGGCCGATCGGCCCCGCGCCGGCCACACCGGGCGGTCCCGAAGTGCTCTTCGGCGGCTTCGCCGCCGCCGTGACCGAGCGGGTCGCCCGTTGGGGTGACGGCTTCATCGGCGCCGGCCTGCCCCCGCGGTCGATGGACCGGCTCTTCCGGGACGTGGAGCGTGCCTGGGCGGCCCACGGGCGGATGGGCGGCCCGCGCCTGCTGGCCCAGGTCAATGTCGCGCTCGGCACGGAGGCCGTGGTCGAGGAGGCGCGCGCGGGTATCGGCGCGTACTACGCGTTCACGGGCCACGCCGCCGGGATCGCCGCCGGCCTGCTGACCACGGCGCGGGCGGTCCGTGAGGCCGTCGCCGCGTTCGCCGACCTCGGCGCCGACGAGGTGATGCTCTACTGCTGGTCGCCCGATCCGGACCAGGTCGCCCGGCTCGCGGACGCGGCCTCCTGAGACCGGGCCGCCGGGCCGTCCGGCCCGGCGGCCCGTTCCGGCACCGCGGCCGAGCGCCGATAATCGAGGTATGAGTCACCGCAACGCCTCGAACCCGACCCTGGGCGACTTCCTGCGGGCCTGCCGCGCGCGCGTGCACCCCGTCGAGGCGGGTCTGCCCGACGACGGGCGGCACCGCAGGGTGCCGGGGCTGCGGCGCGAGGAACTGGCGCAACTGGCGAACGTCAGCGTCGACTACGTGGTGCGCCTGGAGCAGGGCCGCACGGCCAACGTGTCGACGACGGTGCTGGAGTCGCTCGCGCGGGCACTGCGCCTGCGCCCCGACGAGCGGGACTACCTGCTGCGGGTCGCCGAGGCCGGCGCGGCGTCCCACGCGCCGGCGCCGCAGCCGGCCGATTCCGCCGTCCGGCCGCAGACCCGGACCCTGCTCGACGGCTGGGCCTTCCCCGCGCTGCTGCTGGGGCCCCGGCTGGACGTACTGGCGTGGAACGCGCTCGGCGCGGCGCTCCTGGGGACCGATTTCGGCGCCCTTCCGGAGAACGAGCGCAATCTCGTGCGGCTGGCGTTCCTGGACCCGTCGTACCGGGAGCTCTACGCGGACTGGCGGCACGTGGCGCGCGAGTGCGTGGGGTATCTGCGCATGGGCATGGCCCACGACCCCGGGGACCGGCGGCTGCTCGCGCTCGTGGAGGAGCTGTCCGCCGCCGATCGCGACTTCCGCCGCTGGTGGTCGGACCACCGGGTGCGGACCCGGGCGGTGGGCACCAAGAGCTTCCGGCACCCGGTCGCGGGCGCGATGACGCTGGACTTCCAGAGCCTGGTGCTGGGGGACGAGCCCGACCGGACGGTCTTCGTCTACACCGCGCAGCCGGACACGCCGTCCTCCGAGGCGCTGCGCTTCCTGGCCACGTGGTCCTCGGCCCCGGCGGCCGCGCGGCGCTGACGACGGCCCCCGGCCCCGGCCGTACGCTCCGCGCCTGCCTGGTAACGCCGGTCCCAGGCAGGCGTCTCCTATGGTCGAAGCGTCTCTGGCCCCTCGTCGGCGGCCGCCGCACGCTGGGTGCGGATCGGTGAACCAGCCGATCCCCGTACCCAGAGGAGCACACCACATGACCACGTGGTTCATCACCGGCACGTCCCGCGGTTTCGGTCTGGAGATCGCGCGGCAGGCCCTCGACCGGGGCGACAACGTCGTGGCCACGGCGCGGGACGCGCGCCCCCTGCGGGACGCCCTGGCCGGGCACGGCGACCGCCTGCTGACCGTGCCGCTGGACGTCAACGACGAAGGGCAGGCGAAAGCCGCCGTCGACGCGGCCGTCGAGCGGTTCGGCGGCATCGACGTCCTGGTCAACAACGCGGGCCGCGGCCTGCTGGGCGCGGTGGAGGAGACCAGCGACGCCGAGGCGCGGGCGGTCTTCGACACCAATGTCTTCGGCCTGCTGACGGTGACCCGGGCCGTGCTGCCGGTCATGCGGGCGCGGCGCGCCGGACGCATCGTCAACCTGAGCTCGGTCGGCGGGTTCGTGGGCTGGGCGGGCTGGGGCCTGTACTGCGCGACCAAGTTCTCCGTCGAGGCCGTCACCGAGGCCCTGCGGCTGGAGCTCGCCCCGCTGGGCATCCAGGCGACCTCCATCGAGCCGGGCCCGTTCCGCACCGACTTCCTCGACTCCTCCTCGCTGCACCGCACCGAGCGGGTCATCGGCGACTACGAGGAGAGCTCGGGCGGCATGCGCGCCTGGGCCGACGACAGCAACCACGCCCAGGACGGCGACCCGGTGAAGGCGGCGGCGGCCATCATCACCGTCGCCGGTGCGGAGCGGATGCCGGCCCGTGTGCCGCTGGGCAAGGCCAGCGTCGCCGACGTCGAGAACAAGCTCGCCGAGGTCGCGCGCGACATCGACGCCTGGCGCGAGGTGGCCCTGTCCACGGACTTCGCCCCCTCCGCCGGGTGACCGGCGCCCGCGCGTGTGCCCGGCCCCGGCTGCCGCTGCGGCCGGGGCCGTAGGCTTCGCGGGGCTTCCGCTGCGTGATGTGCCGTCATGTCACACTCCGACCCCGACAATTGCTGAAATAAATTGGCCTCTCGTGACTGGAGTTGAACGCTTCCGCCCGGGAACCCGTATCAGACGGCGACGTCAACCGCGGGGATTGAGCGGAAGAGAGGCACGGATGAAGCTTGATGTGGCAGTGCGGGCGTGGGTGGAGAACTGGGGCGCCCAGGCCGTTTGCCGCGTGTCCGACCCGGACGAGCTGTTCGTCCAGGGGTCCGCGCAGAACAGGGTCAAGGCCCTGTGCGCCGGCTGCCCGGTCCGGACCGAGTGCCTTGCCGACGCGCTGGACAACAAGATCGAATTCGGTATCTGGGGCGGCATGACCGAGCGCGAGCGCCGCGCCCTCCTGCGCCGCCGCCCGGCCGTCACCTCCTGGCGCGACCTGCTCAGCACGGCCCGTTCCGCCTACGAGAGCGGCCCTGTCGAGGCCGCGGGCTAGGGCGTCCCTCAGCGGTCGGCGGGGGCGGCCATCCCGCCGAGCCGGCAGATCTCCTCCAGCGGGTAGGGGGTCTGCCTGCTCCGCCGCTGGAACGTGCGGTTGAAGTCGGACACCACCGCAGCGATCGGCGCGTGCCGGGCGATGATCGCCGCGGCCTCCTTCGGGAGGCCCGTGGGGCGCCCGCCCTCCGCGTAGGCGCGCACCAGCTCGTAACGGCCGTCCCGGTCCTCCCTGCTGATCCCCTGCAGAGCGGTGACCAGCCAGTTCACGAGGTTGGTGACGGTGTAGCAGCGGTCGTAGGCCCGGTTCCGGTCGAAGAAGTCGGCGTCGGCCCGCGACAGTTCGAAGCCGGAGGAGATCGCGAGGCCGAAGTCCCCGAAGTAGAGGCGCCGGCCGTCGGTCAGGATGTTCTCGAAGTGCGCGTCGAAGTGCAGGAGCCCGCGGCTGTTCATGAACGAGACGCCGGCCGCCAGTTCCCTCTCCACCATCGCGCAGGCCCGGTCGGCGGCCTCGTCGCCCACCGCGATCCGGGTGCCCAGCCACTGGTGCAGGTTCTGCGGGAAGTACTCCAGGAACAGGGCGATACTTGCCGAGGACCGCTGAAGAGCCTCGATCCGGCGCCGCACCTGCGGACTGCCGTCCCAATAGGCCACCGCCCGGTCCACGTCGGCCAGTTCCCCGGGCAGCGGTGAAGAGCCGGGCAGCACCCTCCAGTGGTACATCAGCGGAAAGCCCTCGTACTCCGCGGCGAGCACCCAGTTCGTGGTCATGGTGTGCACGGCGAGTTCTCGCCAGGCCCCGAAGCCCGGCGCGCCGATGGTGCCGACGCCGTACTGGCAGAAGCCGGGCACCTCGAACAGATTCGCCGTGGAGCGCACGTGCTCCGGAAGCCTCTCCAGGTCGGTGAGGGGCACCCGCTTCACGAAGACCGGGATGCCCGCGACCTCCAGCCGGGCCGACGTACCGCCGATGCCGGACCCGAGCGGCACGGCCGCGTCGACAAGGTCGCGCAGGGCGCGGTCGCTGCACAGGGCCAGGGCTGTGGAGACGGCGCTGTACGCGGTCGTACGCGCGCCGCGCGACATGTCAGGGTGCTTCACTGCGGCGCCCCCCTCGGCCTCGACCCGCCCCGGCAGGCGGGCACGGTGCGACCGTAGCACCACGGAATGTCGCCGCACGGCCGGGCCGGCGGGCTTCGGAGACCGGGGACCGGGGACTGAGAAAATCCTTGGCCGCTCCCCGGGGGGGCCGGGGTACAGTGCGAAGGTCCTGTTGTCTTCGATTGAGGTGGACATTGCTCGTCTGAGGTCCGCGATCATCGCGCGGTACGGCCCCCCGCCGTACGCGCGTCACGCCGCCGGCGCTCCGCCGCCCGTGACCCGCGCCCCCTCCGCGACCTCGGCGTCAGAGCCGTCCCTCACCTTCCCGGGACCGGGCTCCCCCTTCTCGCCCCACGGCCGCGCGGTGCTCGCACGCCATGCCCTCACCCCACGCGACCGCGAATGCGAGAACCCCCATGTCCCTTTCCGGAACCCCCGGCCCCTCGGGGCCCGCCGTGACGTGTTCCGCGCTGTCCTTCCAGTGGCCGGACGGCACGCCCGTCCTCGACGGGATCTCGCTGACCGCGGGCCCCGGCCGGACGGGCCTGGTCGGCGCCAACGGCACGGGCAAGTCCACGTTGCTGCGGCTGCTCGCCGGGCGGCTGCGCCCCACCCGGGGATCGGTGACGGTCGACGGCCGCCTCGGGTACCTGCCGCAGAACCTGACCCTGGAGACCGGTCTGCGGGTCGACCAGGCGCTCGGCATCGCCGGGCGGCGGGCCGCGCTGCGCGCGATCGAGGCCGGCGACGTCGCGGAGCACCACTTCGAGACCGTCGGCGACGACTGGGACGTCGAGGAGCGCGCCATGGCCACCCTGGGCTCGCTCGGCCTGGGCGGTGTGGGACTCGACCGCACCGTCGGCGAGTTGTCCGGCGGCGAGACGGTCCTGCTGCGGCTGGCCGCGCTGCTGCTGGAGCGTCCCGAGGTCCTGCTGCTCGACGAACCCACCAACAACCTCGACCTGTTCGCCCGCCGCCGGCTGCACGACGCCGTCGGCTCATGGCGCTCGGGTGTGCTGGTCGTGGTCAGCCACGACCGCGAACTCCTCGAACGCGTCGACCGCGTCGCGGAGCTGCGCTCCGGCGCGGTGAGCTGGTACGGCGGCGGCTGGTCGGCGTACGAGGAGGCCGTGGCCGGGCAGCAGGAGGCTGCAGGACGGATGCTCCGGGCCGCCGAGGCCGATGTCAGGCGCCAGAAGCGCGAGTTGGAGGAGACGCAGATCAAGGTCGCCCGCAGGCAGCGGCACACCAGGAAGATGGACGAGCAGCGGCGGGCCCCGCGCATCGTCGCCGGTGCCCGCAAGCGGTCCGCCCAGGAGTCCGGCGCCGCCCTGCGCGGCCTGCACGAGGAACGGCTGCGCGCGGCACGCGAACGCCGCGAGGAGGCGGCGGACGCCGTCCGGGACGACGAGGAGATCCGTGTGAGCCTGCCGGCCACCGCCGTGCCCGCGGGCCGCACGGTGCTGGCAGTGCGGGGGCTGCGCCCGGCCCACGGCAGGCTGCGCTCGGGCGACCTCCAGGTGCACGGTCCCGAACGCGTCGCGCTCGTGGGCCGCAACGGGGCCGGCAAGACCACGTTGCTGCGCACGCTCGCCGGGCAGCTGACGCCGCTGTCCGGCGAGGCCAGGACGTTCGTGCCGCTGCGCTTCCTGCCGCAGCGACTGGACGTGCTGGACGACGGGCTGAGCGTGGCGGCGAACGTGGCCGCCGCGGCACCGGGCGCCGGGGACAACGAGATCCGGGCCCGGCTTGCCCACTTCCTGTTCAGGGGTGCCCGCGCCGACCTGCCCGCGGGCACCCTCTCCGGGGGCGAGCGCTTCCGGGCCGCGCTGGCCGCGGCGATGTTCGCGGCACCGGCCCCGCAACTGCTGATGCTGGACGAGCCCACCAACAATCTGGACGCCTCCGGCGTGCGGCAGTTGACCGGCGCCCTGGCCTCCTTCGAGGGGGCGCTGGTGGTGGCCGGGCACGACCTCGCGTTCCTGGAGGCGATCGGCACCACGCGCTGGGTGCTCGTCGGGGAGGACCTGCGGGAGACCAGCGCCGAGGAGGTGCGCGCGCTGCTGGAGGCATCGGCCGCCGGCTGAGCGCGGTCCGCCGTTACCAGTGGATCTGGACAGAGTGTCCAGTCCGGACGTATGGTCCAGACATGGAGACGCGAACGGACCCCGACCATCCCCACGTCACGGCGTGGTCGCCGGTGTGCCAGGCGGTGGCGCTGCTGCTCGCCCCGCACGCGGAGGTCGTCCTGCACGACGCCGCCACCGACCGGGTGATCGGCATCTGGAACCCGATGTCGGTCCGCGCCCCCGGCGACCCCTCGCTCCTCGGCGAGCTCGACGGGCTGGACCCCGCCGGGCGCGACGTGTACGGCCCGTACGAGAAACTGCTGCCCGACGGGAGGCGGCTGACCTCGGTCAGCGCCGTCCTCCGCGACGCGGCGGGAGCGCCCTCCGCGGTGCTCTGCGTCAACTTCGACCGGACCCCCCTCGACGGCGTCGCGGCGCTGCTCGCGGGCTTCGCCGCGCCCACCGCGCCCCGCCCCGAGGCACTGTTCGCCGAGGACTGGACCGAGCGCGTCAACCAGGTCGTCGGGGCGTACGTCCGCGAGCGCGGCCGGTCCGTGGAGCGCCTCGGGCGCGAAGACCGGCTCGCCCTGCTCGGCGAGCTCGACCGCGCCGGGGTGTTCGCCGTGCGGCGCGCGGTGCCGTTCGTCGCCGGGGCCCTCAAGACCTCGCGCTCCACGGTCTATTCGCTGCTCGCCGAACTCAAGGCACGACCAAGGGACCCCTCGTGACCCGACTGCCCGACTTCCGGCTGGAGACGTACTTCTCCCGCTGGGAGTTCACCGCCCGCCACCACCTCACCGCCTCCGACGCCCAGACCATGACCGTGGCCGGGCTGCTGGAACTGGCCGATCCCGCCGACCGGGAGGCCTGGGACACCCTGGCCCTCGGCTACACCGAGACCTACGGCGACCCGCTGCTGCGCGAGGCCGTCGCGTCGACGTACGACCACGCCGGTGCCGACGACGTGCTGTGCTTCGGCGGCGCCGAGGAGGCCCTCTACCTCGCCATGCAGGTGCTGCTGGGCCCCGACGACCACGCGGTGGTGGTGACGCCCAACTACCAGGCGGCCGAGACGGTACCGCTCTCCCTGTGCGCCGTCACCGGTGTGGCCCTGGACCCCGGGAACGACTGGGCCCTGGACCTGGACGCCGTGGCCGCCGCCCTGCGCCCCAACACCCGTGTCGTGTCCGTCAACTTCCCCCACAACCCCACCGGGAAGGTGATCGACGCCGCCGACCTCGCCCGGCTCGCGGCGCTCTGCGACGAGCGCGGCATCCGCCTGTTCAGCGACGAGGTGTACCGCGGCCTCGAACGCGATCCGGACCGTACGCTCCCGCAGGCCGCCGATCTGTCCGAGCGCGCGCTGTCCCTCAACGTCACCTCCAAGTCGCTGGGCCTGCCCGGGCTGCGGATCGGCTGGATCACCTGCCGCGACCGCGAGCTGCTGTCCCGGCTGGAGCGGGCCAAGCACTACACGACGATCTGCAACTCCGCGCCCAGCGAGATCCTCGCGAGGATCGCCCTCAAGGCACGCCCGGCCGTCCTGGCGCGCAACCGGGCGATCATCGACGCCAACCTCCCGCTCTTCGACGCCTTCTTCGCCGGCTTCCCCGACCTGTTCGAGTGGCGGGCCCCCGACGGCGGCTGCGTCGCCTACCCCCGCTACCTGGGGGCGGAGGGCGTCGAGGAGTTCTGCACCCGGCTGGTCGAGGAGGCCGGGGTCCTCCTGCTCCCGGCGTCCGTGTTCCGTTCCGAGCTCACCCCCGGGCCCACCGACCGCTTCCGGATCGGCGTCGGCCGCAGCGACCCGGCGCCCGCCCTGGACGCCTTCGACCGCTGGCTGCGGGAGCGCCGGTGACCACGACGATCCCGGTGCTCGGCCCGGAGGCGACAGCCGCCGCGGCCGGCCCCGCGACCGTCCTGGCCGCGGTGCGGGACGCCCTGGTCGCGCACGCCGAGCACCGCACCACCGTCCCGCCCCCCATCCACCTGGACTTCGCCGCCGAGCACGGCGACTGCCATGTCAAGGCCGGCTGGATCAGCGGCGCGGACGAGTTCACCGTCAAGGTGGCCACCGGCTTCTACGGCAACCCGGAACGCGGCCTGCCCGTCAACAACGGACTGGTCTGCGTGCTCAGCGCCCGCACCGGCGAGGTACGGGCCCTCCTCGACGACCGGGGAGTGCTCACCGCCCGGCGCACCGCGGCCGCCGGAGCGCTGATCACCCACGCCATGGCGCGCCCGGACGCCGGCAGTGTCGGGGTCTTCGGCACCGGGGAGCAGGCGCTGCTGCAGGTCACCTGGCTCGCCCGGCTGCGCCCGGTGGCCGCCGTCCTGGTCCACGGTCGCGACGGCGGCCGGGTACGCGGCCTGTGCGACCGGCTGCGGGAGCACGGGCTGCCCGCCGTGCCCGCCACGGCGGCGGAGGCGGCCGGCGCGGACATCGTGCTGACCGCCACCCCGTCCGCCGTGCCCGTCCTCGACGCCGCCGCCGTCAACGACGGCGCCCACGTGACGGGCATCGGCACCGACATGCCGCACAAGAACGAACTGCCCCCGGCGCTCTTCGCCCGCGCCGCGATCGTGGCCACCGACGACCACGAACAGTGCCTCCACCACGGCGACTTCGGCCACGCGGTGCGAGCCGGCCAGGTCGCGCCCGATGCCGACACACCGGCCGGACTGCTGCTGCGCGACGGTGCCGCCCGCGGCGCGCGGGACGTGACGGTCGCCGACCTGACCGGTGTCGGCGCCCTGGACGCGGCGGTCGCCTCGGCGGTGGTACGGGCGGCGGGCCTGGCCTGAACGCGGCCC
Source organism: Streptomyces sp. NPDC046977 (assembly GCF_040644455.1). Classification (NCBI taxonomy): domain Bacteria; kingdom Bacillati; phylum Actinomycetota; class Actinomycetes; order Kitasatosporales; family Streptomycetaceae; genus Streptomyces; species Streptomyces sp. NPDC046977. The sequence goes on from NZ_JBEYWO010000014.1 coordinate 98,781, forward strand.
CGCGCGGCTCGGCCGGTGGTGTCGTGCCGCGCGAGGGTGCCGGTGCCCGGGGAGACTGCGGGCATGGACGCCGTACTGCACGCGCTGTCGATCGCCGGATCGATGACCTGGGACATCACCTGGGCGCTGATCCTCGGCTTCGCCCTGTCCGCGGTCGTCCAGGCCGTGGCGCGCAAGGAGGGTGTCGGCGCGCTGCTCGGCGACGACCGCCCGCGGACGCTGGCGATCGCCGCCGGACTCGGCGCGGCCTCCTCCTCGTGCTCCTACGCCGCCGTCGCCCTGGCGCGGTCGCTGTTCCGCAAGGGAGCGGGATTCACGGCCGCGATGACGCTCGAGATCGCGTCGACCAACCTCGTGATCGAACTGGGCGTCATCCTGGCCCTGCTGATGGGGTGGCAGTTCACGGCCGCCGAGTTCGTCGGCGGGCCCGTCATGATCGTGGTGCTGGCGGTGCTCTTCCGCCGCCTGCTCCGCCCCGGTCTGCTGCGGCAGGCCCGCGAGCAGGCCGAGCGGGGTGTCGCCGGGTCGATGGAGGGGCACGCGGCGATGGACATGACCGTACGGCGCGAGGGGTCGTTCCGGCGCCGGCTGTTCTCGGCCGAGGGCTTCACCGCCATCTCGCACGTCTTCGTCATGGAGTGGGCCGCGATCCTCCGGGACCTCGTGGTGGGCCTGCTCATCGCGGGCGCCGTCGCCGCCTGGGTGCCCGACACCTTCTGGCAGGCCTTCTTCTTCGAGGACCACCCGCTCGCCGCCAAGATCTGGGGACCGCTCGTCGGCCCCCTCGTGGCCATGGCCTCGTTCGTCTGCTCGGTCGGCAACGTGCCGCTCGCGGTGGTCCTGTGGACCGGGGGCATCAGCTTCGGCGGCGTGGTCTCCTTCATCTTCGCCGACCTGCTGATCCTGCCCATCCTGAACATCTACCGGAAGTACTACGGCACCCGGATGGCGCTGTTCCTCCTCGGTACGTTCTACGTCGCCATGGTCGTCGCCGGGTACGTGGTCGAGATCGTCTTCGGCGCCCTCGGCCTGATCCCCGATCCTTCGCGGGCCCGTGTCCCTACGGGCGGTGTCCGCTGGGACTACACGACCTGGCTGAACATCGCCTTCCTCGCTCTTGCCGCCGTCCTGCTGGCGCGTTTCCTGGCCACCGGGGGCCGCGGCATGCTGCGCATGATGGGCGGTGCGCCGCCCGGGGCCCGCGAGCCGGGTTGCGGTCGCACGCACGGGTGACGCGGCGGTCGCGGGCGTTCAGCCCGGCAGTGCGTCGAGGACGCCGGCCTCCAGGCCGAAGTACGCGGCCGCGACCGCCGGCATGAGCGGGACCGGCAGCCACGAGTGCGGCCCGGTCTGCCGTGCGCGGTACCAGGTGAGTACCGCCGTCAGCACGGCCCCGAGGCCGAGGAAGGCGGCCGCCTCGCCCCAGTAGCCCAACTCCAGCCCCAGGTACAGTCCTTCGTACGGCCCAGCCCGCCGCGCCCACCAGCGGCCCCCGACGGTCCCCGCGGCCGCCCACACCAACGCCGTCGGGATGCCTCCGCTGCCGAACGTCCCGTTCAGGGACGACGTCGCGTAGTACCCCGCGCACGTCGTGATCATCATCAGCGCCCCGCACGCGGCCGCCGTCCGGACGCGCGGGACGAGGGCTCCGGCGAGTGCCGTTCACACGATCCAGGACGACGAGGAGTTCGTCGCCCGCTCGAACACCGGGGACACCCCGTGGAGCAGGTACGTCGCGCCACCGAGCACCAGCCCGAACAGGGCGCTCGCCGCCGGCGCGGCGACGGCGGGGCGGGAACGAAGGGCGGGGGTCGCTGTGACGGCCGCGACTATACCTGCGGCGGCCGGTCGGCGGCCCGAAGGAGGGACCGGCGCTCCCTGGACAGGTGATGCCTTCATCGGCACGGCGGCGGCCCCGAGTCTGGTGGTGAGCGGTTCCGGAGCCCGTCCGGCCCCGGCCGCGAACCGATGGAGCGGGAGTAGCGAACATGAGCACGAACACGGTCGCGGTGATCACCGGGGGCAACCGGGGACTGGGCCGCGCCACCGCCCTCGCGCTGGGCGAGGCGGGAACGGATGTTGTCCTGACGTACCGGAGCAACGAGAAGCAGGCCGCGGAGGTGGTGGACGCGCTGACCGCGATGGGGCGCAGGGCCGCCGCGCTGCCGCTGGACACCACCGCGTTCGAGGAGTTCCCCGGATTCGCGCGGACGCTGGGCGACACCCTGCGTGCCACATGGGGGCGCGACTCGTTCGACTTCCTGGTCAACAACGCGGGCACGGGGGCGCTGACCCCGCTCGGCGCCACCGGCGCCGAGGTGTTCGACCTGCTGGTCGACGTGCACTTCAAGGGGGTGTTCTTCCTGACCCAGGAGCTGCTGCCGCTGCTCGCGGACGGTGGCCGGATCGTGAACACCTCGACCGGGCTGACCCGCTTCGTGGGCGAGGGCTGGTCGGTCTACGCGGCGGCCAAGTCGGCGGTCGAGACCTACAGCCGGTACCTGGCACAGGAGCTCGGCCCGCGGGGCATCAGCGTCAACACGATCGCGCCGGGGCCGATCGCCACCGACTTCGCGGGCGGGGTGGTCCGTGACAACGAGGGGCTGCGCACGGTGATGGCCTCCCACGCGGCGCTGGGCCGCATCGGGGAGCCGCAGGACGTCGGGGCGGCCGTCGCCGCGCTGCTGGCACCCGGGACCGGCTGGATCACCGGCCAGCGCGTCGAGGCCTCCGGCGGCACGCGCCTGTAGACCGGGACGCGGTGGCGGGGGACGGACGCCGTCCCCCGCCACCGCCCCCGCCGCCCGCGCCCGGCCCGGGCGTACCCTTCGGACGGAGCGGCCCCGGCCGCAACCGCAGCGAACTGGAAGCATCCCGACATGGACCGACCACAACTGGCGGACTTCCTGCACACCCGCAGGGAAGCCCTCCAACCCGAGGACGTGGGCCTGCCGCGCGGCCCCAGGCGGCGCACCCGGGGTCTGCGCCGCGAGGAGGCGGCCGCGGTGTGCGGCATGTCCACGGACTACTTCGCCCGGCTGGAGCAGGGGCGCGGCCCGCAGCCGTCCGAGCCGATGCTCGCGGCCATCGCCCGCGGCCTGCGGCTGTCCCTGGACGAGCGCGACCACCTGTTCCGCCTGGCCGGGCACAACACCCCCAGCCGTGCCCTGCGCGGCGACCATGTCAGCCCCGGGATGATGCGCATCCTGGACCGGCTCGCCGACACCCCGGCCCAGGTGGTCAACGCCCTGTGGGAGACGCTGCTGCAGACCCCGCTGTCGGTGGCCCTGGTCGGGGACGAGACACGGTTCACCGGACCGGCCCGCAGCTTCGTCTACCGCTGGTTCACCGACCCCGCCGGCAGGCTGGCCCACCACGAGGACGACCGCCCCGGGCTGAGCCGCCGCTTCGTGGCGGACCTGCGCGAGGTCTACTCCCGGCTCGGCAGGGACTCGCAGGCCGGCGCCCTCGTCGAGGCACTGATCGCGAACAGCCCGGAATTCCGCGACCTGTGGCAGGCGCACGAGATCGGCGTGCGCTGCGGCGAGATCAAACGCATCGTCCACCCGGAACTGGGGCTGCTGGAACTGCAGTGCCAGGTGCTGTACGACGCCGACCACGCGCAGTCACTGCTGGTCTACACCGCGGCACCCGGGTCGGAGAGCCAAGAGAAGCTGCAACTGCTCGCCGCCCTCGGCGAACGCGTGCCCGGAACCTGACGCGCGGCCGTTCGCGACCCCGGAACGCCGGAGGTGCCGGCCCCCGTCGCGGGGACCGGCACCTCCGTGCCGTACGGCAGCCGGTCAGCCGAGCCCGGTGGCCCGGACGACCGTCTGCGTCACGGTGTTGCCGCGCGAGTCCGAGGCCCGGACCCGCAGGGACAGGAACGCGGCACTGCGCGGGGCGTCGAGCCGGACGCGGGCGGCACCGGAGCCGGCGTCCCGCGGTGCGGTCCGGCGCCAGGTGCGTCCGTCGTCGTAGGACACCTCGACGGAGTCCGTACGCAGCGACGCCCGGGACACGCCCGGCAACTGCGCCGGTGTGACCAGGAGTTCGGCGTCACGGCGCGCCGTGCCGTCCGCCCGGGTCGCGATCCCGTAGTCGAGTTGCAGCAGCGGGAGCGTCTGCGCGGCGTCCCCGTGCGGCGTGGCCGAGGTGAAGCCCCACTCGGTGCGGGTGGCCGTCGAGTACGGGTAGCCCTCCGTCCGTTCGGTGGCGGTCACCAGGCGGTAGCGCGCGGAGCCGGCCGGCAGGTCGGCGCCCAGCCAGGTGCCGTCGGTCCGGGTGAGGGAACTGCCGTTCCGGAACAGCTCGTTGACCTCGGACGTCGTGCCGGGGCCCACCACACCCGTGTGGTCGCGGCCGCCGTCGCCCCAGCCGGGCACGGTCACCTCCAGCCGGTCGCCGGTGCGCTGCGGCAGCTGCTGGCTCTCGTTGATCCGCGGGTGCTCGACGGGACCGAACCACTGGACGTCCGTGGTGCGGCCCGCCGGGTAACCGACCTGCCCGGAGAACTGGATGGACCGGATGCCGTTGGAGGCCTCCTCCATCCAGGTGGCCTCGCCCGCCGGCGTGACCCAGTCCGTGCGCTCCGCCCCGGCGGTCGACAGCCGCTGGCCGCCCACCTTCACCCCCAGGTACGGCTGGATGTCGTAGCGGAACTCGTCGACCTCGGTGCCGGGTTCGTTCCGGAAGCCGACGTCGACCCGGGCGAGGGCGCGTTCGGCGGGCGCGTAGCGCTGGGTCGCCGGGATGCCGCCGTGCCAGGTGTGCACCAGGTCGTAGAGGTAGCCGGTCTCGGCGTGCCCGGTGACCCGCATCGGCACGGAGCCCGAGCGGCTGTCCTGGATGCGGCCGATCAGGGTCTCGCCCTCGGTGTGCGAGATGCCGGCGATGACGAGGTCGGTCCGGCGCACCGGTTCGCGCAGCCGGCCGCCGAGGTCGTTGACCACCACCAGCAGGGCGACGCCGGCCTTCTGCGCGGCGGTGTACTGGTCGTCGGTCGCGGCGGACCGGTCCTCTTCCTCGTCGTCGTCCTCGTCGTCGGCGGGCGGCACGTACCGCACCACCGCGACCTTGCCCTTGGCGCCCGCGGCCGCGTACTCCGCCGGGGTGCCGTTGCCCGCGAACACGGCGGGCAGGGTGCGGGTGGCCTCCGCGGGCCGGCCGGAGCCGGGCTGCAGCCACAGGTCGTCGAACTCCTGCGAACCGGAGGAGAGGGCCAGCAGCGGCTGCTGCATCCGCCAGCGGACGGTGTACGCCAGGTCGCCGGAGGACGGCTTGGCGGTGGGCAGCGCCCACACGCTGTCGAAGCCGTCGCCGACGGTCACCGTGTCGGTGATGGCGGGGGTGCCGTCCTTGAACGACTGGGTGAGGTCCATGCGGATGTCGCTGTCCGTGGACGTCCGCGGTGTGACGACCTCGGTCCGGCGCACCTTCGTGCCGTCGAGTACGGCGTCGGTGTCGGCGCCGCGCATCTCGACGCCGGTCCTCGCCATCAGGGCGCGGCCGAACGACGACTCGCCGTGCGTTCCGCGGACGGCGATCCAGGTCCAGACCGTGTACGTGCCGGACGGCACGACCGCGTCGAGGGTGCCGTCGAGGTCGCTGTAGGCGGCCTGGGCGTACTCGTCGCCCTTGCGCTGGTACATCACGAGGTCCGAGACGGGGGCGCCGCCGCGGTCGGTGACGTGGACCCGCAGGTGGTGCATCTCCTCACGCGTGCTGACGGCGAGCAGCGTGCGGGTGGCGACCCTGCCGTCCACGGTCGCCTCGACGTGGCCGGTCCACCGGCCTCCGGCCGGAGCGCGGTCCAGCGCGGTGGTCACCGTGGTGGAGGCCGATCCGTGCGCGGGCACCGTCAGTTGACGGTCCTTCAGGACGAACAGCCCCTCCGGGGCGTCCGGCGCGTCGACGCGTGCGGTGAGGGTGAGCGCGGTGTCACCGGCGTTCGTCCACTCGACGGTACGGGTCACGGTCTCGCCGGGCGTGCCGCCGAGGGAGTGGATGCCGGCGTCGGCGACTCCGGTGGCCACCAGGGCGCTCCCGGTGGCGGCGACCGCGTCGACCCGGCCGTTGCCGCCCGCGTCCGCCGGGTTGGCGGGCGTCGGCTCGGCCGTGCTGACCAGGGCGTTCTTGATCATGGTGCCGGACCAGCCGGGGTGCTGGGCGGCGACGAGGGCCGCGACGCCCGCCACGTGCGGGGTGGCCATGGAGGTGCCGCTCAGCGTGGCGTACGGGCCGGAACCGAAGGGCGCGTACTGCGAGCGGGCGGCCAGGATGTCCACCCCGGGGGCGGTGACCTCCGGCTTGAGCGCGTCGTCCCGGAAGCGGGGACCGCGGCTGGAGAAGTCCGCGACGGTGTCGGAGGCGTCCACGGCGCCGACCGTGAGGGCCGCGTCCGCCGCGCCGGGGGCGGCGACGGTGGCCTCGCCCGGCCCGGAGTTGCCCGCCGCGATGGTGAACAACGCGCCGGTCTCGGCGCTGAGTTCGTTCACCGCCTGGCTCATCGGGTCGGTGCCGTCGGACGGCCGGTCGCTGCCGAGGCTCAGGCTGACCACGCGGGCCTTGGCGTCGCGGGCGGCCCACTCCATGCCGCTGATGATCCACGAGTCGGCGCCGCTGCCGGCGTTGTTGAGGACCTTGCCCACGTGCAGCCGCACGCCGGGGGCGACGCCCTTCTCCTTGCCGCCGGAGGCCGCGCCGTTGCCGGCGATGGTCGAGGCCACGTGGGTGCCGTGGCCGTGGTGGTCGGTGATGTCCTCGCCGGGGACGAAGCTTTCGGAGGAGGCGACCACGCCGTCGAGGTCGGGGTGGCCCGTGTCGTAACCGGTGTCGAGGACGGCCACGTCCACGCCCTGCCCGGTGTTGCCGCCGGCCCACACCTGCGGGGCGCCGATCTGCGCGACGCTGTCCGCGAGGTCGGCGTCGACCTTGCCGTCGAGCCACACCTTGCGGACGTCGCCGGTCAGCGTGGGGCGGGCCGCAGAAGCGCCGACGGCCTTCTCGGCCTTCGCGGCCTTTGCCGTCGGACCGGGTGCCTGGTGCGTGAGGTCCGCCCAGAAGTCCGCGGCGCGGTCGTGCTCCGCGGTGACGGCTGTGCCGCCGATGCTGGTCAGCGCCCGTGCTCCGGTGGCGCCCTCGGGGAGCGCCGGGGCGGCGAGCCTGCGGCGGGCGTCCGAGGCGTAGGTGAGGATGACGGGCAGCCCCTGCGCGTGGGCGTCGTCGTAGCCGTCGGCTATCAGCCGGGTGATGTTGAACAGATCGGTGTCGAGGAGCCCCGCGGCCACGTAGCGCTCGGCCGCGGCCGGGTAGACGTAGGTGTCGCCGTCCCGGGTGGTGATGCGGGCGTCGGCGCGCCCGCCGTCCGGGCCCTGCACGGTGAGGGAGTCAGGGCCGGAGCCGCCGGCCGTGAGCGTCACCCGGTCGCCGGTCAGCAGGGTGACGGTCCGTGAGGGCGAGCCGCCCCGGGCCTCGCCGTCGGTCGCGGTGCGGTGCGAGGGCAGGGAAGCGGAAGCGGTGGCGTGGTCACTGGCCGATGCCGGCGGGATCGCCGCCAGCACGGCCGCGACACCCGCGACACCCGCGATGATCTGGAGGCCTGGGCGGCCCCGGAAGAGCGGTCTCACATGGGTCCTTCACGCTAGATCCGTCCAATGTCCGCCGCATGCTAGTGAATTGAACGATTCAATCGTAGGGAAACCCCAGGTTGACCAGCGGCGACTTTATGACGGCTGTCCGGATCCCGTCACGCGTGCACGACGAGCGGAAGTGCCAGGAACATCCCGGGACCGGCGTGGTCGAGTACGTGGTGGTCGCGGGTGCCGGAGAAGCCGGGCGCGGCGGCGTCGGCGATGCTGCGGCAGTCCATCGGCAGGTACGCGGTCAGCGTCCATCTGGGCGCAGGAGAGAGCGGTACGGCGGCCGGCGGCCCGAGAGCGAGGTCGGCCAGGATCCGTGCCACGGCGCGACGGTCCGTGCCCGTCCGGCCTGCCCGGCCACCGGGCTACTCCCCGCCGGCCAGGCGCGTGACGAGGTCGTGCCAGCCCGCCGTCAGGCGCTCCACGGACATCCCTCGGCTGTTGATCAGGTAGTCGTCGAGCGTGGTGTTGAGGTAGCCCAGCAGCGTGTGCGCGACGAGCTCGATGTCGCCCGCTGCCCCCGACTCCCGCAGCAGCAGGGTGATGTGGGTGTGTTTGACGTGGTACGACGGGTTGAAACGGCGGCGCGGGTGTGCCGCCACCGCCACGTAGAGGTCGCGGAACGCGTGCTCGTGGCGGATCACCGCCGGCCCGAAGGCGCGGAGGCGTTCCAGCGGCGGGGCGCCCGGTCCCAGTGGCGGGGGGCCCATGAGGAAGGCCGCCTGGATCTGCTGCTCGTGGTGGTCCAGGAGCGCCACCATCAGCCCGGCGCGGTCGCCGAACCTCCGGAAGACCGTCCCTTTGCCGACCCCCGCGGCGGTGGCCACCGCCTCCATGGTCACGTTGGCGGCCCCGTGCTCGGTCGAGAGCTCGGCGGCCACCTCGAGCAGGCGCTGCCGGTTGCGCGCGGCGTCGGCCCGCAGGGGCGGCTGGTCGCCCGCCGGGGTCAGCGTGATCTCCGAGGCGGCGTCGAAGGCGGAACGGATGGCCGGGGGTGGGTCGGTCATGGCCATAGCGTAGCGGCGGGAATGAAAGTGGACCGCGGTCCGCTTGAGGTGCTACAAAGGAGAAACGGACCACGGTCCGCTTACCCCACCGCTCACCGGGAGTTCCTCTCATGTCCGTCCGCATCCTCGCGCTCGTCGGCAGCCTCCGCGCCGGCTCCCACAACCGCCAGCTCGCCGAGGTCGCCCTCAAGCACGCCCCTGACGGCGTCGAGATCGAGCTCTACGAGGGCCTGGCCGAGATCCCCTTCTACAACGAGGACCTCGACGTCGAGGGCACGCTGCCGGAGCCCGCGGCCCGTCTGCGCGCCGCCGTCCGCGAGGTCGACGCCCTCCTCCTCTTCTCGCCCGAGTACAACGGCACCATCCCGGCGGTGCTGAAGAACGCGATCGACTGGCTGTCCCGCCCGCACGGCGAGGGCGCGGTGACCGGCAAGACGGTCGCCGTCATCGGCACCTCCTACGGCCAGTACGGCGGCGTGTGGGCGCAGGACGAGGCCCGCAAGGCGGCGCGCATCGCCGGTGCCGCGGTGCTGGAGGACGTCAAGCTCTCCATCCCCGGCTCGGTCGTCCGCTTCGCCGACACGCACCCCATCGACGACGCCGAGGTGGTCTCCGGCGTGATCGAGGTCATCGAGCGCCTCAGCTCCACGGCCGCCACCGCGGCCTGACATCCCCGTCCCCCGGGCGCCCACGGCGGCGCGACGCACTCCGTCGCGCCGCCGTCGCGCTTCCCCCGTACGTCGCGTCGGGATGCGGAAGCCGCCGCACGTGCTGCTACAAAGGGACAAAACGTCCACGCCGTGCGCATCGGAACGAGGTCCCGCGTGGAGTACGCCCTCTCCGTCGGCGCGGGCCTGGCCGTGGGTGTCATGTACGGACTCCTGCGGGTCCGGACGCCCGCACCGCCGTTCGTCTGCCTGGTGGGCCTGGCCGGCATGCTGATCGGCTACGGACTGCTGGAGTCGTTCGCATGAGGGCCCTGCTCAAGCGCTGCGCCGTGTCCTTCTCCGCCGGATTCCTCGCGGGCGGGCTCTACTGGCTGATGGGCGTCCGGTCGCCGGCCCCGCCGTGGATCTCCCTCGCCGGCCTGCTGGGCATCCTGGTCGGCGAGTACGCCGTGCGGACGCTGCGGGACCGGTGGCGGCGGCGCGGCCAGCCCCCTGCGACCACGACCACGACTACGACGGCGACCTGAACGGCGGCTCGGAGCCGGGCCCCAGCCAGGTCGACAGCGCCCACCACCAGTGCAGCGCGGCCATCGGGCCCGCGGAGCCCTCGGGGGAGCCGCCCGTGATCTCCCGCAGCCGCGCAAGCCGGTAGCGAACGGTGTTGGGGTGCGTGAACAGGGCCGCCGCGGTCTGGTCCAGGCGCCGGCCGTGGTCGAGGAACGCCCGTGCGGTCAGGGCGAGTTGCCGGTGGAAGTCGTCCGCCGGGTCGAGGCCGCCGAGCAGCCGCCCGCTCAGGTAGGCGCCCAGCAGCGGCTGCTCCGCCAGAGCCGTCTCCCCCGCGAGGTCGGTCAGGTCGAGCAGGCCTCGTCGTCCGCCGCGCGCGGCGACGCCCAGTGCCCGCAGGCAGAGCCGGTACGCCGCGCCCGCCCCGGCCGGCGGGACGGCGGGGGAGACCACGGCCACCGGTCCCGCGCCTCCGGCCGCATACACCGGGCGGCACGGCAGCAGACCGACGAGCCGCCCGTCCAGCACGGCGGCGATCCCGTGCGCCGGCAGCCGTACGGCACCGGGGTCGCGGGTCTCCGCGACGAGGCAGTGGTACGTGCCGTCCGGTCGCAGGCCCGCCCCGGCCAGGTCCTCCGGGGCCGGCAGCACACCGTGCACGAGCAGCCGGCGCAGCAGCCGCGCCCTGGCCGCTCCCTCCGCGGTCGCGGGCATGCCGCGCTCCGCCGCGCGGTAGCCGTTGACGACATGGCGTTCGACCGCGTCGCCGTACTCCTTCAGCCGCAGGACCGCCGTCAGCAGCAGCCCGTCGGGCACCCCGGCCGAGCGGCTGCGGTCGACGGTGATCTCCACCGCGCGGGTGAGCCCGGCCTGCACGCCGCGCAGTACGGAGGTCATGGGGACGCCCTGCACCGCCCGGTCCGTGCCCAGTCCCAGCGCGGCGGCGAAGTCCTGGTCGTCCACCCGGTCGAGGGTGCCGAGCCAGCCTCCGGCGGCGCGGACCATGGCGGTGACGTGCCGGCGGGTGTCGTCCTCGCCGAGTCGCGCCACGTCGGGGGAGTGCGTCCGCGCGGCGTGCACGAGTTCGCCCCGTACGTCCGCGTCGGCGGCCATGGCACGCAGGATCCCGGCGACGGGCTCGCGCTGATCGGTGACGGTCAAGAGCCTCGCCCCTCTTCGTCCGTGCGCTGTGCGCGGGACACAACGCCGGTGCGGACGCGTTGACGCCGGGCGACTACCGCACCGGCGCGACCTCCTGGTTACCTGTGAGCTACCGAAGGTAACAGCAAGGTCACCGGGACAACAGAGCCTTCGTGCGTTCCGCCCCCCACCGCGTCCGGAAGGCACCCGTGAACAGCATGGACAGTACGGAAGACAGATCGCCCCACCAGTCCCCCCTGCCCAGCCGCCGCCACCTGCTGACGGTGGCCGGCGGAGTCCTCGCCGGCGCGGCCGCCTTCTCGCAGGCCGCACCCGCTTTCGGCGCGACGGCGGCGCAGGACGCCGACGCGATCGTCATCGGCCACGGTCTGGCCGGTCTGGTCGCGACGGCCGAACTCGCGGAAGCCGGACGCAAGGTGCTGCTGCTCGACCAGGAGCCGGAGACCAACCTCGGCGGGCAGGCCTTCTGGTCGTTCGGCGGCCTCTTCCTGGTCGACTCCGCCGAGCAGCGCTTCATGGGCGTCCGGGACTCCCACGACCTGGCCTGGCAGGACTGGCAGGGCGCGGCCGGCTTCGACCGAGGCGTCGACGACCCCGCGGGGCACGACTACTGGGCCCACAAGTGGGCCCAGGCGTACGTGGACTTCGCCGCGGGGGAGAAGCGGTCCTGGCTCTACGGGCTGGGCGTGCGGTGGTTCCCGATCGTCGGCTGGGCCGAGCGCGGCGGCGGCCTCGCCGACGGCCACGGCAATTCGGTGCCGCGCTTCCACGTCACGTGGGGGACCGGGCCGGCCGTCGTCGAGCCCTTCGAGAAGAAGGTCCGCGCCGCCGTGGCGCGCGGCAAGGTGGCGTTCAGGTTCCGGCACCGCGTCGACGAGGTCGTGCGGACCGGCGGGGTGGTGACGGGAGTGCGCGGGGCGGTGCTGGAGCCGAGCAACGCACCCCGGGGTACGCGCAGTTCGCGCACGGTCGTCGGCGAGTTCGAGTTCCGCGCCCCGGTGGTCGTCGTCACCTCCGGCGGCATCGGCGCCAACCACGACCTCGTCCGGCAGAACTGGCCCGCTCGCCTCGGCGCCCCGCCGAAGAACATGATCTCCGGGGTCCCGGAGCACGTCGACGGCCGCATGCTCGCCATCACGGAGGCGGCCGGCGGACGCATCGTCAACCCCGACCGCATGTGGCACTACACCGAGGGGCTCCAGAACTACGCCCCGATCTGGGCCAAGCACGGCATCCGCATCCTGCCCGGCCCCTCGTCCATGTGGTTCGACGCCACCGGCAAGCGCTTCTCCGCCCCGAACCTGCCGGGCTACGACACGCTGAGCACCCTCCAGGCCATCACCGGCAGCGGCCACGACTACTCGTGGTTCGTCACGACGCAGAAGATCCTCGCCAAGGAGTTCGCGCTCTCCGGCTCCGAGCAGAACCCCGACCTCACCAACAAGGACATCCCGCTCACCCTCTCCCGGCTGTGGCAGACCCCGGAGCCCATCGAGCGGTTCAAGAAGAACGGCGCCGACTTCGTCGTGGCGACCAACCTGCCCGACCTCGTCGCGGGCATGAACCGGCTGACCGGGGAAGGGCTGATCGACCTCGCCGGCCTGGAACGGCAGATCCGGGCCCGGGACCGGGAGACCGACCACCCCTACAGCAAGGACGCGCAGGTGATGGGGATCCGCAACGCCCTTGCCTACACGGGGGACTTCCTCAGCCGTACCGCCCAGGTCCACCGCATCCTCGACCCGGGTGCGGGCCCGCTGATCGCCGTGCGCCTCAACATCCTGACCCGCAAGACCCTCGGCGGCCTCCAGACCGATCTGTCCGGCCGGGTGCTGGACGCCGGCGGTACCCCCGTCCCCGGTCTCTACGCCGCCGGTGAGGTCTCCGGCTTCGGCGGCGGAGGGGTCCACGGCTACCGCTCCCTGGAGGGCACGTTCCTCGGCGGCTGCCTCTTCTCCGGCCGCCAGGCGGGCCGTGCGGCGGCGGCCGCCACGGCGACCTGACCGGCACGGCGACCGGCCGGCCCGGCGGCACCGGGCCGGTCCCCGTACGACCGCCGGCGGGCCGGGCCTCCCTGCCCCGGCCCGCCGGCCGGTCCGCATCTCCTCCCTCGCGGTCGCTCGCCGAAATCCCGTTGCGGCCGGGCCGCATGGGGGGCCACCATCCCCGGGTGCCGACCACCTCTCCGCCCGACGGCCGCGCCGGGATCGACGCCGACCTCGTACGGCGGCTCGTGAGCGCGCAGTTCCCCCAGTGGCGCGACCTGCCCGTGACGCCCGTCGAGAAGGACGGCTGGGACAACCGCACCTACCGTCTCGGCGACGCCATGACGGTGCGGCTGCCGACGGCCCCCGGATACGTTCCCGCCGTGGCCAAGGAGGACCAGTGGCTGCACCGGCTCGCGCCCGGCCTGCCGGTCCCCGTTCCGCGCGTTCTGGCGACGGGAGTCCCCGGCGAGGGCTACCCCTTCCCGTGGTCCGTGCGCCGCTGGCTGCCGGGGGATACCGCCGAGCGCGGACGCGTCGACGACCCGGCGCGGTTCGCCGCCTCCCTGGCCGCGTTCCTGCGCGCCCTCCAGCGCTGCGACGCGTCCGGCGGGCCCGTCGCCGGCGAGCACAGCTGGTACCGGGGCGCGTCACCCGCGCACTACGACGACCAGACCCGCCGCTGCCTCGCCCTCCTCGACGGCCGCGTGGACACCGTCCGCGCCACCGCCGTCTGGGACGCCGCCCTCGCCGCGCGATGGCGGGGCGAACCCGTCTGGTTCCACGGCGACATCGCCGCCGGGAACCTCCTGGTGGACGACGGTGACCTCGCGGCCGTCATCGACTTCGGCACCTCCGGGGTCGGGGACCCGGCCTGCGACCTCGTCATCACCTGGACGTACTTCTCCGGCGCCGGCCGCGAGGCGTTCCGCCGTGATGTCGCCATGGACGACGCGACCTGGGCCCGGGCGCGGGGGTGGGCGCTGTGGAAGGCGCTGCTGGTGCTCACCGGTGTCATCGACGGTGATCCGGTGCGCGCCGCGGCCGAACAGCGCGTGATCCGGGAGGTGCTGGACGACCACGACCGGCACGCCTGAGGCGGGCGGCGACCCTGCCGGCGCGGCCGTTCCCGGGCAGCGCCAGGCATGACGTCGACGGCCACCGCGGTCGGCGTCAGATCACCTCCGCCAGCTCGCCCCGCAGCCACGCCGCCTCGACGTCGCGCGCGACGGCCTGACCGAGCAGCATCCGCAGGACGAGCACGACGAGCGCGACACCCATGACGGCCACGGCACATCCGCCGATCAGGAGGACCAGGCCCGGGGGGACGGCCTCGCCCGGCGCCAGGAGCACTCCGAGCGCGACGACCAGGAGTCCGGCGGCCACCATCGCCCCGATGACGATGTGCACGTACCGGAAGGCGGCGGGGGAGAACACCGTCCCGTGGCCCACCATCGTCACCAGCCGCCACACGCAAACCAGGACGACCTGGGCCGCCACGGCTCCCAGCACCGTGATCACAAGGAACGGGACGCGCAGATACGCGAGGTCCGCGTCGAGCTGCCTCATGTCGATCGCCACCAGCGGCACCATCACGGTCTGCACGAACACCGAACCCGCGATCAGCACCAGGAGCACCGCGCGCAGCGCGACCACCGTCAGCTGTCTCATCACCCCTCCATCCATCGAACAACGATGGAAAGCTATCGAGATTCGATAGCTCTGGCAAGGTGGGCGCTCACGGCAGGTCGCACATGGTGCTCGTGCGGCGCGATCCGCGCGGATGTCGGGGCGGTACCGGCAGGATCGGGCAAGGGTCCGCGTCGATCGGCCTACCGGCCGGGATACGCCCCGCGCTTCGATGGTCGGGACCGCTGCACAGACCGTTCCGACCTCAACGGGAGCATCTCCATGCCGCTCGACCAGTACGTCACCCTCGGCCGCTCGGGGCTGCGGGTCAGCCCGTTCGCCCTCGGCGCGATGACCTTCGGGGAGGATCCCGGCGGCGCCGGGTGCAGCGTCGAGGAGTCCGAGAAGATCCTCGCGACCTATCTCGACGCAGGCGGGAACTTCATCGACACCGCGAACTTCTACACCAACGGCCACGCGGAGAGCATTCTCGGCGACTTCTTCGCCGCGCGGCCCGGACGGCGCGAACACACCGTGCTGGCCTCGAAGTTCTTCACCAACCTCCACCCCGGCGACCCCAACGGCGGCGGCGCGGGCCGCCGGTCGGTGATCGCCCAGCTCGACGAGACCCTGCGCCGGTTGCGGACCGACTGGATCGACCTGTACTGGCTGCACAATTGGGACCGGAACACGCCGATCGAGGAGACGATGCGTACCCTCGACGACCTGGTCCGGGCCGGCAAGATCCGCTACATCGGCTTCTCCAACACCCCCGCCTGGGTGACCGCCCAGGCCCAGACGACCGCCCTGCTCAAGGGCTGGACCCCGCTGATCGCGCTGCAGGTCGAGTACTCGCTGCTGGCCCGCACCGTCGAGGGCGAACTCGCGCCGCTCGCACGCGACCAGGGCATGGCGCTGGTGCCCTGGAGCCCGCTGAAGAACGGCTTCCTGTCGGGCAAGTACCGGCGCGGCACGCGCACCGCCGACTCGGCCCGTACGTCCTTCGTGGGCGAGCCCACCGAGGAGGACTTCACGGTCATCGACGCGGTCACCGGGATCGCCGACGAGCTCGGGACCACCGCCGCGGCCGTCTCGCTCGCCTGGCTGCGCGCCCGCGAGGGCACGGTCGTGCCCATTGTCGGCGCCCGCCGCCTGGAGCACCTGGAGAGCAACCTCGCCGGCCTGGAGGTCACCCTCACCGCCGGCCACCTGCGGCGGCTGGACGAGGTGTCGGCCCCTGTCCTCGGCTACCCGGCACCGCTGAACGGCGCGTTGCGGGCGATGCTGCAGTTCGGCGGCACCACCGTGGACGGCGAGTCCTCCACGGTGTATCCGCCGCTGCTCCAGAGCGACGTCCGCTACTGAGGCGGGGGCTGACGTCTCGTCAGTCCCCGCGCTCCGCCGCGCTGCGCTCGACGCAGAACTCGTTGCCCTCCGGGTCGCCGAGGACCACCCAGCCCGTGCCGTCCGGGTTCCTGCGGTCGTCGACCAGCGCGGCGCCGAGGGCGAGCAGCCGCTCGACCTCCTCGTCCCGGGTGCGGTCCTGCGGCTGCACGTCCAGGTGCACCCGGTTCTTGACGGCCTTCGGCTCCGGCACCGTGATGAAGAGCAGCCCGGCCCCGTCGGTCCGCACCAGCACCATCGGGTCCCCCGGTTCGTCCTCGTCGTGCAGCGGACGGTCCAGGACCAGGGACCAGAAGCTCGCCAGCCGGTGGGCGTCGGCGCAGTCGATCGTCACATGGCGGATCACGGAGGTCATACGCCGAGTCTCGCCGGTTGCGCCGGGCTTCCGCAACGGGGGAACGCCGGCCCGCGCCCGGCCGGCCGCGTCAGTCCGACCGGCCCGTGGCCGCGACCGTGACGCCGAGGCCGATCATGGCGATGCCGCCCGCGCCGCCCAGCAGCGACAGGCGGCGCTCCGAGCGGCCGAGCCAGGCGCGGGCGGCGGAGGCGGTGAGGCCCCAGCAGGTGTCGGTGACCAGGCCGATCCCGATGGGGATGACACCGAGGAGCAGCATCTGGGCCGGCAGATGGCCCGCCGCGGGATCGACGAACTGCGGGAGCACGGCCGCGAAGAAGACGATGCCCTTGGGATTGGTGACGCCGACAGTGAAGCCGTCGGCCACCGTCCGCAGGTCCCCGCGCGCCGCCGGGGCCCCGGCCCCGGCCGCGGTGTCCGTCGCGCCGACCGTCATCTCCCCGCGGTGCCGGAAGGCGCGCACGCCGAGATGCACCAGATAGGCGGCGCCCGCCAGTTTGACGGCCAGGAAGAGCGGCAGGGAACGCTCGAACAGCGAGCCGAGGCCGAGCGCGACGGCCACCACGAGCAGGTACGACCCCAGGAAGTTCCCCAGGACCGAGGCCATCGCGGTACGCCGGCCGTGCGCGAGCGCCCTGCCGATCACGAAGAGCACGCTGGGACCCGGGATCACGATGACGATCAGGGACATGGCCGCGAACGCGAGCAGCCGGTCGGTGGACACCAATGTCCTCACCTCCGCGGGCCATTGAAGCAGCATCGTGACCCCCGGGGTCAGCGGTCGTCCGTCACTTCCGTACCGCCGCCTCCCCGTACGGAACCAGCCGGACCGGGCCCACGAGACCCGTGCGCTGCGAGGCGGCGCCCCCGTACACGGACGGATCGCTGACGCGCAGCCGGTTGAGGAGCGTCGTGGCGACCTCGACCTCGACGGTGTTGCTGCCCCGGCGCAGCAGCGGGCCGAGGTCGACGACCGGGTCGATCAGGCTGGTGACCGGTGCCGGGCGGCCGTTGACGGTGACGCGGAAGGTGTCGGTGACCTCCCCGAGGTCGAGGAGGGCCCCGTACCCGCCGCTCCAGGGCCCGTCGAGGTCGACGGTGGTGCGGTAGCGCCCGATGCCGGAGGCGTCGGCGAGTTCGGGGATCGCGTTCCACGGGGCGAGCGCGTCCAGCTCGACCCGGTGGCGGACGACGACGGTGCGGTCCGGGTCGGCGCCCGGCCGCCAGTCCTCCGCGTCCAGTGTCCACGCGGTGAGCTCGCGTTCCGCGGGCACCTCGGCGACCACGGTCCGCACGGTCTCCCCGCCGGACAGCGTCGTGGCGTAGGTGCCGGCCGCCTGCGCGCGCAGCACCAGGCGCCCGCCCTCGAAGCGCACGTCGCCCGCGTCGGTCGCGGTCGCGTGGACGCGTCCGGGCCGGGCGCCGAGCCGCCCCGGCCGGGCGAACGCGACAACCATGGACTCGGCGGGCTGGAGTGCCACCCGGAAGGTGAACCGCTCGCCCTCGCGGCGGTACAGCGCGAGCGGCCGGGCCTCGCCCGTCCACGGGTCCAGCAGGTACGGCACGGTGCCGGGGCGGGTGGCGCGCACCGTGATCTCGTGGTCGATCGCGGCGACCGGCGGTTTGACGGTCTCCGCGTGCTTGCCGTTGCACAGGTAGAACCAGTCGGTGCCGTCCTCGTACCGGTGCATCGTCAGCAGCGTCGAGGAGGTCGCGTAGCCGACGTCCGGCTCGACGCCGAGGTCCGCGAGCGCCTGGCCCACCGCCGTCTTGTCGGTGACCTGGCGGACTCGCGGCTGCGCCAGCAACTCGGCCACCACCGAGCGCAGTCCGGCCAGTTCCGCGGCGTCGGCGACACCCGGCGTGGTCACCGCGGACCAGTCCCCGAGCAGGACCACCGGCAGCCCCGACCGGGTCAGCCGCAGCAGGTGCTCCGCGTCGCGGGGGGTGAGGGTGACGGCGGAGCCCGAGAAGAAGTCGGCCTCCACAAACAGCGCCCGGTACGCGGGCCCGTCGGGCGCCAGCCGCCCGTCCCGCACCCGGGCCGAGGGCAGGTCGAGCAGCGGCCCGCTGAGGAACTGGTGCGTCCAGCCCAGCGGGATCCCCGTCGAGGTGAACCAGGACGCCCCGATGCCGGTGGCGGTGTACCCGGTCTGCCGGAACACCGCGACGTCCGCCCGTGCGGTGCCCCGCTGCGTCACGTGGTGCACCCGCGACAGATAGCCGGAGACGTCCCCGACGTGCCGCCACGTCGGATGGCGCGGCCCCCACGACTCGCCGTACCCGACCGTGCCGTTGTACGGGGTGAAGGCCGCGTAGCCCGGCCACTTCACCCCGGGGAGCGTGGCGTACGAGAACCCGTGCACGACGGTCTGGTTGACGCCCGCGGCGTAGGCGCCGCCCATCGTGCGCAGGAACTTCTCCCAGGTCGTGCTGTACGCGGAGCCGGTGTAGGCGCCCGCCTCGCACGACAGGACCGTGTGCCCGGCCATGTCGCGGCCGCCGGCCAGGCAGCGGAAGTCGTCCAGGTTCTTGAAGCCCAGCGACTCGCCCTCGGGGATGTCCAGCAGCGCGGCCGAGGCGATGGCGTCGGTCTGCAGTCCGTACGGCTGGGCGCGCAGCCCGAGGCCGAGCGCGTGTGCCCAGTCGCGCAGCGCCGTCAGATGGTGCGTGGTGTACAGCTCGCTGACGGTGTCCCAGAAGTCGTGCCGGATCTGCCGGGTGGCGACGGCGTCGTACGCGTAGACCTGGTTGCCACCCGACATCGCGACGACGGGCAGCACCGGAAGCAGGGCGTAGCCGGTGCGCCTCTCGAACGCCGCGGGCAGCCCCGGGGTCCACGGCAGCGCCTTGGTCTCGATCTCCAGGGAGTCCTCGAACAGCATCCCGCCGGCGGCACGCAGCAGGCCGCGGAACTCCCGTGTGAGCACGTTCCGTTCCCAGAAACCGGTGACGGCGGACGTGCCGGCGGCGCTGAAGTGGTCGACGACGTATGCGGTCGGCGCGGTGTGCGGACCGCCCTCCGGGGTCTGGCCGGTGCCGCGCCGCCAGAAGGCGGTGAGCACCCAGTCGCCGCCTTCGGGCGCCGTCCAGCTCACGGTGCCGCCGCTGACGGAGGCCGTCAGGTCCTGGGCGCTCGCGCGGT
This sequence comes from Streptomyces sp. NPDC046977, assembly GCF_040644455.1. Taxonomy (NCBI): domain Bacteria; kingdom Bacillati; phylum Actinomycetota; class Actinomycetes; order Kitasatosporales; family Streptomycetaceae; genus Streptomyces; species Streptomyces sp. NPDC046977. The sequence continues at coordinate 118,279 of NZ_JBEYWO010000014.1, forward strand.
CCAGGCCGGTCTCCTTGCGCGTGGCGTTGGCGGGGTCGACACGGGTGGCCAGCAGCGCCACGAGGTCCTGCCGCGTGACACCGGAGGCGGGGGCCGCGGCGGGCGGCGGGACAGGGCCGTCGTACGCGGCGCCGGCCGCCACCGTGACCGCGCCGAGGGCGAGTTCCTGGACGGCGGCCTCGCTGTCCGGTGTGATGCCGGGGACGGCCGCGGGCCAACTGGGGCCGATGGTGAGGTCGATGGTGATGCCGCGGCGCCGCGCCTGGTCCAGCGCCGCGCGCACGCCAGCGGTCCACGCGGGGCTTCCCCACCCGTGGTGCTCGGTGTCGAGGACGGAGGTGTCCTTCACGCTGTGGTGGACGGCGGCGATCTCCGCCCCGCCGAAACCGGCCTCGGCGATCTGGTCGACTTCGCGTCGGATCTCGTCCGGGTCCACCAGCCCGTCCGGCCACCACCACCGGAACTTCGGCCGGACGGCAGCGCCCGGCCGGGCGAACGACCCGGCCGCGGCCGCCCCGTGGCCACGGCTCAGGGCCTCGCCTCCGGCGGCCGGTACGGCGTTCGCCGGGGCGGCGGGGGCGAGGGCGGCCGCCGTGCCCGCGACGGCGGTCGCGATGAGCAGGGTGCGCCGGGAGACCCCGGCGCCTTCGGGACGGTTTGTGTCGTCATGCATCGGTGCGCGGCTCCCGGTGAAGGTATTGAAACGTTTTAATCGTGAACCACGCGGAGGCTATCCCCCCGTTCCGGTGCCCGGCAAGATCCCTGCGCGCCGTCGTCGCCGGGGAGCGGTGCGGGGGCGGGCGGGGGAGCGGCCGCATAGGATCCGGCCATGGCACCGCGACCTGTGCAGGTCAACATCAAGGCTCGTGATCACTTGGCGGTCGGCCGGTTCTGGGCGGAGGCGCTCGGCTGGAACGTCTTCCGGCCCGGCGCGACCACCTATGTCGGACCCGGCGAGGGCTTCGCCTGGCCGGACCCGGTCGCCGTCGGCATCGACGTCGTTCCCGTCCCGGAGCCCAAGGGACCGGCAAAGAACCGGCTGCACCTGGATCTCGCCACCACGTCCGCCGCCCATCAGGCGGAGCTGGTCGACCGCCTCCTGGCGCTCGGCGCGACACCCGTCGACGTGGGCCAGGGGGATGTCCCGTGGACGGTCCTCGCGGACCCGGAGGGCAACGAGTTCTGCGTGCTGGAACCCCGGGAGGTCTACCGGGACACCGGACCGATCGCCGCCCTGGTCGTCGACTGCGCGGACCCGCGGGCCATGGCCCGGTTCTGGGGGGAGGCGGTGGACTGGACCCTGCGCGAGGTGAACGACGACCACGCGGTGCTGCGCTCCACCAGGGCCGGCGGGCCCTACCTCGACTTCTACCGCACGCCCGAACCGAAGACCGTGCCGGACCGCGTCCACCTCGACCTGCTGCCGTACCCCGGTGACGACAAGGAGGCGGAGGCGGAGCGGCTGCGGGCCCTCGGCGCCCGCGACCTCGACATCGGCCAGGGGGACGTCCCGTGGACCTGCCTGACCGACCCCGAGGGCCATGAGTTCTGCGTCCTCGCCCCGTCCTGACCCGGAGCCCCTACGGCACTCGGCCACCCTGTCCGGACGCCGCGGTGCGGCAGTACCCTGGGGTTCCGGGCCGCCGGGCTCCGGACTTCGTGATCAGGGAGGGAACGATGAGCGCACAGCCCCACTCCCAGGTCCCGCGGCCACCGCGCGACGACGCCGCCGAGGCCGCTGTGGACGCCGCTCTGCGCGAGGCCCGTTTCGGCAGGCTGCCCGAGCGTGTCCCGCTGGAGAAGACCGTCGAGAGCCGGCCCGTCGCCGCCCCGAACGATCCCGGTTTCGGCAGGAACCCGGACACGGACTGGCTCATCCGCTACTGCGCGTGAGCAGCGGCTGAAGCCGGGCGTCAGGACATCAGACGACGATGAGGTCCCAGGCCGTCATCGCGTCCGCCAGCCGCAGGTGGGGACGCGCCTCCGCGCTGCGCCCCAGGCGCTCCAGCGAGCGGCCCAGCAGCAGGTGCGCGTGGGGGTCGTTCGGCTCGGTGCGCAGAATGTGCCGGAGTTCCTTCTCCGCCTTCGTGAACTGGGCGGAGTAGTAGTAGGACCGCGCCAGGAGCATGCGAACCGCCAGGTTGCGGGGTGCCACGTCCACGATGCCGCTCAGTTCCTTCGCTGCCGCCCTGTAGTGCTGGCCGTTGAAGTAGAGCGTCGCTCGTTTGAACGTCTCCGCAGTCGAGCTGTTCATGCGGGGGCCCTTTCCGTTTCCGACGTCGCTGTCGTGACAGCGCCCCTCCGGGTGGTGGGTGGTCGCCGGTCCGATGACCGACAGGGGTGCCAACCGCCCGGAGTGTCCGTTTGTTCCGCCCTTGGGGCGGATCTGTTCGCGGCGGGGTGGTGTGTGTCACACGGGTGGCGCCGGCTTCTGCCGTGTGACGTGACCCGGGCCGGGCGCGGCCGGGCAAGGTGCCGCTTTGCTGCCAGAGGGCGGGCCGGGCACCGGGTCCGCACGCGGAGCGCGCGATGAACCGCCCGCCGCTACCGCGGGGCGAACCGGTCCGCCCCGGAGGGCCCCGGCGAGCCGAGGTCGATCCATACGCCGTTCTCCGCGGAGCGCAGCCGCGCGGAGAGTCCCGCGTCGTCGAAGGCCCGGTCGATGTCGGCGCGGTCCTCGGTGAAGTGGGCCCAGCTGTCGCAGTGCGCGGGGACCACGAGGGGCGATCCCAGGACGGAGGCCGCTGCGCTCGCGCGCTCCGCGGTCAGCGTCAGCGGGCGGTTGCGGCTGCGTACGGGCACCCGCGCGCCGCCCATGAAGAGCACGGCGATGTCCACGGGCGGCATGCGCCGGGCGATCTCGGCGACGACGCCGACGGAGGCGTTGTCGCCGCTGACGTACACCGTGGGCAGTCCCGTGCCGCTCAGGACGAAGCCGGTGACCTCGCAGTTCACCTGGTTTTGTTCGTCCCGTTCGCCGTCGTCGGGGCCGTGCTGCGCGGGCACCGCGTGAACGGTGACGGTGTCCCCGCCGGGCCGGGGCAACTCCACGCTCTCCCAGACCGCGAGACCGCGGGCGGGGTGCCCGAGCCGGCGCGCGGAGGCGGGCCCGGTGAGCACCAGCGAGGACGCCAGGGCGAAGGCCCGGCCGCGCACGTCGAGGTTGTCGGGGTGGAGGTCGTGGCTGACCAGGACGGCGTCCACGGGGGCGAGTTCGTCCTCGTGGACGGCCGGGCCGGCGGTCTTGGTGAGGTATCCGTGCTCCCCGGCCTCGTCGAAGGTGGGGTCGGTCACCAGCCGCAGCCCCCCGATGTCGAGGACGACGGTGGGGCCGCCGACGACGCAGACCGCGCACGCCCGGCGCTCGGGACTGATGCGAGGGGCCACGGCGGCACCCGCCTCTCTTTCGCGGACCGTCGACCAGGGCGGCCCTAGTAGGTCGAGAAGTCGGCCATCATGGCCATGTCCTCGTGCTCCAGGTTGTGGCAGTGGAGCATGAAGTGGCCGGTGTAGTCGGTGAAGCGGACGGCCACGTCGACGGTCTCCCCGGGCCCCATCGCGATCGTGTCCTTCCAGCCGTGGTCGAACGGCCCCGGTGCCTTGCCGTTGCGGGACACCACGCGGAAGGGGTCGAGGTGCACATGGATCGAGTGGAAGAAGACCGATCTGAAGCGCCAGATCTCGACGGTCCCCAGCTTCGCGCGGGTCAGTGAGCGGCCCGGCAGATAGGGCTTGCCGTTGATCGTCCAGCCGCTGCGGCCCGAGTGCCGGAACTCGAAGGTCCGGGTGGCGACGGCCTTCGCGGGGTTGAGGACGGTCTCGGCCCGCAGCGCCAGCCGGTCGGGGACGCGGGCGTCGTCGTGGACGGCACGCGTGGACGGCGAGACGTCGAAGCGCATGACGTCGGCGGTGGTCCGGCTGCCGAAGTGGTTCACCACGCGGACCTTGGTGCCGGGCCGGTAGCGGGAGAAGTCCACGACGATGTCGAAGCGCTCACCGGGTGCCAGCCGCAGGTTGTCGTGGGCCAGGGGGCGCTCCAGCAGGCCGCCGTCGCTGCCGATCTGCACCAGGCCCTTGCCGCCGGGGGGCGGCGGGTCGAGTGCGAGCTTGTAGTAGCGGACGTTGGAGGCGTTGAGCAACCGGAGCCGGTAGCGCCCGCGTTGGACCCGGTGCACGGGCCAGGGGGCCCCGTTGACCAGGATGACGTCGCCCTGGACGCCGGCGGTGTGGTTGCGCGAGACGCCGGGGGAGTGCATGCCCGGGTCGCCCGGGTACATCAGCGAACCGTCCGCCTCGAAGGCCCGGTCGGTGATCATGAGGGGGATGTCCCGCTCGCCGCGCGGGAGGGCGAGGGCGCCGTCCTCGTCGTCGCCGAGCAGGTGGAAGCCCGCCATGCCGTGCCAGACGGCCGATCCGGTGTAGCCCATGCGGTGGTCGTGGTACCACATGGTGGACGCACGCTGCTGCATGGGATACGTGTACGTGCGCTCGCCGTAGGCGATGGTGCCGTGTGTCTCGCCCATGTCGTCCATGCCCGCCATCGCGTCCTTGACGGACAGGCGGCTGTTGACGGGCATCGTCAGGTCGATCGGGTACCCGTCGCTCTCCGACGGGGTGTGGCCGCCGTGCAGATGGACGACGGTCGGCTGCGGCAGCTCGTTGCGGTGCCGCACGATGGTGCGCCTCCCGGCGCGGGACATGATCGTGGGCCCGGGGAAGGTGCCGTTGTACGTCCAGCAGCGCGTGCGCAGGCCCGGCAGGATCTCCAGCTTCGCCTCGCGTTGCACGATCTGGAACGTGTCGGTGCCGCCCGCGCTCTGCAGTGGCGGCGGTGCCGCGGGGATCGGCAGCGGCACCTGGTAGGGGCGGGGAAGCGGGGCCTTGCTCCGCAGGACGCCGCCTGGTGGCACGTCGGCGGGGGACAGGGCCGTGGCGCGTGCCGCCACCCCCGCCCCGATGACCGCTGCCGCACCTGTGGCGAGAAAGCGGCGCCGGTCGATACCTCGGATCACGTTGGCTCCCATCCACGCCGATTTGATCGTTTTACGGCTTTCGTCAGCATAGGGCTGCACCGTACACACGAAAGGGTGGGACACGCGTGCCAGGACGACACCCGTCACGCCCGGCGAATAGACATATGAACGCACTAAAAGCCCCTGGTCCGGGCCCCGCTCGCGCGGGAACCCGGACCAGGGGCAACGGCCGTCCGGCGCCTCAGGCCGACGGCGGGCGCACCTCGGCCGCCGGGGCGAGGACCGGGCCCAGCAGGTCCGGCAGGCCGAGACGGTGGTAGAAGCGCTCACGGATGTGGTCGGCGACGACCGACACGACCTCGGACCCGTCGTCGGCCGGGTCGATGTGGGTGCGGAAGGGACGACTGCCCGCGGGCAGCCCGACCACACGGACGATCTCCCGTGCCACGTCGGCGACATCGGCGTTCTCGGGGGTCATCGCCGCGAGCGCCCGGCCGACCTGGTCCGTCATGCCCGCGTACCGCGCCTCGTACGCCTCCGCGACAGCGCGGTCGGCGGCGTACCCCGCGTTGGCGAAGTGCTCGGTGCCGCTGGTGAAGGCGCCGGGGACGACGATCGTCGACTCGATGCCGAAACGGGCGAGTTCGGCCGCGTAGCTCACGGCGAGCGCGTCCATGGCGGCCTTCGCCGCGAAGTACGGCGCGAGGTACGGCGGGGTGCCGCCGCGGGTGCTGGAGGAGCCGACCCACAGCAGCAGTCCGTGGCCCTGCTCGCGCAGCAGGGGCAGGGCGGCCCGGTTGACGCGCTGGGTGCCCAGCACATTGGTGTCGTAGACGTCGGCCAACTGCTGGGGCGTGAAGGCCTCCGCGGGGCCGAGCACCATGTGCCCGGCGTTGTGCACGAGCACGTCGAGCCCGCCGGTCTCCGCCACGACGCGGGCCACCGCGCGGTCGGCGCTTCCCTGGTCGAGCACGTCGAGTTCGACCACGCGCAGGTCGATGCCCTCGCGGGCGGCACGCTCGCGGACCGCCTCCGCGCGGGCGGCGTTGCGGCCCTCGATGTCGCGCATGCTCGCGTAGACGGTGTGGCCGGCGGCGGCCAGGGCGTGGGCGGTCAGTGCGCCGAATCCGGAGCCGGCGCCGGTGATGAGGATGGTGGAGGACATGTGAACGACTCCTTGGAGCGGGTGGGGCCCGGCCCCGGCGGCGGTGTGCCGGGGCCGGTGGGTGAGGGGGTGAGGGGGATGAAGGATCGATGGGTGCGACCGGTGGAGCGGGTGCGGCGGCGCGGGGGCCGTCAGATGGCTCCGCCGTTGGTGTAGATGACCTGGCCGTTGACCCAGCGGCCGGGTCCGGCGAGGAACGAGACCACCTGGGCGGCGTCCTCGGGGGTCCCCAGGCGCCCGAAGGCGGACACCGAGGAGAGGCGGTCGATGGTGGCCTGGTCCTTGCCCTCCAGGAACAGCGGGCTGGCGGTCGGGCCGGGGGCGACGGCGTTGGCGGTGATGTCGCGGCCGCGCAACTCGCGGGCGAGGATCAGCGTCATGGCGTCCACCGCGCCCTTGGTGGCGGCGTAGGCGGTGTAGCCCGGCAACGCGAGCTTGGTCACGCTGGTCGAGAAGTTGATGATGGCACCGCCGGCGCGCACGCGCCGCGCGGCCTGCTGGCTGACGACGAAGGTGCCGCGCACATTGGTGCGGTGCATCCGGTCGAAGTCGGCGAAGTCCAGTTCCGCCAGCGGGCTCAGCAGCATGACCCCGGCGGTGTTCACCACCACGTCGACGCCGCCGTAGGCCTGCTCGGCCTGGTCGAACAGGGCGGCGACCTCGTCCTCGTCCGCCACGTCGGCCCGGACGGCCATCGCGGTGCCGCCGGCGGCGACCACGGCCTCGACGGCCTCCTTGGCGCGGCCGGGGCCGCCCGCGTAGCCGATGACGACCTTCATGCCGTCGGCGGCGAGGCGCTCGGCCGCGGCCCGGCCGATACCACCGGAGCCGCCGGTGACGATCGCGACCCGGTCGGTGGTGGAGGTGGCGGCGGCGGAGGCGGCGGAGGTGCTCATGGCAAGGGGTCCTTCCGGTGTGGGACTTCCGTGGCCGGGCGGCCGTGGAAGCGTTTTATGGACGCGGGGTCCATATAAGCACACATGTAGACGCCGCGTCTATATAAAATGTTCCCGAGACCCTGAACCGAGGAAGAGGACCGTCATGACATCAGCATCAGAACCCGTCCGCCGCGGCCGCGGCCGCAGGCCGGCCGACGAAGTACGCGCCGACATCCTCGAGGCCGCGGGCGCGCTGCTGCTCGCCGACGGCATGGCCGCGTTCACCATCGAGCGGGTGGCCAACGCCGCCGGCGCCAGCAAGATGACCATCTACAAGTGGTGGCCCTCCAAGGGCGCTCTCGCGCTGGACGGCTACTTCGCCGCGGTCCGCGGCACGCTGGCCTTCCCCGACACCGGCGACATCGCCGCGGACCTCACCGCCCAGCTGCGCGCCTTCGTGCGCCTGATGACCGGCACCCGCGCCGGGCGGATCGTCGTCGAACTGGTCGGGCAGGCGCAGACCGACCCGGACCTGTCGGCGGCGTTCCGGGAGCACTACTCGGGCCCCCGGCGCGCGTTCGCCGCCGAGGCGATCGGCCGGGCGCAGCAGCGCGGCCAGATCCGCCCCGAGGTCGACCCGCAGGTGCTCGTCGACCAGCTGTGGGGCGCCTGCTACCACCGCCTGCTGATCCCCGACGAGCCCCTCACGGAGGAGTTCGCGGTCGCCCTGGTCGCCAATCTGATGGCCGGCATCGGAACCCCCGGCGGCGGTGCGTAGCGCCCCCGTCCCCGCCCTACGCTGAACCCCGCACCGCCACTGGACTGGACCGCCGCAAGCACCGGGAGCCGACATGCCGCTGTACTTCGAGGACTTCCGCGCGGGCCAGGAGTTCACGACCCAGGGCCGTACGCTCACCGAGTCCGACGTGGCCTCCTTCGCCGCGTGGAGCTGGGACACCAACCCCGTCCACACCGACGCCTCCTTCGCCGCGGGCACGCGCTTCGGCGAGCGGATCGCCCACGGGCTGCTCGGCGTCTCCGTCGCCATGGGGCTCGCCTCGCGACTGGGCGTCTTCGAGGGCAGCTCGATCGCCCTCCTCGGTATCGACGACTGGCGCTTCCGCAGCCCCCTGCTGGTCGGCGACACCGTGCGCTGCCGCGTCGCGATCCTGTCCACCCGCCTGACCGGCCGGGGCGACGCGGGCATCCTGAACCGCAGGTTCGCACTGCTCAATCAGCGCGACCAGGTCGCCCAGGAGGGGAACATCGACCTCATGGTCGCCTTGCGTCCCTCCGGGGACGGCGAGCACTGACGCCGTCCGCGGTGGTCTCGGCGTCCGCGGTGTTCTGGGCGTCCGCGGCGTTCTTGCCGCGTGGCAGCAGCGCCGGTGCCTGCAGCAGCAGCCCGAGGGTGAGCAGCCCGGCACCGAAGCCGGTCAGCGCCTCCCAGCCGCCCAGGTGGTAGGCGACGGAGCCGAGTTGGGACCCCAGCGCGCCGCCGACGAAGAACACCGCGATGTACGCGCTGTTCAGCCGGGCACGGGCGGTGGGGGCGAGCCGGTAGACCGTGTGCTGACCGAGCACGAGGGAGGTCTGGACGGCCATGTCGATCAGTACGGCGGCCAGTGCGAGCAGCAGGATCTGGTGCCGGCCGAGACCGGCCAGGACGAACGCGAGCGCGCCGGTGGCGAAGGCGGCGGCCGTCATCGGCCGGGTCAGTCCGTGGTCCGCCCAGTGGCCGGCCAGGGGTGCCACGGCCGCACCCCCCGCCCCGGCCAGCGCGAACAGGGCCACCCCGATCTGTGAGTAGTGGAACGGCGGCCCGGTGAGCACATAGGAGACCGTCGTCCAGAACGCGCTGAACCCGCCGAACATCAGTGACTGGTACAGCGCCCGCCGGCGCAGGACCGCGTGCCGGCGCAGCAGCCCGGCGGTGGAGCGCAGCAGCCGCCCGTACGGCAGGGTGGCCGGCGGCGGCCGGCTGGGGAGCGCCCCGCGCAGTGCCACCGCGAGGACGGCCATCAGCCCCGCCGAGAGCAGGTACACCGCGCGCCATCCGGCCGCATGGGTGATCAGGCTGCTCAGGGTGCGGGAGAGCAGGATGCCGGTCAGCAGCCCGCTCATCACGCGGCCCACGACGCGCCCGCGCAGATGGTCCGGGGCGAGTCCGGCGGCGAAGGGCACCAGGATCTGGGCGACGACGGACACCGCGCCGGCGACCAGCAGCGCCCCGGCGAGTACCCCGAACCCGTGTGCCGTCCCCGCGACGACGCACGCCGCCGTGGCGACCGCCAGCAGGATCGTGGTCAGCCGCCGGTTCTCGACGCGGTCGCCGAGCGGGACGAGGAGGATCATGCCGGCCGCGTAGCCCGCCTGGCCGACGGTGATCAGCGTGCCGGCCGTCAGCTCGCTGATGTGCAGCGACTGCCGCAGTACGGCCAGCAGCGGCTGGGCGTAGTAGAGGTTGGCGACCGTCAGCCCGCACGCGACCGCCAGCAGCAGGACGAGCCGTCCGGACGGGGCCTGCCCCGCCGCCGGCAGGGCCCGTTCGCGCGGGCCGGCGCCGGGCCGGCTGCAAGGGCGGCCGGGCGGGTCGGGCGGGTCGGATCGGTGGATGAGCGGCATCGGCACCTGGGCGGTGAGGGACGGGGCTATATACGTGTAACAACCACATTCCCTCGGAACTGCCCCGTTACCCGTCCCCGGTGATGATGAGTGGGGCGGATGCTCCGCTCGTCACCCCACCCCGACACCCCGCAGCCCCGCCGCCCGACCGCAAAGGTGCCCCGATGCCCCAGGTGCAGGTCATCGCCCGCTACACCGTCTCCGAGGGTCACGAGGACGAGGTGTTCGCCCTGCTGCCCGTGCTGGCCGAGGCGAGCCGCGCGGAACCGGGCAACGTCTCCTTCGAGGTCTTCCACGCGCTCGGTGACGCGCGGGACGTCGTGCTCCTGGAGCGGTACGACTCCCCGCGGGCCTTCGCGGCCCACCGCGACTCCCTCCACTTCAAGGACCTGGTCCTCCGGCGGATCGCCCCCCTGCTGGTCAGCCGGGTGGTCACGACCTACGAGGCCGGCGAATAGCCCCGGGACGCCGTATCAGGTCTGGAACTGGTTGATCCCGCCGTCCACGTAGAGCTCGCCGCCGGTGGTGAAGGAACTGCGGTCGGACGCGAGGAAGAGCACCGCCTCCGCCACCTCCTCGGGCCGCCCGAGCCGGCCGAGGGGAACGCCCTGGGCCAGGGCGGACTGGAAGGCGTCCTTCTCGTTCGGGTCGGGCGCCAGGCCTCCGAGGCCCGGGGTCTCGACCGGGCCGGGGCTGACCGCGTTGACCCGGACGCCGCGGTGGCGCAGTTCGTTGGCGAGGGAGCGGGTGAGGGTGCGCAGCGCGCCCTTGGTGGCGGAGTAGACGCTCAGGCCCTCCTTGGCCGCGGTCCGCTCGGTGGAGGCGTTGATGACGATCGAGGCACCCCGGGGGAGGAGCGGCAGTGCCTTCTGGACGGTGAAGAACACGCCCTTGACGTTGGCGGCGAAGGTCGCGTCGAAGTACTCCTCGGTGACCTCCTCCAGCAGCAGCGTCCGGCCGGTGCCCGCGTTGGCGAAGATGACGTCCACCTGCCGGCCGCGGTCGGTGACGGCGGCGTACAGGCGGTCGATGTCGGCGAGATCGGACACGTCGCCGCGCACGCCCACGGTGTCGCCGCCGATCGCGGCGACGGCGGCGTCGAGGGCCTCCTGACGCCGGCCGGTGACGAAGACCAGGGCGCCCTCCTCCGCGAACCGCCGTGCCGTCGCCAGGCCGATGCCCGTCGTGCCGCCGGTGACGACCGCCGTCCTGCCGGTGAGTTCTCCCATGGTTCGCTCCCGTCCGCTCGGGGTCGGCCATCGCCTTCCCATCGTCGCAGCGGGTGCTGAGGACCGGCGACCGCGGCGGGCTCAGGAACGGGCCGGGCCGGGGGCCGCCGTGCGTCGCCGGTGGCGTGCCGCCTTGGCGCTGTTGCCGCAGCGGTCCATGGAGCACCACTTGCGCGGCCTGCCCTTGCCGGCGCCGTTGTCGAGGTAGATCATGCGGCAGATCTCCGCGTCGCAGGTGCGCAGCAGATCCCGGGTGCGCGGATCGGTCGTCACGGCGATCAGGTCGCGGGCCACCGCGGAGAGCAGTTCGGCCGTCGTCAGCCGCGGAGCGGGCGGGTGTGCGAGCCGTCCCCGCGTGTCGGTCCGCAGCCGGGGCGCCGGCGGGGCGACCCGGGCCAGTGCGTTGACCAGGTCCACGGATTCCGGTCGCGGGGCGCGGTCGTCCAGGTGGGCCGTGACGACGTCGTGGGCGGCGCCGCGCAGTTCGCGCAGTGCGGCGAGGAGCGCGGCCGGGTCCTCGTCGTCCCTCGGGGCGAGGCCGACCCCCGCACACCATTCGCGCAGGCGCTCGGGACCGTCGAGGCGTTCGACGGGCGTGCTGGGACGGCGCCCGACGGTGGCGACCAGGTCGAGCGACAGCGAGCCGGCGTCGAACCGCAGCGACCTTGCCTTGGCGGTGATCCGGGTCCGCGGGGTGGCCGGGGCTTCCACGCTCATGCGACAATAGTAACCGGAAAGACGGTTACCAAGGACGGACGATGCGATCCTGGATGCGCGCGGCCTCGGCGATGTTCGTCGTCGGCTGGGGCGCGAACCAGTTCTCGCCGCTGCTGCTCGTCTACCGCGCGGACAGCGGGGTGACCGCGAGCGTGGTCACCACCGCGTTCGCGGCCTACGCCGCCGGGCTGATCCCGGCGCTCCTGCTGGCGGCGCGCTTCGCGCAGCGCTTCGGACGGCGGGAGGTGGTGTGCGCCGCCCTGGTGCTGTCCGCCGTCGCCTCGGCCGTCCTCCTGGCCGGCGGCGACCGGTTCTGGGCACTGATGCTGGGACGGCTGGTGGCCGGTGTCGCGTCCGGCGCCGCCTTCGGGCCGGGCACGGCATGGATCAAGGACCTGTCGGCGGACGCCGGACCCGGCGCGGGCGCGCGGCGCGCCGCCGTCGCTCTGTCGGCGGGATTCGGCGGCGGCCCGCTGGTGGCGGGCATCCTCGCGCAGTGGCTGGCGGCGCCCGAGGCACTGCCCTATCTCGTGCACCTGTGCCTGACGGCGGCCGTGGCACCGTTCGTGTGGAACGCGCCCGATCCCGCCGTGCCGGATGTCGCGGCGACCGCCGCCGGCGGTTCCCGGCAGGCCCGCCCCCGGCTGCGGACCGCCCTGCTCCAGCGGGAGTTCCGCTGGGAGGTCGCCCCCTCGGCGCCGCTCGTCTTCGGCGCGCCCACCACGAGTTTCGCCGTGCTGCCCGCGCTCGTGCCGCTGCACGGCCCGGACATCGCGGCGGGCGGCGGCATCGCCGGACTCACCCTCCTCACCGGCCTGCTCGTCCAGCCGCCGGCCCGCCGGCTGTCCCGCCGCGGCTCCCATGTGACCCGGCGCTGGGGTCTGGCCGCCGCCGTCCTCGGATTCCTCCTCGCCGCGGCGGCCGTCCGGCTGGCGGAACCCGTCCTGCTGATCCCCGCGGCGATGGCCCTCGGGGCCTGCTACGGGCTGCTCCTGGTGGCCGGGCTCAGCCAGGTGGAGGGCTGGGCCGGGCCGCGCGACCTCGCGGGCGCCGCGGCGGTCTTCTACTGCCTGGCCTACCTCGGATTCGTCACGCCGCTCGTCGTCACCGCGCTGCACGGCGTCCTGCCGCCCGCGCCCCTGTTCGTCTGCGCCGCCGCCACGGCGGCAATCCTCATCCCGGCGACCGCGCTGCTGCGCAGGGCATCGCCCGGGCACCCGAGTCACACCGGCTGAACCGGAAGGAAAGCACGTCATGCGCATCGTGGTTGTGGGAGCGGGCGGCGTCGGAGGCTACTTCGGCGCCCGGTTGGCCGAGGCGGGCCACGAGGTCACCTTCGTGGCGCGCGGCCGGCACTTGGCGGCCGTACGGGAACGGGGGGCGCTGCTGGTGCGCAGCCCGCTGGGGGACGTCCGGGTCGGCGCCGGGCACTTCGTCGAGTCGCCGGCCGACGTGCGCGAGGCCGATGTCGTCCTGGTCGCCGTGAAGCTGTGGGACACCGAGGACGTCGCGGCCGGGCTGCGGCATCTCACCGACCGCGGGGCCCGTGTGCTCTCCCTCCAGAACGGCGTGGAGAAGGACACGGTGCTGCGCCGCCACCTGCCGGACGACGCCGTGTGGGGCGGTGTCTGCTACATCGCGGCGGTCATCGAGGAGCCCGGCGTCGTCGTGCACCGCGGGGCGCTGCAGCGGATCGTTCTCGGCGCCTACGAGGGGCGGCCGGCGGACGGCGTGGCCGAGTTCCAGCAGGCGTGCGTGAAGGCCGGTATCGACGCCGAGGTGGGCGCGGACATCGCGCGGACGGTCTGGGAGAAGTACGTGTTCCTCACCGGGCTGTCCGCGACGACCACCGCCGTGCGGCAGCCGATCGGCGTCATCCGCCGCAATCCCGGCTCCCGCGAGCTGCTGCGCGAGGTGATGGCCGAGGCCGTCGCCGTCGGGCGTGCCGCGGGTGTGGACCTCGACGAGGCGTTCACCGACGCGCAGATGGCCGCGGTCGACGGCCTCCCGGCCGGCATGGCCTCGTCCATGGCCCACGACCTGGAGCGCGGCAACCGGCTCGAAGTGCCGTGGCTCAGCGGCGGGGTCGTCTCCCTGGGACAGCGGCTCGGCGTGCCCACGCCGCGCAACCGGACCGTGGCCGACATCCTCGCCCCGTACGAACTCGGCCGTCCGGCGTCCCCGGACGCCTGACCCCGGCCGCCGGGCCGGGGCGCGTGTCGAATGGCCCCACCCCGGCTACCGCCTCGAGGGGCCGACCGTGCCGGCCACGGGACGACTCTCCCCCAGGTGCGACGCAGCGCACCTGGGGGAGACGTGCCGGGCTGGTCAGCCGGCGATCCGGACGGGCAGTTCGTACAGGTCGTTCTGGGTCACGACGGGCTTGTTGCGCAGCTCCGCGGCCGGGACCGCCAGGGACAGGCCGGGGAAGCGCGCGAACAGGGCCGGGAGCGCCACGCCTGCCTCCAGGCGGGACAGCGCCGCGCCCGGGCAGACGTGCGGGCCGTGGCCGAAGGCGATGTGCCGGATCGGCTCCCGCGTGATGTCGAACTCGCCCGCGGTCGGCCCGTGCTGGGCCTCGTCGCCACCGATGGCCGCGTACGAGACGATCAGCGCCTCGCCCTTGGCGATGACCTTGTCGCCGACCGGGACGTCCTCGGTGGCGAAGCGGATCAGCACGTGCGAGGTCGGCGTGGAGTGCCGCAGCGTCTCCTCCACCACGGCCTCCCAGGCCACCTTGCCCTCCAGGACGAGCGCGAGCTGGTCCGGGTGGGTCAGCAGGTTGACCACCGCGTTCACGATCAGCGAGATGGTCGTCTCGTGACCGGCGGCGATCATCAGCTGCAGGGTGCTCTGGATCTCCGCGTCGGTGAGGTGGTCGCCGTCCTCGGAGGCCGCGATCAGGGCGCTCGTCAGGTCGTCGCCGGGCTCGGCGCGGCGGGCCGCGACCGTGCCGCCCATCATCTCCGCGAGCTCGCCCAGGGTGGCGAGCACCTCCTCGGGCGGGGTCTGGGTCGAGAAGAACTTCTCGAACAGCACCTTCAGCCGCGGCAGATGCGCCTCGTCGATGCCCATCAGCTCCTGCACCACGTACATCGGCAGCGGGTACGCGAACTCGGCCTTGAGGTCGATCACTTCGGCGTCCTCGGCGGCCTTCGCCACCCGGTCCAGCAGACCCGCGGTCAGCTCCTCGATGCGCTCGCGCATCCGCTCCACCCGACGCGGGGTCAGCGCCTGGGCGACCAGCGCGCGCAGCCGGCGGTGGTCCGCGCCGTCCACCGTGAGCATGGAGCGGCCCGGGTTGGCCAGGCCGATCAGCGCCCAGTCGGCCGGTATCTCACCGCGGGTGAACGCGTCCCAGTGGGCGATGTCCTTCACCAGCCGCGGGTCGGTGAGCAGCGCACGCGCCTCCGCGTGGTGCGTGACGGCCCACACGGGTACGCCGCCGGGCAGTTCGACCGCCGCGAGCGGGCCCGCGTCGCGCAGCAGCGCGCTCTCCGCGGCCAGGTCCTGGACCAGGGGGTCGAGCACGATGCGCGCGCCGTCGAGGGCGCTCGCTCCGGTGACGGGGCATTTCATGGACGTTCTCCAAGAGCCGGAGTGGGAGTGAAGCGCACGGGGAGTTCGGTCATTCCCCGCAGCCAGGGGGACGCACGCCGCACCAGGGTCTCCGGAGCGACGGCGAGATCGATGTCGGGCAGCCGGTCGAGCAGCACCTCGATCCCGGTACGGGCGATCACCTCGGCGATCTCCTGGGCCGGGAACGGGCAGCGGTGCTCGCCGTGCCCGAACGAGAAGAAGGCGTTGTTCCCGTGGGTCGGGCCGCCCGCCTCCAGATGCACCTGGGGGTCGGCGTTGGCCGCGGCGAAGCCGAGGATCAGCAGGTCGCCGGAGCGGATCTGGCGCCCGCCCACCCGCGTGTCGCGCGTGGCCCACCGCCCGGCGATGTTCTGCGTGGGCGTGTCCTCCCACAGCACCTCGTTCATCGCCTGGCCCACGCTGTGCCGGCCGCCGGAGAACGACGCGGCGAAGCGGTCGTCGGTCAGCATCAGCCGCAGCGAGTTGCCGATCCAGTCCGCGGTCGGCTGGTGGCCCGCGACGGTCATCACCATCATGTCCTGCACGATCTCCTCGTCCGAGAAGTCGTACCGGTCGGCGAGCATGCGGGAGACGACGTCGGGGCCGGGCCGCTCCTTCTTCAGCTCCAGCAGCCCGGTCATGGCGGTGAAGACATGGGTCTGCCCGGCGATGGCGTCCTCGGTGCTGTCGACCAGGTCGTTGATCGCCTTGACCAGCGCCGGGCCCTGCTCGTCGGTGAAGCCGTAGAGGCGGGCCAGCACGCGCACCGGCAGCAGCGTGGCGAACTCGCCCAGCAGGTCCGCCCGGCCGCGGCCGCAGAAGGAGTCGATGAGCCGGTCCGCGTACCGCTCGGCGCTGCGCCGCAGCTCGAACGGGTCGACGGCCTCCATGGCGTGGCTCATCATCGCGGCGCGCTGCCGGTGCCGTTCACCGACCGTGTAGAGGATCGAGGGCTGCTTGCGGCCGATCATCGGCAGCAGCGGCCAGTCGTCCGGGATGCGGTCCCACTGGTTCCACACGTCGGAGTCGCGGCTGAACAGCACCGCGTCGTTGGTGACGTGCAGCAGCTCGCGGTAGCCCAGCACCAGCCAGGCGGGCACGTCGCCGTCGAGCAGGACGGGGGCGACCGCGCCGTGGTCGCGCCGCATCTCCCGGTACAGCTGGGCGGGTTCGACGTGGAAGCGCGGTCCGCTGAAGGGCACGGCGCCCGCGAACGCGTCCTCGGTGGTCGATGGCTCGGTGGTCACGGTGCGGTCGTCTCCCGGGCACGCGGGCTGGCTGCGGACAGGGTGTGCAGATGCCGGACGAGCGTGATCAGCACGTCCTTGGAGGACTGGCGCGAGCGCGCGTCGCACTCGATCAGCGGGATGCCGTCCGCGAGCGACAGCGCGTCCCGTACCTGCTCCTCGGTGTGCCGGGGGCCGCCGAAGTCGTTGCGGGCCACCACGAAGGGCGTCCCGTGGTGCTCCAGGCGGTCGATGGCGTACCAGGAGTCGTCCAGCCGGCGGGTGTCGACCAGGACGACGGCGCCGAGGGTGCCGCTGAACAGCCGGTCCCACAGGAACCAGAAGCGCTGCTGACCGGGCGCGCCGAACAGGTACAGCACATTGCGCCGGTCCAGGCTGATCCGCCCGAAGTCGAAGGCCACGGTCGTGGAGGTCTTCGCCTGGACACCGGCGAGGTCGTCCACGGCCTCGCCCGCCTGCGTCATCGTCTCCTCGGTGTTCAGCGGGCGGATCTCGCTGACCGAGCGGACCATGGTCGTCTTGCCCACGCCGAACCCGCCCGTGATCACGATCTTCAGCCCGTTGTCGGCGGTGGAGCTGAGCGGCCGCCGGAACGGCGGGCTGTGGTCAGAGGTTGCGTAGTCCAACGAGCACCTGCTCCAGGATCTCGGGGTCCGGCAGTTGGGCCGCCGTACGGACGGTTCGGGGGTGGCGGGCGCTGATCCTGCCGGTCTCCAGCAGGTCGCCGAGCAGGACCTTGGTGATGCCGACCGGCAGCGCGAGGTCGGCGGCGAGTTCCACCACCGCCGTCGGCTGCCGGCAGACGCGCAGGATCAGCTGGTGCTCCGACTGCATCCCGGGTGCGGGATCGCACTCGGCGACCACCAGGGTCACCAGGTCGAACACGTCCGATTCGGGACGGCTGCGTCCTCCGGTGAGGGTGTAGAGCCGGTCCGGATCGTCGTCCCGGCCCGGGCGAGGGGTCATCCGAGGTCGCCGTCCGCGCCGGCCTCACGGGGCGGCGCGCTGAGGTGCTCCCCGAGCTGCTCGACCAGTTCGCTCATGTTGTGGCCGATCACGCCGACGTCGGAGTCCTCGCGGGCGACGACGGCCAGGTGGGCGCCGTCCCCGGCCTCCACGATGAACAGGATGCCGCCGTAGAACTCGGCCATGGCCTGCCGGACGCCGCCGCTGCCGTCGCCGAACTCGACGGACGCGCCCTGCGACAGGCTCTGGATGCCGGCGGAGATCGCCGCGAGCTGGTCCGCCTGGTCCACGGAGAGTTCGGGGGTGCGGCACAGCTTGAGTCCGTCACGGGACAGGACCAGGGCGTGGCGGGCGCCTGGCGTCCGCTCGAGCAGGTTCTCCAGCAGCCAGTTGAGTCTCTCGTCGGTGCTGGTGCTGCTGCCGTGGGTGCTGCCGGCTGCGGTTGCGGTCATCAGGAATCGCTTTCTGGGTCCGTCGCGGTCTGCTGGTGGGGGGCCGCGGAGGGGGCTGATGCGGGGGAGGGCTTGCGCTTGAGGGCTCCCCGGAAGGTGCTGAAGCGGGCGGCGCGGGCCGCGGGCGTGTCGTCGTCGCGGGGGGCGGAGCGGCGGGTGACGACGGACGGTTCGGTGTGACGGGCGGCGGCCAGGGTGCGGCCGCGGCGGCGCTTGGGCAGGCCGCTCTCCCCGAACTCGGTGGGGTCGGCCGCCGTTTCGGTCTCCGACGCGGTCTCGGTCGTGGCTTCCGGCGCTGCCTCACCGGCAGCCGTGCGCGAGGGCAGGTCCTCGGGGTCCGGGCGCGGCGCGACGGGCAGCGGGTCGGGGAGCAGGATCTCGGCGGAGTCGGCGTCCGCGGTGCCGCCGGGGCGCGGACGGGTGATCAGTTCCTGGGGGATCATCACCACGACGCCGGTGCCACCGCGCGCCGAGGGCCGGAAGGACACCTTCAGGCCGTGCTTGCGGGCGAGCCGGCCGACGACCACGAGCCCGAGGCGCGTGCCGGACAGGCCCGTGAGGTGGTCCCAGCCGTTCGCCGCGACCGCGCTCTCGGCGCGGCGGAGCGCGACCTCGCCCATCACCAGTCCGCTGTCCTCGATGGTGATGACCGCGCCCGCGGGCACCTCCTCGACGTACACATGGACCTCGGCGGTCGGCGGCGAGAAGTTGGCGGCGTTGTCCATGAGTTCGGCCAGGGCGTGCATCACGCCCTCGGCCGCGTGCCCGACGACCGCCACCTCGCTGCTGGAGTGCAGCCGCACGCGCTGGTAGCCACTGATGCGGCCCATCGCGCCGCGCAGGATCGACTCCATGCGGATCGGCTTGGCCCACCGGCGTCCCGAACGGGCGCCCGCGAGCACGGCGATGCTGTCGGCGAGCCGGCCGGCCTGCGCCGTGCGGTGGTCGAGGTGGAGGAGGTCGCCGAGGACCGCGGGGTCGCTGTGCCGGTGCTCCATCTCCCTCAGGTCGGCCAGCATGCTGGTGGTCAGTGCCTGCATGCGGCCCGCTGCGTTGGATCCGGCGGACATGGCCGCGGCGCGGCGCGCCTCGCTGGTGGCCAGTTCCTCGGCGACCAGGGCCAGGGTCCGGCGCCGGGCGTCGTCCAGCGGTACGCCCAGCGCGGCGAGGGCGGAGGCGGCGGAGTCGCCGTGCGTCAGCCGGTCGATCAGGGCGGGCAGTACCTCGTCGGCGAACCGGGCGGTGTCCGCCTCCTCTTGGGCGAGATGCTCGCCCAGACGCCGCGCGCGCCACGAGGAGGTCGCCGCCACGACGGCCGCCGCTGCGAGGAGGACGACTCCGGCCGTGGCGCCGACCGCGGCGGGCACGCGCGCACCGTCGGCGGCGGACACCAGCCAGATTCCCGCCGATCCGGTGACGACCACCGGGGCGGCGACGGTCCGGGCCAGGTACGGGAGCGGCGGACGCGGCGGCTCTGGCGCTGCCGCGGCTCGCGAACGCCCGGACCACAGGCGGGTGGGCGGGGTGTGCGCTGTCATGGATCGGTGACCTCGGGGCCGTGCGGACGGAGGGTGCGGATCGGACGTGAAAGGAGGTAAAGGAGGTGAAGGGAGTGAAGGGGGCAAGGGGATAAAGGAGGTGATGTCACAAAAGAACACGCGTCCCGTCCGGCGGGGCCGGGGGCGCGTGAACTCCGGGTCACTATATGCGAGTTCCTGACCGTGGTTGATCGGTACCACGGTTACTTCTGTTCGCCGATGAGGTTTCGTGACGGCATCACCGTCGTGACCTGCTGTGACGTCAGCTGAGGCGGTATCCGGAGGGCGGGTTCGGCGGGCGGCGCGGCGATGAACCGGATGTCCGCGGTGATTACCCGTGTCCGGCGTGCTCCGAGATGTCCGGCGCAAGAGCGCATGGGGTGGTTCGCGTCATCGCGCTATTGCCGGGTCCTTTCTTGGAGTGCGGTCGAGGGTGCGCTTTTGTTAAAACTTCGTACATCCGGGTCGACACGCGTAGATGAATGAGGCCAAATGGTGCATACGGCTTCCCGGAAACCCCATCGGCGCTGTTGCGGTCCTCTTGTGAGCGGTCTGTGAGCGGTGGTACGTTCGCGGACGTCAGCGGGGAGTGTGGGCGGAAATGCAGAAAAGGCAATCTGTCGACCAGGTGCAGGAAACGTCCGACGGACCCGGACCGGGTGCGTCATTCGATTCCGGGGAATTCAGTCCGAGGTTTCTCATGTTGGGGCCGGTTCGGATAGCGGACGGCGGCGACGTCATCGCACTTCAGCCGTCGAAACCCGCCAACCTCCTTGCCGCCCTTCTTTTACACCCCAATTCCACGGTGTCCGCGGACTTTCTCCAGCGGGTGGTGTGGGGGGAGGAGCGGTCGGGCGGCGCCAAGTCCGCGCTGCACACCTGCGTGCAGCGGCTGCGGCAGCTGTTCGCCCGGTACGGCGTCGCGAGCCGGCTCATCGAGGCCGTCCCCGGCGGCTACCGCATCACCGCGGACGCCACGACGCTCGACCTCATCGCCTTCCGCGATCTGCTGCGCAGCGCCGACACCGCGGCCGACCCGGAACAGGAGCTGCGCACCCTGCGGGCCGCGCTCGCCCTGTGGCAGGGGCCGCTGCTGGCCAACATCCACTCCGAGATCCTGCAGCGCGAGGTCGTGCCCCGGCTCACCGAGGAGCGGCTGCGCGCCATGGAGCGGGTCTTCGACCTCGAAACGGCCCTCGGGCGCAGCCGCCAGGTGCTCGCCGAGCTGTGGCCCGCGGCCCGCTCCCACCCCGCCCACGAGCCGTTCTGGGTGCAGCTGGTGGCGGCCCTGCACCGCACGGGCCGCCGCGCGGACGCGCTGCGCGAGTACGGGGTGATCAAGCGCTACCTGCGTACGGAGCTCGGGGTCGACCCCGGCCCCGCGCTGCAACGGCTGGAGCTCGCGGTGCTGCGGGGCGACGACCTCACGGCCGGCGCGCCCGGCGGCCGCGCCCTCCCGGCGGCCCGTGCCAATGGTCGAGACCATTTCCCGGCTCGTTCCGAATCCGGCGCCAAGGCCGATGGCGCGGGAAAGTCCTTTCTGGCCGGTGGCGCGGCGCAGGTCCTCGAAACACTCGTCGGGGCGGGGCTGCTCGAAGAGGGCCCCGAAGGCCAGTACCGAATGCACGACTCGCTGCGCATCCTCGCCAGGGGCGCACTGGAAATGCGTTCCGACGCCACCGGCCCCGATATGTCCCCCGGCACGACCTGACCGGATTCCGGACGGTTTCCCCGACCGGCCCGGGATTCCGTGTGTCCCATGACCGCGCCCCTGCAAGGGAGTAATACGGCATGACCGCTGCGTACGAGGAAGTCGCGCACTCGTATCCCCGTATCCGTCGTGATGTTCTTTTCACCGAGACGCCCGCCGGGGTGGTATTCCACAATGCCCACGGAGGATTCAATCTCCAGGGCAGATCGGCCTACCGGTTCGCGTCGCTGATCGTGCCCCACCTCGACGGGACGCACCGCGTCGAGGAGATGTGCGCCGGCCTGGGCGACCAGCAGCGCGCCATGGTCGGCGAGCTGGTGGGTGCCCTGTACGGACGGGGCTTCGCCCGTGACGTCACGCCCGGCAGCGACGGCCTGGACCAAGTGCCGCCCGAGGTCGCGCGGCGCTTCGCCCCGCAGATCGACTACGTCGACCACTATGTGGGGGAGGCGGGCGGCCGGTTCCGCCGCTTCCGCGAGACCCGGGTCGCGGTGCTCGGCGACGACGACGTCGCGCAGTGGTGCGCGCTGAGCCTGGTCCGCAACGGCTGCGCCGCGATCGCTGTACCTGCGGCCACGGGTGACGACCCGTTCGCCGCCGCCGTCGACGAGGCGGCCGCCCTGGCCGCCGACGGATGCCCCGTCGAGATCGCCCGCAAGGACCTCGGCCCCGGAGCCGGGTGGGCGGACCTCGCCGGGTACGACGTGGTCGTCACCACGGGCGGCCCGCGCACCGTGCTCGGTCTGCTGGAGGCGGGCGTTCCCGAGGGCGTACGGCTGCTGCCCGCCTGGACGTTCGGCGGCCAGGCGGTGGCCGGCCCCGTCATGACCTCGGCCACGACGGGCTGCTGGGCGTGCGCGGCGCTGCGGCTGGGCGCCAACGGCGACGCCGGTGCCGCGGCCGACCTCTGGAGCGGCGCGAGCCTGGGCGAGAGCGGCCGGTCCGCCACCGCCGGTGTGTCCGGCCCGCCCGCGGCCATGCTCGGCAACCTCCTGGCGTACGAGGTGTTCCGGCAGATCACCGGTGTGCTCGCGCCGGAGACCGAGGGCCGCGTCGTCCTCCAGGACCTCGACTCCCTCGACGTGGTCACCGAGCCGCTGCTGCCGCATCCGCGCTGCCCCTTCTGCCGGGACGAGCAGGACGGCCGCCCGGAACCCGTGACCGTCGAAGCAAATTTGACGGTCCGTCAAGACGAGGGCGAGGTCGCCCCCGAGGCCGACGCCGACGCGGCGATGGCCGCCCTGGACGCTCGTTCGGTGCTCACCCACCCCCGCGCCGGCGTGCTCGACGCCTTCGCCGACGACGCGTGGGAGCAGACGCCCCTCAAGGTCGGCACGGTACGGCTCGGCATAGGCCACCGCGGGCCGCGCGAGATCACCGCCTTCGACGTGCACCACGTCGCCGGGGCCCGGCTGCGGGCCCTGCACCGCGCCGCCGCGACCTACGCCGAGCACGTGGTGCCGCCGGCGGGCGCGGTACGCGGCGCCGCCTTGGAGGCCGCGCGGGAGAAGTGGCCGCTGCTCGCCCCCGCCACCTTGGACGCGGCCTCGGGCACCGGCGCCGGCGCCGGGCAGGTCCGCACCTGGCTGCCCGCGACCTCACTCGCCTCCGGGCGCACCGCCCTGGTCCCGGCGGGCGCGGTGCGCCCCTTCGGCCCCGACAACCACGACCGGATGTTCCAGCCCACGTCCGCCGGTTCGGCCGCCGCCGGGTCACCGTCCGAGGCCGCCGCGCAGGGCCTGTACTCGGCGCTGACGCTGCACACCCTGACCCTCGCGCTGCGCGGCCGAACGGCGGTCACCCTGCTCCCGGCCGGCTGGGAGGGCGAGGACCGCGAACTGGTCTTCCTGCGCCGGTCGGCCGTGAACCTGGGCCTGGCCGCAGAACTCCTGGACCTCGGAGGTGCCGAGGCGCCCGCGCCGGTACTGCTCGCCCGCGCGGAGGACCCGCACACCGGGCGGACGCTCTGGGCGACCGGCTCCGGACCCGCGCGCCGCGAAGCCGCCGTCGCCGCCCTGCGCGACCTGCTCGGACAGGTCCAACTGGGCCGCGAGTCCGCGCCCGCCGCGCTCCCCGACACCGGCGACCCGCTGCTGGGCGACCTCGACCCGATGACCCTGGCCGTCACCGGCGAGTCCGCGCTGCCCGTACGCGACCAGGAGCCGGGCGCGGGCGTCCTCGCCCGGCTGGCCGGTCACGGCCTGGACGCCCTGGTCGTGGACACCGGTTCGGCCGACCTGCGGGCCGGCGGCGTGCACGTCGCCCGGGTCCTGCTCGCCCACGGGGCCGTGGATGCGTAACGACACGGCGCCACGGCCCGCCGCCCCGCGGGGAGCGCCCGACGCCGGTGCCGACGCGCCGGCGATGGAGGCGCTGTTCACCCGCAGCCTGCGCCGCCACCTCGGCGGTGGCGCGAAGGTGCGCGTCGCGGTGCTCGGCCTGCGCGACGAGCAGGCCGCGGCCACCGGTCCCGCCGACGGAGCCCCCGCCGAGGGGGCCGCCGCCGTCCATCTCTACGGGCACCACGCCCTCGTCGGCCCCGCTCCCGCGGACCGGCGGGCGGCGCGGACGCCGTGCCCGCGCTGCCTGGCCCGCCGCTGGCAGGCCGTGCGGCCCAGTACCCTGCGCGACGCCCTCGAACTGGGCGCCGGCACCCGGGCGACGGGGGAGTGGCCCTTCACCACCGCCTTCGCCGTCGACGCGGTCGCCGCACTGGCCGCGGCGGCCGGTGAACGCGCCCCGGAGCAGGGCCGGTTCGGCGCCGTCCACCTGCTCGACCTGGAGAGCCTCCAGGTCAACCGGGCCGTCCTCGTCCCCGACGCGGAGTGCCCGCACTGCGACCGCCGGGTCCCCGACACCGCCGAGGCGGCCACCGTCACCGTGGGAAGCGTCCCCAAGGCGGACCCGGCCGGCTTCCGCGGCCGGCACATCGACGACTACGACCTCCCGCTGGAGGCCTTCGTCAACCCCGTCACCGGCATGCTCGGCCCCTCCGTCGCCCCGGACCTCACCTCCGCGTCGACCGCCTCCACCGTGGGCTCGTTCACCCTGCGCTCGGGCAGCTACCTGCGCGAGTCCTATTGGGGCGGCCACACGGGCAGTTACGGACGCAGCGTCCGCGTCGGCGTGCTGGAGGGCATGGAACGCTTCGCCGGCATGCGCGCCCGCGGCAAGCGCACCACCGTCGTCGCGTCCCTGGCCGAACTCGGCGACGACGCCCTGGACCCGCGCACCTGCGGCGTGTACTCCGACGCCTTCTACCGGCACCAGGACCTGGTCCGGCCCTTCGACCCGGACCGGCCCCACCCCTGGGTGTGGGGGTACTCGCTGCGCGACCGGCGGCCGCTGCTCGTCCCCGAAGTGCTCGCGTACTACCACGCACCCGGAGGGCTGGAGAACCGCTTCGTCCAGGAGAGCTCCAACGGCTGCGCCTCGGGCGGCAGTCTGGAGGAGGCCGTCCTGTTCGGGCTCATGGAGGCCGTCGAACGCGACGCCTTCCTCATCGCCTGGTACGCCGGCCTCCCCCTGCCCGAGATCGACCCCGCCACCAGCACCCGGCCCGCGACCCGGCACATGGTCGAACGGCTCGCCATGTACGGCTACCGGGCCCGGTTCTTCGACACCCGGATCACCTTCCCGGTCCCGGTCGTCACCGCCGTCGCACAGCGCGCCGACGGCGGCACAGGCACCTTGTGCTTCGGAGCGGGAGCCTCCTGGGACCCCGAGGCGGCCCTGGCCGCGGGGCTCGCCGAGATCGCCACCGACGCCGTCAAGCTCCAGCGGCGCACCGAACGCGAGCGGGACCGGCTGGAGGCGATGGCCGCCGACTTCGGCTCCGTCCACGTCCTGCACGACCACCCGCTGCTGTACGGGCTGCCCTCCATGGCCCGGCACGCGGACTTCCTGCTGGACCGGCGGGACGGGCCCGCGGGACCGCCGCCGCGCCCCGTCGCCGCCCTCGGCACCGGCCGCCCGCCCGCCGCCGACCTGCGCGAGGACCTCGACGCCGCCGTGGAGGCCGTCACCGCGCACGGCTTCGACGTCGTCGTGGTGGACCAGACGATGCCCGAGCAGCGCGACGCCGGACTGCACACGGCCGCCGTCATGGTGCCCGGCCTGATCCCCATCGACTTCGGCTGGCACCGCCAGCGTGCGCTGCACATGCCGCGGTTGCGCACCGCCCCGCACACCGCCGGCCTCACCGGCCACGTCCTGCGGGACGAGGACCTCAACCTCGCCCCGCACCCCTTCCCGTGAACCAGCCGACCACCCGGCGCGGCCGACGCCGCCACAGACAGACCACGGACAGAGAGGAACGGACATGGGGGACACCCATGAGTACGCGACCGCGGTGATGCGGCGCGGCCGGGTCGCGATGGAGCCCGCCGACTTCGTGCCCGACTGGGCGGACCGCCCCCGGAAGGAGAAGTTCTACCCCGGGGCCGAGCGCTTCCCGCTGCCCGACGGCGACTTCCCCGAGGAGGCCGGGGTCGGCCGCGGCCTGACCGGTCCGCCCGGCGACGCCCCCTTCACCCTGCCGCTGCTCGGCGGCATGCTCCGGGACTCCTACGGGCTGGTCGGCCGCCGCCTCGCGGTGCAGGCCAATACGGACCTCGGCACGCTGCCGATGTACACCCAGGCCAACTGGTCGCGCGGCACGGCCTCGGGCGGCGGCCTCTACCCCGTGGGCGTGCACTGGGTCTCCGGTGCGTCGGGCCCGCTGGCCCCCGGCGTCCACCACTACTCGCCGCAGCACCACGCCGTGCAGCGGCTGCTGACCGGGGACGTCACCGGGGAGGTCCGGGCGGCGGTCGGGGACGCAGAACTGCACCGGGACGCTGACCAGTTCCTCGTCCTCGGGGTCAAGTTCTGGCAGAACGCGTTCAAGTACAACAGCTTCGCCTACCACGTGGTGACGATGGACCTCGGCGCGCTGCTCCAGACCTGGAGCATGTGGGCGCGGGCCCGCGGTCTGCGGATCGACCCCGTCCTGTGGTTCGACGAGCCGCGGCTGGGCCGGCTGCTCGGCGCGGACGCGGACGACGAGGGCGTCTTCGCGGTCGTGCCGCTGCGCTGGGAGGGCGCGGTCCCCGTCCGGGACAGCGACCGGCCCGGCTCCCGCACCTCCGGTGTCCACCGCACCGAGCAGGAACGGTCCCGCCGCGTCATCGCCTTCGACACCGTGCGCACGGTGCACCGCGCCACCACCCGGCACGCGGCGGAGCGCCCCGCGCCCGGCGCGCTGGCGGACGCCGCCGCCCCAGCGGTGCCCTCCGGCGGCGAACGGGTACCGCTGCCGCCCGCCGCGCCCATGGACCTGAGCGTCCGCCGCGCCCTGCGCTCCCGCCGCAGCAGCTTCGGGCGGTTCACCGGACTGCGACCGCTGTCGGCCGCCCACCTCACCGCCGCCCTGCGGGCCGCCGCGGCCGGGACGGAACTCACCACCGACGCCACCCCGCCCGGCGGGCCCCGGCTCGCCTCGCTGTACGTCTTCGTCAACCACGTCGAGGGCGTGCCCCAGGGCACCTACGCCTTCGACCCCGGCACGGACGAACTGCGCCTGATCAAGCCGGGCGCACCCGGGCCCTTCCTCCAGGCGCACTACTTCCTCAACAACTACAACCTGGAGCAGGCCGCCGCCGCCATTGTCCCCGCGATCCGAACCCACCACGTGCTCGACGCCGTCGGCGAGCGCGGCTACCGGCTCGTCAGCGCCGCCATCGGAGCGGCCGCGCAGGCCGTCTACACCGCCGCGGCCGCCTCGGACACCGCGTGCGGCGTGGCGCTCGGCTTCGACAGCGTCGCCTTCGCCGAGGAGCTGGGACTGACCGGGACGGGCGAACTGCCCCTGCTGCTGATGCTGGTGGGCAACGAGCGGCCGCGTACGGCCGACTTCCACTACGACCTCGCCCACGACCCCGCGCAGCGCACCCAGCGCCCGACCCAGGAGGACGAGGGCCGGTGACCACCTCGCTCACCCCGTCGGGGCTCGTGCCCGACACAGTGCTCTCCCCGCGCTTCATGATGCGCCTGGCCGGCCTGCCCGTGGAGGCGGCCGAGGTGCTGCGCAGCGCCGCCGCCCGCGGCTGGGCCGACGAGGTGCTGGCCGAGGAGGCCCGCCTGCGTGACCTCGGCGCACGCCTGAGCGACCCGCTCGCCGCGGTCGTCGACGGCAACGAGGACGAGGGCATGCGCCGCGAGGTGCTGCGCCTGCGCCGCGCCGTGTTCAACAACCGGCTCCCGCAGGACGTGACCGCCGCCCTCGGCCTCGCCGCCCGCCTCGACGGTCCCGCGGGCCGCGACCTGGCCGACTGGCTGCACGAGCGCAGGAACCTGGCCGAACTGCACGCCAAGGGCCCTGGGTTGCTGGCGGAGGAGTTCACCCGCGGGCGCGACGCGCTGCGCGGACTCGCCGGATCCGACCAGTTGCGCCTGGGCCTGCTGCTGGCCTCCCCGACCCTCGACGGCCAGCTCGACGCGTACATCCGGGGCGACGCGTCCGCGTCCGGCAAGCGCGGCCGCAAGATCGAGCGGTCGCTGCTCGCGTACCTGTACCGCACGGCCTGCAAGACGAGCCCCTTCAGCACCTTCACCGGGGTCGCGCTCGGCGCCTTCCGGCCGGACGCCGACCCGGCGGGCGGCATCGAGGTCACCGAGAGCTGGACCGGGCACGCCCGCCTCAACGTCGTCGTGCTGCGCCGCATCGCCGAGGCCGTCGCCGCCGACCCCGAACGGCGCGGCGACCTGCTCGTCGGCCCGGCCTCGGGCTGGGAACTGGACGACGAACGGGTGCGCTTCGTCCGCCGGTCGGTGACCGCCGGCGACGACAGCGCCCCCGTCAGCTTCGACGCCGCCCGCGACCGGCTGTTCTTCCTGCGCCGCAGCGGCGCGCTCGAAGGGCTGCTCACCCTGCTGCGCGAGCGGCCCCGGCTGCGCCACCGGGACCTCACGTCCTGGCTGACCACCGAGCGCGACGCCAGTCAGGAGGACGCCGAACGCTACCTGTCGGCGCTGCTGCAACTGGGCATGGTGCAGCTCGACGGCCTCTACCCCGACGTGCACAGCCCCGACCCGGTGCGGGCGTTCCAGACCGCGCTGCGCGAGGTCGGCCGCCCCTGGGCGCTGGACGTCGCCGCGCGCCTGGACGGCGTGGCGGCCGCCGTCGACGCCTACGCCGCCGCGCCGCTCGCCCGCCGCCGCGAACTGCTGGCGGGTCTCAGGCGGGACCTGCCCGCGCTCGTGGAGTCCCTCGGCGCCTCCGGCACGACCCTGCCGCAGACCCTGCTGTACGAGGACGCGCGAGCCGGCGCGGATCCCGTCACCGCCGACGCGCGCACCTGGACCGGCCTCGCCGCCGGCCCCCTGCGGTCGCTGGCGCGCATCCTGCCCGCCTTCGACGTCTCCCTGGCGCAGCGGCTCACGTTCAAGGGCTTCTTCCTGGCCCGTTACGGCAGCGGGGGCCGCTGCGACGACCTGCTGCGCCTCGTCCACGACTTCCACGAGGACCTCTTCGAGCAGTATCTGCTGTTCACCTCGCAACGCGGCCCGCACGACCCCGCGCAGGGCCACGCCCCGGAGGAGAACTGGCTCGGGCTGCCGCAGATCGCCGCCCTGGACCGGGCCCGCGCCGCCTTCGTGACCCGGATGCGCACGCTGTGGCAGGACCTGCCGCCGGGCGCGGGGGAACTGAGGCTGGACGAGGCGTTCGTGGCGGGGATCGCGGGCGAACTCCTCCCGCTCGCCGAGGGTTTCGCCGCACAGAGCCACTTCCTCCAGCTCGCCGCCCGGGAGGATGACCCCCTCGTCGTCCTCAACGGCTCCTACGGCGGCGTGTGCTTCCCCTTCACCCGCTTCACGCACTGCTTCGACACCGCGGGCGACGACCCGGGACTGTCGGCGGCGCTCCTGGCGGACCTGCGCGCGGCGCAGCCGGAGGGCGCGGTCTTCGCGGAGATCACCGCGGGCTCGGCGACCACGAACCTCAATCTCCACGGACGCATGACGGACTATCAGATCCTGTGTCCCGGCGAGACCGGCTCCGCCCCGCCCGAGCAGCGCATCCACCTGGACGACCTGTACGTGGAGCACGACGCCGCCGAGGACCGCCTCGTTGTGCGCTCCCGGCGGCTCGGCAAGGAGGTCGTCCCGCTCTACCTCGGCTACCTGGTGCCCATGGTGCTCCCGGAGATCCCCCGCACCCTGCTGCTGCTCTCCCCGACCTCCAAGACCGCCCTCGACGTGTGGACCGGCGTGCCCGAGGCGCCCGCCACCGGCGGCGTCACCGCCCGGCCCCGTGTACGGCACGGGTCCGTGGTGCTCAGCCGGCGCAGCTGGACCGCCGACGCCGCGGCCCTGCCCGTCCGGCCCGCCGGGCAGGACGACGCCGGCTGGTTCCTGGCCTGGCAGCGCTGGCGGCTCGAACACGGCCTCCCCGCGCGGGTGTTCGCCACCGTGCACGCCCCGCGGGGCGCGGCGGGCGGCGGCTGGGCGGGCGGCGGCTCCAAGCCGCACTACGTCGACTTCGACAGCCCCCTGAGCCTGGTCGCCCTGGAGGGCCTGCTCAAGGAGCGCGCCGGACGGGTCGTCCTGGAGGAGATGCTGCCGGCCGAGGACGACCTCCACGTCCGCACCGCCCGCGGCCGGCACGTCGCCGAACTCGCCGTCGAGATGTTCCCCGCCGCCCCGGCACACCCCGTACCCGACGAGGAAGGACACGGTGAGCGGTCATGACCTCACCCGCGCAGACAGGTGCCGCCACCGGGGCCGCCCCCGGCGAATGGCAGGCACTGCACGTCTTCTACGCCGCCAGCCCGCGCCCGCTGCTGCTGGACTGCGTCCGGCCACTGGTCGCCGGACTCGAGTCCGAGGGGCTGCTGTCGGGGTGGTTCTTCATCAACTACTGGCTCCAGGGACCGCACGTACGGCTGCGCCTGAAGCCCTCCTCCGCGGCGGTCGCCGAAGAGGTCGGCGAGCGCGCGCTGCGGGCCGTCCAGGACTTCCTCGCCACCCGCCCGGCCCTGTACGAGGTCAAGGCGGGCTTCCTCGCCGACCTGTACAACCAGCTGTTCGAGCTGGAGTACCCGCGCGAGCAGCGCGACCGGCTGGTCGGGCCGGACGGGCGGATGCTCCTGCGGGACAACAACTCCGCCAGCGTGGAGCCCTACGAGCCGGAGTACGGCAAGTACGGCGGCCCGGCGGGCGTCGCGCTCGCCGAATGGCACTTCCAGCGCTCCAGCGAACTGGTCGTCGAGGCCCTGCGCACGCTGAACCTCCATGTGCGCACGGTCCTGCTGGGCACCGCCGCGCAGCTCATGATGGTCATGTCGGCCTCCTTCCTGGAGGACGGCGAGGAGCTGGCGCACTTCCTGGAGCGCTACCACGCCTTCTGGGACGGCGCGTTCTCCGAGACCGAGTTCACCGCCCGCCGGGGCTACGACCGCGCCTTCGGCGACATGGGCGCCGAACTCGGCCGCCGGTTCGCCGGGGTCCGGTCGGCCGTCGCCGCCGGTGCCGAGGACGAACTCCCGGGCTTCCTGCGCGGCTGGGCGCGGCACTGCCGTGAACTGGCGGACCGGGTACGGGAGCTGGCGGCCGGGGGCGAGCTGGTCTTCCGGTCCTGGAGCGGCGACGAGGAGTTCGTGGTCACCGAGCCGGGCCAGGCGCTGGCCATGCTCATGTCCCCGTACATGCACATGACGAACAACCGGCTCTCGGTGACCATCCGCGACGAGGCGTTCCTCGCCTACGTCCTCGCCCGCGCCCTGCGCGAGGGCACCGGCGCCACCGACGGCATCGGCACGCCCGAGGGGGAGCGGTGACCGCACCGCCGGACCTGCCCGACCTGCCCGACCTGCTCGGGCTGCGGCCGCGGCGGCGGCCCGACCTGCTGATCGGGCCGTCCGTGCTGCGCGGCACGACGCCCGTCCACCCCCTCAAGGACCCGGTCGGCGGCCGCCGGTTCGAGCTGCGGCCCAAGGAGTTCTTCGTCCTGTCCCGGCTCGACGGCGAACACACCCTCGGCGCCATCGGCGAGGCCTACGCCCACGAGTTCGGCGCCCGCCTCGACGACGCCCGCTGGCAGCAGATCCTCGGGCTCTTCGGCGCGCGCCGGCTGCTGGACGGCGGCCCGCTCCCGGAACCGGCCGCACCCGCCCCCGTCCCGCGCGTGCAGGACGGCAGGTCCACGCTGCTCAACGGCCATGTGCGGATGGCGTCCGACGCCGGCGCGCTCATCGAGACCCTGCACCGGCGCACCGCCTTCGCCCGCACCCCGGCCTTCCTGGGCGCGCTGCTGGTCCTGGTCCTCGGCATGCTCGTCCACCTGGCCACGCGCCTGGGCACCCTCGTCCACGACGTGTCCCAACTCGCCCAGCGCCCCGTGCTGCTGATGGCGGTGGGCGTCGTGCTGTGGGTGAGCCTGGCCCTGCACGAGCTCGCGCACGGCCTGGTGGGACGCGCCTTCGGCGGCACCGTCGCGGAGATCGGGCTGCGCTGGCGGCTGCCCGTCACCTACCTGTACTGCCTCGTGCAGGACGTGGCGTTCTTCGCCCGGCGCCGCCACCAGGTGGCGACCGCCGCCGCCGGACCCGCGGCCAACCTCGTCTTCCTGCTGCCGTTCTGGCCCCTGTGGGCCTGGGTGCCGGACGAGGGCCCCGCCCACTACGCCCTCGGCGGGACGCTGCTGCTCGGCGTCGCGGTGGCGCTGGCCAACCTCGTCCCACTGCCCCCGCTGGACGGCTACAAACTGCTCGGTTACGCCCTCGGCATCGGTCAACTGGCCGCCGGCAGCCGCATCTTCCTCGCCCAGGCGGTTGCCGGGCGGTTCCGTCGCGGGCCGGGCACGAGCGCCTACCCGCGCCGGGCCCGGGCGGCCTACACGCTCTACGGACTGCTGGCCGGGGCGCTCACCACCGGGACGGCCGCGGTCGTCCTGGCCGCCGCCGGACGGTGGCTGGCCGACCGGTACGG
Organism: Streptomyces sp. NPDC046977; assembly: GCF_040644455.1. Lineage (NCBI taxonomy): Bacteria > Bacillati > Actinomycetota > Actinomycetes > Kitasatosporales > Streptomycetaceae > Streptomyces > Streptomyces sp. NPDC046977. The sequence continues at coordinate 150,327 of NZ_JBEYWO010000014.1, forward strand.
TGCCCTGGCCGGCGCGGCCCCCGTACTCCTCCTCGTGGCCGCCGCCGTGCTCCGGCGGCTCGGCCTGGCCGCCCGCGCCAGGCGCACCGCGCACACCCCCCAGGACGGGGAGCCGACGGCACCGGACGCCGCCGCACCCCCCGGCACCAGCACCTCCCCCTCCGGCGACGACCCCCACACGGCACACACAGCAAGGGAACGGCAGATGACGGCAGTGGACACGGCCCCCGAGGCCGTGGTGATCGACGACGTGCACAAACGCTACGGCCCGGTCCAGGCCGTGGACGGGGTGTCGTTCACCGTGCACCGCGGCGAGTTCTTCGGCATCCTCGGGCCGAACGGCGCGGGCAAGACCACCCTCATCGAGATGGTCGAGGGACTGCGCCGGGCCGACAGCGGCACCGTCTCCGTCCTCGGCGCCTCCCCGTGGCCGCGCAACACCGCGCTGCTGCGGCGCCTGGGCGTCCAGACCCAGGCCTCCGCGTTCTTCACCCGGCTCACCGCCCTGGAGCACCTGGAGACCGTCGCCGTCCTCTACGGCCTCGGCCCCGAGGCCGCCGTCCGCGCCCTGGACCTGGTGGGCCTGTCCGCGCAGCCCCGCACCCGCGTCGACAACCTCTCCGGGGGCCAGCGCCAGCGCCTCGCCATCGCCACCGCGCTCGTCCACGACCCCGAACTCATCATGCTGGACGAGCCCACCGCCGCCCTCGACCCCGAGGCCCGCCGCTCGCTGTGGACCGTGCTGCGCGAGCTGAAGCGCGAGGGACGCACCATCGTCCACACCACGCACCACCTGGACGAGGCCGAGGCGCTCTGCGACCGTGTCGCGATCATGTCGGCCGGCAAGGTCATCGCGCTCGACACGCCCGCCAACCTGGTCCGCTCCCTGAAGGCCCCCACACGGGTCCTGGTCCCCGCCGACCGCATCACCGTCGAACGCGCCCGCGCCATCGAGGGCGTGGACCGCGCCGAGGTCGAGGGCGGCGAGGTCGTCATGGAGACCCGGGTGGCCGGACAGGTCATCGTCGCCGTGAACGACATCGCGGGACCGGACGCGGTGCAGACCCGCACCGCGACCCTTGAGGACGCCTACCTCGCCCTGACCGGATCGGAGCACTGACCGTGAGCGCCTACGCAGCACTGACAAAGGCCAACTACCGCGCCTACGTCAGGGACCAGACCACCGTCTTCTTCACCTTCGCCTTCCCACTGATCTTCCTCGTCGTCTTCGGGCTGATCTTCAAGGGCCAGACCGTCGAGGACGGCGGGCCCCCGTACATCAACTACATAGCGCCCGGCGTGCTGTCCTGGGGCGTCGGCAACGCCGCCATGTTCGGCGTGGCGTTCACGATGATGCACTGGCGGCGCGACGACATCCTCCGGCTGATCTGGCGCACGCCCACCTCGCTGCCGTCCGTACTGGCCTCCCGCTACGCCATCGCCATCGGCGTGGGCCTGGTGCAGGCCGCGCTGTTCGTCGGCGTCGCCCTGCTGCCGCTGTTCGGGCTGAAACTCGCCTCCAGTTGGCCGCTGGTGATCCCGGTGCTGGTCCTCGGCATCACCACGTTCATGGCGCTGGGACTGGTCGTCGGCAGCCTGGCCAACACGCCCGAGGCCGTCGCCGCCATCGCCAACTGCATCATGGTGCCGATGGCGTTCCTGTCCGGCTCGTTCTACCCGAGCGACCTCATGCCCGGCTGGCTGCGGGACATCGCGCTCGCCCTGCCGCTGCGCTACTTCAACGACGGCATCCTGGGCGTGCTCTCGCAGACCCACCATGGCAGCGCCTCCGACCTCGGCCTCGCCTGCGCCGGACTCGTCGGCTTCGCCGTCCTGTTCGCGCTCGTCGCGGCCCGGACCTTCCGCTGGAGCAACCGGGGATGACCGCCGAACTCGCCGCGCCCGCGGCCCCGCCCGGCACACCCACCGCCCCTGCGGCCCGCGCCCTGCGGGACGCCCTCGCCGCGCGCCTGCCCGCGGCCGTCCCGGACGTGGTGCCGCTCGGCGCCGTCGACACCCTCAACCCCGGCCGCGACCCCCACGCGGACCGCCGGCCCGGCGCCCGCGTCCACCTCGCCCACGACGCCGTCCTGCTCGGCCCGTTCGGCGGCACCGACCCCGCCGAGGACGCCTGCGGCCAGTGCCTGGCGATGCGCTGGCAGCGCCTGCGCACCCGCTCCGAGCGCGAGGCCTGGGAGACCGGCACCTCCGCGGGCACGGCAGGGCGGTGGCCGGTGCTGCCGGAGTACGTCGTCGACGCCGCGGCGGCCCTGTACGCCGCCGCGTCCGCCCGCCGCGCCGACGGGCCCCTGCCCCGCGTCGTCCGGCTCGACCTGGCCACCCTCCAGGTCGCGGCGGTGCCGCTGCTGCGCGAACCGCTGTGCCCGCACTGCGCCCCGTCCGACGAGGGGGCGGCGGCGCCGATCGGCACCGTCCCCCGCCCCAAGCCCGCGCCGGACGCCTACCGCCTGCGCTCCCCGCGCTCGTACGAACTCCCCGCCCAGGCCCTCGCCAACCCGGTCTGCGGTGTGCTCGGCGCCGCGACCTGGACCGACGTCAAGTCGCCGACCACCGCGCCGGTCGCGGGCAGCGTCTTCATGCGCGGCTACGCCGGTCTGACCGATGTCACCTGGAGCGGACAGGCCAACTCCTTCCGGGCCAGCCGCGACCTGGCCTTCCTGGAGGGCCTGGAACGCTACGCGGGCACCCACCGCCGGCGCCGCGCGCCACTCATGACCGCCGCCTGGGACACCCTCGGGGACCGCGCCCTCGACCCGCGCGAGTGCGGCCTGTACGCGCCGGAGACCTACCGCGACGACCCCCTGCTCAGCCCGTTCGCCCCCGACCGGCCGATCCCCTGGGTGGAGGGCTGGTCGCTGCGCGACGAACGGCCCGTCCTCGTCCCGGCCCGCCTGGTGCACTACAGCGCGGGCCTGGCCGCCGACAACTTCGTCTTCGAGTGCTCCAACGGCTGCGCCATCGGCAGCTGCCTGGAGGAGGCGGTCCTGTTCGGGCTGCTCGAACTCATCGAGCGCGACGCCTTCCTGCTCGGCTGGTACGGCAACGCGCCCCTGACCGAGATCGACCTCGGGTCGCTCGCCCGCGGCACGACCCGCGCCATGGTCGACCGGGCGGCGCTGCAGGGCTACGACGTGCATGTCTTCGACAACCGCGTCGACCTGCCGGTGCCGGTCGCCACCGGACTCGCGGTCCGCCGCGACGGGGGCCCCGGCACCCTGGCGTTCGCCGCGGGCGCCGCCTTCGACCCGGAGACGGCCGTGGAGTCCGCCGTCTCCGAGATCCTCACCTACATCCCGCACCTGCCCGGCCAGGTCCGCGAACGCCCGGACGAACTGGCCGCCATGGCGGACGACTTCGGCCTCGTACGCCGGCTGCCCGACCACGCGGCGCTGTTCGGGCTCCCCGACATGGCCCGGCATGCCGCGAGCTACCTCGAACCGGCCGCCGTACGGCCGCTGCGGGACCTGCACGCCGACTGGGAGCGGATGCGCCCGCGCACCGGCGACCTCCGCGACGACGTCGCGCTGTGCCGGGACCTCCTCGCCGGGGCGGGCTACGACGTCATCGCCGTCGACCAGACCACACCCGAACAGGCGCGCATGGGCCTGCGGACGGTGTGCACGCTGGTGCCCGGCCTGCTGCCGATCGACTTCGGCTGGTCCCGGCAACGCGCCCTGCACATGCCCCGGTTGCGTACCGCCTTCCGCCGGGCCGGGCTGCGGGAGACCGACCTCGCCGACGCCGAACTGCGCCGGGTGCCGCACCCGTTCCCCTGATCGCCGGGGCCGGCACGGCGAAGCCCCCTGCCCGGCGGCGCGAACCGCCGGGCAGGGGGCCGAGGGCCGGGTCAGGCCGTGCAGCTGGTGGTGCTGGTGGTGCTGCTGCAGGTGCTGGTGCTGCTGCAGCTGGTGGACGAGCCCAGCATGACCTCACTGGCGTCGGAGTAGTCGGTGATCTCGAAGGTCTCGGACTCGAGCTCCAGGATCTCGTCGGCAAGCGACGCGAGGGACTTCGGCTGCGGCGACATGGTGGTCCTCCTCAACGTGAACGTGGCGGGAGCGGCGGCCCAGGCCCGGGTGGATCGAGCGAACACCCGTGCGCTGTACCGGAGTCCTTTCTAACGACCCCCACTGGCAGATCGGCCCACGTCCCGCTGTCACCTCGCTGTCAGGTCCCTTCAGCTCTACGACTCTCGCAAGGAGCCCGGCGTGCACCCCACCGCCCCCGCCACCACCGCGGTCCTCGACGGCCTGCCCGGCGTACTGCGCGCGGCCGTCGAGGACCATCTCGACATCCACCGCCACCCCGAGCTCTCCGGCGCCGAGGAGCGGACGGCGGCCCGCGTCGCCGCCCGCCTGACCGCCGCCGGCTACGAGACCGCCGGCGGCGTCGGCGGGCACGGCGTGGTCGGCCTGCTGCGCAACGGCCCCGGGCCCGTGGTTCTGCTCCGCGCCGAACTCGACGCCCTGCCCGTGCAGGAGAGGACCGGCCTCGCATGGGCCAGCGAGCGCCCCGGCGTCATGCACGCCTGCGGCCACGACCTGCACCTCGCCTGCCTGACCGGCACGGCGGACCTGCTGGCGGGCGCCGCCGCCCACTGGTCGGGCACGCTCATGGTCGTCGGCCAGCCGGCCGAGGAGACCCTGAGCGGCGCCCGCGCCCTGCTGGAGGACGGCCTGTACGAGCGGTTCGCCACCCCCGACGCCGTGCTCGCCCAGCATGCCGCGCCCCTGCCCGCCGGGATGGCCGCCCACGCACCCGCGCACGGGCCGGTGCTGGCGGGCAGCCGCCTGCTGGAGGTGGTCGTGCACGGCTCCGGCGGGCACGCGGCCGCCCCGCATCTGGCGGTGGACCCGGTCGTCGCCGCCGCGGCGATCGTGCTGCGGCTGCAGACCGTGGTGTCCCGGGAGACCGCACCGGCCGAGCAGGTCGTGCTCACCGTCGGCTCCCTGCACGCCGGCGTCCGGGGCAACATCGTCCCGGACCGCGCGACGCTGGAGGTCTCGGTGCGGGCCTTCACCGACGCCGCCCTGGACCGCGTGGAGTCCGCCGTGCGGCGCATCGCCACCGCCGAGTGCGCGGCCTCGGGGTGCCCGCGCGAGCCGTCGGTCCGGGTGCTGGCCCAGTCGCCGCCCACCGTACCGGACGCCGGGGCCGCGGAGACGGTGCGCCGCGCGCACGAACGGGCGCTCGGCGAGCGGCGCGTGGCGCTGTGGCCCGCGTCGACGGCCACCGAGGACTTCCCCCTGTTCGGGCCGGCCGGGGCCGCTCTGCACGGCGCCCAGGGCATCCGGACCGCCTACTGGATGTTCGGCTGCACCGGCCCCCGCCAGTGGGCGGGGACCCCCGGGGACAGCGCCGCCGAGAAGATGGCGGCCCTGCCCCCGAACCACGCCCCGGACTTCCGCACCGACCCGCGGCTTGCCGTCCCTGCGGGCATCACCGCCCTGACGGCGGCCGCCCTGGCCTTCCTCGGGCCCGGGGTCACGCCGCGCTGATGGTCTTCTGCTCGACGTACTGGCCGAGACCCGCGGCACCGAACTCGCGGCCGATGCCGCTGGTCTTGTAGCCGCCGAACGGGCCGTCGAAGCCGCCGAAACCGCCGTTGACGGAGAACGTCCCGGTGCGGATGCGCCGCGCCACGGCGAGCCCGCGCTCGGTGTCCGCCGTCCACACCCCGCCGCTGAGGCCGTACGGGGAGTCGTTGGCGATGCGCACCGCGTCGTCCTCGTCGTCGAAGGGGATCACGACCAGGACCGGGCCGAAGATCTCCTCCTGCGCGATGCGCATGGAGTTGTCGACGTCCGCGAAGAGCGTGGGCCGCACGTAGTAGCCGTCCTCCAGGCCCTCCGGCATGCCGGGGCCGCCGGTCACCAGGCGGGCGCCCTCCTCGATCCCGAGGTCGATGTAGGACCGCACGCGCGCCTGCTGGTCGGCGCGGACCATCGGGCCGAGATAGGTGGCCGGGTCGGAGGGGTCGCCGACGGTGATGCCCTCCATCATCGACGCCACCGCCGCGACGACCTCCTCGTACCGCGAGCGCGGCGCGAGGATGCGGGTGTGGGCGATGCAGGCCTCGCCGTTGTTGCCGAACGACGCCGACTTCAGGCCCTCGGCGACGGTGGCGAGGTCCGCGTCCTCCAGGACGACGGCCGCGGACTTGCCGCCCAGTTCCAGGCTGACGCGCTTGAGCTGCTCACCGGCGACGGAGGCGATGGCGCGGCCGGCCGCGGTGGAACCGGTGAACGCGATCTTGTCGACGCCGGGGTGCGCGACCAGGTACGCGCTGGTCTCGCGCCCGGCGGGCAGGATGCTCAGCACGCCCTCGGGCAGCCCGGCCTCCGTGAACAGCTCGCCGAGCACCAGGGCGTCCACCGCGGTCTCGGGCGCGGCCTTGAGGATCACGGTGCAGCCCGCGAGCAGCGCCGGGACGACCTTCGCCAGCGCCGACTGGTGCGGCGCGTTCCACGGGATGACCGCGGCGACGACGCCGACCGCCTCACGCCGCACCAGGGTGCGGCCGGCGCCGGCGGAGGGCAGCTCCTCCTCCCAGCCGAACGCCTCCGAGGCGCGCAGGTACGCGGCTGTCTGCTCGGCGATCCCGCCGTTGTGCAGCCAGTGGGTGAACCACAGGGGCGAGCCGTTCTCGGCGGTGACGAGCGCGGCCAGCTCCTCGCCGCGCGCGGTGTGCAGGTCGTTGAAGCGGCTGATCACCGCGCGGCGCTCGGCGGGCGTCGTCAGTGGCCAGGGGCCGTGGTCGAAGGCCTTGCGGGCGGCGGCCACGGCCCGGTCGACATCGGCGGGGACGGCCTCGGGGACGACGCCGACCAGGCGCCCGTCGTGCGGCGAGCGGACCTCGATGGTGCCGTCGCCGGCGGGGGCGGTCCAGCGGCCGCCGATGAACAACCGGTCGAAGGAGGTGGCGGACGGGGTTGCGGTCATGGGAGTTCGCTCCTGAAGGGAGGGTGCGCCGCAGCCGTCCCAAATAACGGGACGGTGGGCTCTTATGTGCTCCACGCTAACAGACCGCTGGGCCGTTAATAAAGTTCCGGCGGTCCGTTATGATGTAACGGTGGCCACACCGGCCGGAGGAAGCCCGAGGAGAGGGGGACCGGAACCGTGACGCGGATCGAGAGCCGGGAGCAGAGCCCGGGCGCTGCCGCATTCCAGCGCGCCCGCCGCCCCGAACAGCGCGAACAGCGCCGCGAGGCGATCCTCGACGCCGCCGGGACACTGCTCCGCGAGATGCCCGCGTCCGAGGTCAGCCTGCGCGAACTCAGCCGCCGCGTCGGGCTCTCCAAGTCCAACGTCGTGCGCTACTTCGAGACCCGCGAGGCCGTCTTCCTCGAACTCCTCGACCGCTCCATCGGCGAGTGGCTCGACGCCCTGGAGGACGAGCTGCCGCCCGTGCCGGGGCCGGACGGGCCGCCCGTCGCGTCCGGCACGCTCGCCCGGGCCTGGGCCGGCTCGCTCGCCCGCCGGCCGCTGCTGTGCGAGCTGTGGAGCATCCTGGCCGCGGTCCTGGAACGCAACGTCTCGGTCGAGTCCGTCCGCGCGTTCAAACTCCGGGAGGCGGACCACCGCGCCCGGCTGGCCCGCATGGCGGGCGACCGGCTGCCGGGCCTGGACGAGCCCGCGGCGATGGAACTGACCCGCATCTCCGTCGTGCTGACCGCCGGGCTGTGGCCGTTCGCCAACCCGTCGCCCGCGGTCGTCGAGGCCACCGGGGACCCCTGCCTCGCCGAGGCCCGCGTCAACTTCGGCGAGTCGCTCGGCACCATGCTGCACGCCGCCCTCAAGGGACTCCTGTGCGGGCACGTGACGCCCTGAGGGCCGGGCCGCAGCGGGCTCGCGCAGCTTAGCCGGATTCGTCACCCTGGGTGGCGGCTTCGCCCCGGTTGCCCGGGCCGGGCCCCGCCGCCGTACCGTGGGCACATGGCCGTCCCTGACCTCATCCGCATCGTCTCCCGCTCCTCACCCATGGCCCTCGCTCAGGTCGAGCGGGTCCGCGCCGAACTGACCGCGCTCCATCCCGGGCTCGCCATCGAGGTCGTGCCCGTGACCACCTCGGGCGACCGCTGGATGGGCGACCTCGGCCGGCTCGGCGGCAAGGGCGCGTTCACCAAGGAGGTCGACGCCGCGCTCCTGGAGGGCCGGGCCGACCTCGCCGTGCACTGCGTGAAGGACATCCCCGCCGACCGCCCGCTCCCGGCGGGCACGGTCTTCGCGGCGTTCCTCAAGCGCGACGACATCCGTGACGCCCTCGTGCACCCCGGCGGCCTCACCCTGGACGCGCTCCCCGACGGCACCCGGATCGGCACCTCGTCCGTCCGACGGGTCGCGCAACTGTCCGCCTCGCACCCCCAGTTGACGTGCGTACCGCTGCGCGGCAACGCCAACCGCCGCCTGGAGAAGCTGGAACAGGGCGACGCCGACGCGCTCCTGCTCGCCGTCGCCGGCCTCGAACGCATCGGCCGCACCGACGTCATCACCGAGATCCTGCCCGTCGAGACGATGATCCCGCCCATCGGCGCGGGCGTCCTGGCCCTTCAGTGCCGCGAGGACGACTCCGCCACCATCGACGCCGTCAGCGACCTCGGCGACCCCGACACGCACCGCGAGACCACCGCGGAACGCATGCTCCTCCACGTCCTCCAGGGCCACTGCAACAGCCCCATCGCCGGCTACGCCCGCGCGGAGCGCGACGGCCGCCTCTCCCTGCGCGCCCGCGTCTTCTCGCCCGACGGCAAGACCGTCCTGGACGCCCACGAATGGGCGGGCCCCCTGGACCCCGCCACACTGGGCACCTCGGTCGCGGTGGCCCTGCTGCGGCAGGGGGCGCGCGAAGTGATCGACAGCATCGCGCACTGAGGTACTGACGTACCGTCAGGTGGTGGCGGTGGCGGGCCGCCGCTTGCGGTCACGTCCGCCACCGCGTCGCAACCCCTCCCCGCCGGCACGGCCCGCAACCCGTACGCGATTCGCCCCACCGGTCGAGACGACGTGGACGTGACGCCTCCCCGCGTGCCACTCCGCCGGCACCTCCCGGTCCGCCCGCCCGAACACGAGCAGCGCGCCCGCGTGACGTGCCGGGACCCGGCCGCGTCAGGGCGTCCCCCGTACATCGGCCCGGGCGACCGCGGCGAACGCCCGGTTGGCGACCCCGAACCGCCCCATGGCGGGCCGGAACGCCCCGCGCACGTCCTCGATCCCGGCGCCGGAGAGCAACGGGTACGCGGCCCCGAACAGATCCATGACCGTGTGCGCGAGATCGCCCGCGGACGGCGGCGAGTCCGGCGTCCATGGGGACGGGTGCCCGCCGGGCGGCCACCAGGTGGTCCGCCTGCTCCTACGGGTGCGCCGCGCGATGGCCGACCGCCGAGGCCAGTTCCCGTGTGGCGGTGCGGCAGGCCGCCATGAACTCCACATACGCCCCACGGCGGTTCTGCCGGTGCCACCGCCGGTCGTCGCGATCCCGCTGACGCGTGACCTGCCGGCGGATCGCCGCCCAGGCGAGGCCGCCGGTGACGACCGGGCATGACGCTCCCCCTCCGCGGGCCCGCACGGGTCCGTACCCGTAGCCCGCCGCGGGCACCTGGCACCCGCGCCGGACCCGGTGTCACAGCCGCCTGCCATGATCCGGCCATGGAACTCGCGCACCCGCTCGACGGACTCGACGCTCACCCCTGGGCGGACACTTCTCACGCCTACGGCTCCGCGGACGACCTGCCGCACCATCTGCGCGCGCTGGCCGGCGGCGACGACCAGGCCGCCGAGCAGGCGATCTCCGAGCTGTACGGCAGCGTGCTGCACCAGGGCACGGTCTACGCCGCCAGCGCCGAGGTGGCACCCTTCCTGGCGCGCGTGGCCGCCGCCGGGCACCGTACGGCCGACGTGCTGATCCTGCTCGGCGGCATGGCGGAGAGCCGCGACGAGCATCGGGTGGCGCCGGGCGCGGTACGGGCCGCGGTCGCCCGGCAGTTGCCCCTGATGCTGCCGCAGCTCGACGCCCCCGACGCCGCGATACGCCAGGCCGCCGCCTGGGCCGTCGCCCGGACCGGCGACGGCGGGGCCGTGCTGCCCGTGCTGCGCCGCCGCTGGGAGTCCGAGCGCGAGCCGCTGGTGCGGGCCGAACTGCTGGGCGCCCTGGCCCGGGTCGACCCCGTCGCCACCACGGCCGCCGCGCGGGCCTCCCTGGACCCGGCGCAGCCCCCGCAGGTGCGCGTCGCCGCGGTCTTCGCCTGCCTGGACGCCGGCCTGCCGTGGAGCCCGGAACTGCACACGGCCGTCCTCGCGTTGCTGCCCGCGGACGGCCATGTCTCCGGTCGCCTCGACGAGGACCGTACCGAGCCCCTGTACGCGATCACCGCGGCCCTGCTGCGACGTGACACCGCCGCGGACCGCGAGGCGGCGGCAGCCCTGCTCGACACGGCGCTGCGCGACCCGCGGCCCGAGGTGCGCAGCGAGGCCGTGTGGGCCGCCGACAACGCCTGCCGGATCTCGCGCGGCGCGCCCGCACGTCTGCTGCCCGCGATCGTCGCCTTGGCCGCGGACGCGGAGACCCTCCCCGGAGCGCTGTCGCTCCTGGCCGAGTTCGGGCCCGCCGCCGCGGAGGCCGCACCGGCCCTGGCCGGCATCGCGGCAGGCGACGGCGACCTCGCCGACCGGGCGCTCGCCGCGCTCGTCCGCGTCGCGCCCGGCCGGGCCACCCGCTTGCTCGCCCGCGACCTCGCCCGGCGGCCGCGCGCCCTGGACCAGGCCGCGGGATTCCGCTCCCAGGACATGCCGTCCCTCCCCTTCGACGCCGCGTTGCTGGAGGCCGTCCGGCTGCGGCTCACCGCGGACGATCTGTGCGGCAATGAACCCGTCCATCTCACCGGGCTGTTGGCGCGATGGGGCGCGCGGTCCGCGCCCGCGCTGCCGGAGCTGTACGCGTCGCTGTCCAGGTTCCCGCACCCCGCGGCCCGTGCCGTGGCCGCGATCGCGGCCGACTGCCCCGCCGCCGAGCGGGAGCGCGCGGCGGCCGCCCTGCGCGACGTCATGGGAAGCGGCACCCTCGCCGTGGCCCAGGCCCTGTACGCACTGACCGGCGAGAGCGGACCCCTCCTCGACGCGCTCGCCCGGCTGCTGGCCGGCAGCACCTCCTCGGTACGCGAGGCGGCCGACGCGGCGCGCGAAGCCGGCCCGGCGGCGGCCGCCCTGGCGCCCGCACTGCGCGCGTTCCTGAGGTCGGAGGACCCGCGGGAGAACGTACCGGCCCTCGAAGCCGACGTGGCCGTGGCCGCCGCCCTGTGGGAACTCACCCAGGATGCCGAAGCGGTGCTTCCCGTCCTGGAGACGGTGTTCTCCCGGACCGCCGGCAACCCCTGGTACCGCTGGACGGCCGTGCGCGCGGCCCGCGCTGCCGCCGTCCTCGGCCCGGCCGGCCGCCCGCTCGTACCCCGGCTGGCGTCGCTGCTCGACGATCCCGACGCGGCACCCGCGGCCGTCCTGGCGCTCCTCTCGGTCGCGGAGCCGGGCTCCCTGGACCGCTCCGCGCTGGCCGGCGCGGCCCTGCGTTCGGCCGAGCACGACGCCGACGCCGCCGGGGCGTGCGAGGCCCTGGAGGCCTTGGGCGCGGGCGCGTTGACCCCGGACCACATACGCCGTCTCACGGACCTGGCCCAGCGGGATCCCCGGGTCGTCCGCTCGGGCCTTGAGGACCGGATCGTCCGCGACGACGAACGGTTGCGCCGGCGCGCCGGCCTGCTGCTCGCCGCGGCGACGACCGGGTCGGGGTGAGGCGTCGGTGACGGCGCCCGCTACAGCGCCACCACCCGGGCGATCAGCCCGACGGCGATGAGGGCCGCCACGGCGAAGATCAGGAAGAGCGAGACGACCTCCCACGCCGTCCGCACCTCCGGCGGCTCGGTGTAGGAGATGCCGGCCGTGGTGCTGCCCTCGCACGGGGGAGTGGGCGTGGGCGGCACACCTTCACGGTGCGGCCGCAGTTGCGGGGCGAGCTTGGGGCCGTCGTTCGTGGTCGCCATCCCTATCACTCCCGATGTGCTCCCGGTGTGCGGATGACCGCGGCACCTCGGGCCCGCCCGGGGACGGCGGCCCTGCCGCGCTCCGCCCTGTCCTTCGATGGTAGGCCGGGCGGCGGGACCGTGCCCGTCGCGGCGGCGATGACCTGTGGGTTCCCGCGGACGGCCGCCCCGTGCGCGGCGGGCCCCCCCGCTGTCGAGGGGCCAACCGCACGCGGAGACCGGCCTGTCGGCGCGTACCGCGTCCGGACGCGGTACGCGGCACGGACGAGTCCTCACGCAACGGGCGTATTCCGCGCAGGCCGCTGCGAAACCCGGAAAACACGCGAGCCGGGCATCACGCCAGTTGACGGAAGTCAACCTATGGGGCGCCTGAGGGACGTGTGGCGCGACAGAGTAATCTGCGCGCCAATGGCATCGGATAACGACAGCCTGGAGATCCAGTGACCCAATCCCCCCGATTCCGGCCGCGCCCCGGCGTGCTCATAGCGGCCGCAGCAACCAGCATCATCGGGCTCGGCCTCTGCGCCGCGCCTGCCTCGGCGCACACTCCCAAGTGGGACGTGAGCTGCTCCGAGGTGACGTCCGTCGACCTCAAGGCCTACAACGGCCGTGTGGAGAACACGGTGACCATCACCGTGGACGGCAAGGACCTTCTGCCGACGACGACCTTCGGTTCGTCGTTCGAGAAGGACCACCTGCCCCTGCCCCCGCACACCAGCGCGGTTCAGGTCAGCCTGGTCGTCAAGGCCGGCGACGGCCAGCAGTACTCGTTCAGCGACACGAAGACCGTTCAGGCCTGCGAGGGCGCGCCCCCGCAGACTCCGGTAACCCCGTCGCAGAGCGCGACCCCGTCGGACACCCCGACCACCGAGTCGCCCGCGCCGAGCGCGACTCCGACCGTCGAGGCGAGCCAGAGTGCCTCCGAGGCGGCACCCTCCCCGGCCGGTGGCGAGTCCTCGCCCGCCGCCGACCTTGCCGAGACGGGTGCTTCCAGCTCCACCCCGCTTCTCGCCGGTGCCGCAGCCGTCGCGCTGCTCGCCGGTGGCGGTCTGCTCTTCGCGAACCGCAAGCGTCGCGCCGCCCGTCACTGACGAGCCCCGCACGACACCTCGTTCATAGGCCCGGGTGCCGGCTCCTCCTCAGGGAGGACCGGCACCCGGCTGCTGTTCCGGCCGCCCCACCCGTCCCGGAAGGACCGAAGGACACCGTGACCACCCCGACCCAGTCCGCCCCCGCCTCAGGAACGGCACTCGACGAACACGCCGACACCGTCACGCCGTCCTCGTGGGCGGTGCTGCTGTGGAACGACCCGGTCAACCTCATGGGATACGTGGTTCGTGTCCTCGTCCGCATCCTGTCGGTCAGCGAGGACGAGGCGCGCCGGCTCATGCTGCTCGCCCACGCCGAGGGCCGGACGGCCGTCTTCAACGGCGACCGCGACGCGTGCGAGGTCGTCGCCGCACGCCTGATGGCGGCGAGCCTGTGGGCGACGGTGCGGCATGGCTGACTCCGTCTTCACCTGCGACGGCGACACGATCCTCGTCGCCCTGCGGCAGCCGCTGCCGCGCACCCTTCTCCGGCTGGCCGACCGCGTCGCCGCCGCGCCGAGCCCCGTGCAGGGGCCGGACCACCTCGTCGAACTCGCCCAGGACGCGGCCGACGACCCGCTGCGGCGCTGGGAGGCCGACGCCGCGGCCGAGTCGCTGCGCGGCCGGGTGGCCGACCGCGTCGCGGACTCCGACTGCTCCGTCACGGACGTCCTCGCGGCGTCGGGCTCCGTGGTCCACGCCCGGCTCGACGACGAGGCCGCGGACCTGTGGCTGGAATGGCTCAACCGCCTCTACGTCGCCGTGCGGGCCGCCGAACTCGACGGCATCGCCGTCGGCGACGGCCAGCCCCTCGACATACCGGGCAGCTACCTGCGCGAGCCCGACGTCGTCGCGCCGCCCGGCTTCGGCCCCGAGGGACTGCTCGTCGGATCGCTGATGGCGCAGTTCCTGGACGCCCTCGACGAACGCGACACGGGGCGCCCGTAGTTGGACGCGGCCACTGGCGTCCGGCGATAAATCCTTGGTCCAACGGTGCGCTCCCGTGCCAGAGTGAGCGCACCGAGGGGCGTAGCTCAGCCCGGCCAGAGCAGCGGACTCCAAACCCGCACGCCGCAGGTTCAAATCCTGCCGCCCCTGCAAGAAGCGGCGCACCGCATGCCCTCTGAACTGCGACGGTTTTGGAGTCAGTGACACAGGGGACGAACATCGGTCGCCTGAAGGGCGTCTGGGCCGCGTCCTGGGAAGTGATCCACGGGTTCCTACCTGATCGGGGTGAGGGGCCGGATACCTGGCAGGGTGCCGCTGTATGCCCTCGCCGAGGAGAACCTGGCAGCGGCGAGTCCAGATCTGCTGCGCGCGGTCCTGATGATCAGCTCCCGGAATGGTGGTCAGCTGGCAGAAGAAACACGGACGCGCCCATGGCGGAGAGCAAGAGGAACGCTCCGGCGGAGCCACATCCGGGGAAGCCCACATTGCCGGCGGCTAGAAAGCCGAAGCCACTCGCGGCCAAGAGGCTACGGGCAGCAGCAAACCAGCGGCGCGCTCGTGCGTCACGGACAAACAGCGCGAGGGCTCCGGCGGCGAGAAGGGCAACGAGGACCGAACCAGTCCAGTGAGCAGGCATTCGCCTAGTACCCGGTTGCGGAATCGGCCTGCGCGGCCACCGACTTGGGTCCGCAGGAGAGACGGGCAGCTTCACGCGCGACAGCCAGATGGGTGCGGGCCCATTCGCGGGTGCCGTGGATCGGCGTGCCGCACTCGATCAAGCCCCCGCCCTCGATCGTCCAGCTCTTGGCGTGCCCGATGGTCACGGCCTTCGAGCTCGGGCACGCGTACCGGAAGTCTGCCTCTACGATCTGAGTCTCCCCGTACTCCACAAAGCGGCCTGCCGACTCCGAGGAGATGGCCCGGCTCTTGTTGGGGTCCTCTGACTTCCTGCTGACGTCGGTGAAGGCATAGCTGTTGGGATCGTCGCCCGCTTCAGCCTCGCCTATCCATGTGGCCAGGGAAAGCAGCACGTCACGCGAAGGCAGCGCGGGTCCGCTCGCCGAGACGGAGGTCACGGGCCACGATACCCGGTGTATGGGAGCTGGATCTTTGAACTCGCCGCCGCCCTTGCCGAGCGTCAGCACCCCGGAGAGCGCGGAGAGCCGAAGAGGTTGCTCGACGTTGAACCACTGGTAGGTACCGTTCACGCAAGCCCTCGGGCCCGCCACCGCAACCGTCGCCGACGCCTTCGGTTCGGGGTGCGCGGTCGTTGCGGTGCACGCGGCGTTGCCTGCGACCGACAGGGCAGCGACGAAAGCTGCAATCCAACGCCTCATGGCGAGCGATCCTCACGTGATGGTGCGGCAGCGGGCCTTCGAACAGAAGCGAGGGGTCGCCGGAGGATCGCATAGTAGGCGTAGGGGGGTGGCCAGGCGATGCCGGGGCCACCATGGCGACGGCTCTCGTCCAGCGAGACTCAGCAGGGAAGCTCTGGTTTTGGGCCGGGCTGCTGTCTCTCTGCTGTTCACCGAATCGGGCACCGACCGGTTCGAGAAGTCCGCGTTCCCGTGGCTGGCCCGTATCCGGGTCATGGTGCAGGGCGGGGGCGGGGGTTCCGCCGGGGCGAACGCCGCCGAGAACCAGTGCATCGTGCGGGCGGGCGCAGCCGGAGCGGCGACTCCGAGTCGATGATCGACATGTTGGCCCTGGGCGCCGTGGAGACCATCGCCATCGGCGCGGACGGAGTCGGCGAGATCGGCACCCCCCGGCAGCGCGGGCGGCACGTCGTCGTTCGGCGGCGTCGTGTCCGCGCCCGGCGGTGACGGCCGGTCCACCGTCGAGATCTCCGGGGTCGCACTGGACGCGGTGTCCGGCGTGCCGGGGCCGGGCGCCGGCATCGGGCAGATCGCCCAGGGCGGCGGCGGAGGCGGCGGCGCGATCCGCCTGTCCGGGACGCAGGCCTTCGCGGGCGCGGGTGGGGAGAGCCGACTCGGGCACGGCGGCTACCCGCGAGCCAGCGAGGGGCCCGGCACGACCACTCGCGGCTACGGCGCGGGCGCCGGTGGTTCACTGTCGTTCGGCGGTGACGGGGCCGGACTCGACGGGGGCAAGGGCGTCGTGATCATCGAGCTGTACGGCTGAACCGAAGAATCTGACCTACGGGCTCTCGGAGGTTTCGCCGGCCTCCGACGTGCTCGGAGCGGAGGGCCGATAGCCGCGACAACGCGAGGTCGGACCTTCCGCTACGTGCTGCACCCACCGCGGCTCGACTTCACGGCCGTTTTCAAGCGTGAAGGTTGCCGGACCGTCGACGGAGACGAAACCGGCGGCGGCGAATGCCTGGGCACCGTCGGGGCTCGCCACCTCGTAGCCCGCGCCTATGGTCTGAAATCCGAAATGAGTGTGCGCGAGTAGCGCCGCTGCCCGGTACAGTTCCGTCTCCATCTCAACGGTGCGCGTATGGGGTGCCAGCCATCCGCTGATCTGCCGGAGCACGGGATGCAACTGCATGCACCCGGCGTATCTGCCGTCGTCTCGGCGTACAGCGACGAGATACTCCCCTTCACCCTTGATGTCGAAGGGGATAGCCAGCAATTCCCTCGTCCACGGCGCCGCACGGAGGGAGGCGGGGTCACCTGGACGCAGATTCAGGATGGCTTCCCGGATGCGGTCATCAGCCAAAGGGACAGTCGCCGCGTTCTCGGGCATCCCGACAAAATGCTGCGCTTCAGGGTCCGCGGCGGCAGCCAGCAAAGCCGCGATGTCCAGTGCCGTCTCCGGTGTGTGGAACAAGAACTGCTCTGTCCAGAGAACGTGCCGTCCATAGGCGCAGATGCCCGGCAAGGGCAGCAGCGGCCCCACGCGCTTTCGTCGCAGCCTTGACCACACGATGCCGCCCCCCTTGGACCTGCCGCGGCTCCCCAGCCGCGGACAAGCTGAAAGTGTAGGCAGCCGATCTGGATGGCCTTCATGGTGGGCCGGACACAGCCGTCGAACCTGTCCGGGACGGTGTCCGCGCAGGCCACGTCCTTCTCCGTCCGGACGTCCGGACATCAGACCCGCTGGCGGGCCGTGAACGCCCCTCACCTCGTCGCCCTTGTCCGCCCTGGAGCCGTCTTCGAACGCAGCGGCTTGTCGAACGCCCCAGCAGCCAGGTTTCATGCACGGCAGCATGAGCGATCACCATGGCGTGATTCACTGACGGAGAGTACCGATGAGGCTGCTTCTGAGCTCCTGGTTTCTGACCCCCGACAGCCGTCCGTCGGCGCTGCCCAGCACCTTTCGCACCGGCAGAGCAGGCATCGTCTTGAACGCGCTCGACGAGTACGGCGGCTCCCGCGCCCGCGATTACGCCCGCGAGTGCCGCACCTTTGAGACTTTCGGCTACGCCTGCGAAGAACTCGATTTCCGCAACTACTTCTCCGCCCCCAAGGAACTGCCCAAGCGCCTGGCCGACCTCGATCTCGTCTGGGTTCTGGGCGGCAACGCATTCGTCCTGGCCCGCGCCATGACCCAGGCCGGACTCCGTGACGCCCTCCAAGAGCAGTTACATCGGCCCGAGTTCACCTACGGCGGCTACTCAGCGGGAGCCTGCGTCGCAGGACCGGACCTCCAAGGCATCGACCTCATCGATGACCCCACCGTCCTGCCCGACGGGTATCCGCCGACCACCTCACCGGAATGCCTCCGCCTGCTGCCCTACCGGATCGTTCCCCACTGGCGATCCAACCACCCCGAAACGGAAGGTGCCGAGCGAGCCGCCGCTCATCTGGCCGAAAGCGGGCTCCCGCACCGATGCCTGCGGGACGGGGAAGCGGTCAACGTCCACAACACCACCGAGCCGGCCATCTGACCGCCACCTCCTTGATCCACTGGTCTTGACTATTACTCTACGGATGGAGCCACGTTGAGAGCCTTACCACTGGCGGTTGCCACCCTGGCTGTTGGGCTGCTTTCTGCCTGCACGGGTGGGGAGCAAGCACCGGTCGGCTACAAGACGTATCCGGCGCCCTCCATCCTGCTGACTGGTGAACACAAATGTGCGGCTGGCACGTACCGATGGGAGCACATCAAGTTCGAGTCGGTACTGGCAGCCGCGTCCGATGCCCAAGACGTGGAGATTCCTGCACGCCGAACGGCGATGCTCCATCTTGAGGCGAGACAGGTTCATCCGATGCTGACGTCGATCTCGCCTGCCGCGGTCGAAGCCGGCGTCAACCCTGCGGTCGCTGTCCTCTCACTGGAGGCCACGACGAGTACTCGGCTGGTCAAGTTCGGTAACCGATTTGTGGTTCCCAGGGACCTTGAGCACTCCACCTTGGGGGTCGCCAACTACGACGACGCCTCTGATCGAGGCCGCTTCGTGTACGCGGTAGGAGCCAGACGTGTGACAGCAGGATTCTCCGTCGTTTGCACAGGAGGCCAGGTTCAGGGAGAGGTGACCACTTGGTCGCGGTCCTTCAGTGCGGAAACCATCCGCTGCGGGGCCGACGAGTCCTCATCGCAGGCGAGCGATGAAGCCGAACGCATGTTTTGCCCTACCAGGTTCCGGCCATGACTGGTGACTGGCGAATGGACCGCATCGGGGCTGCGCTGAGGGGTGAGAACCCGACTGTGCTGCGGCGACTCACGGCGGGGTTCGCGGTGATCGGAGATGTGCAGTTCCTGCCCGGCTACTCGGTTCTGCTGG
This sequence comes from Streptomyces sp. NPDC046977, assembly GCF_040644455.1. NCBI lineage: Bacteria > Bacillati > Actinomycetota > Actinomycetes > Kitasatosporales > Streptomycetaceae > Streptomyces > Streptomyces sp. NPDC046977. Next base: position 169,103 of record NZ_JBEYWO010000014.1, read on the forward strand.
TGGACGAGCCAGAGGTGCAGCGGCTCTCGGACTTGCCGAGGGCGAAGCGGCTGTTGTTCCTGTCGGACATGGACCAACTCGGTGAAGCGGTCGAGCGTGTCTGTCGGCGGCTGGACCCGGCCTTCCGACGAATCAACCTGGAGATCCTTGGAAACACGGACCCGTACTTGCACGCGCATGTCTGGCCGCGGTTCGAGTGGGAGTCGGCTGATGCAGTGGGTGCCCCGGTGTGGCTCTATCCGCGAGAGCGGTGGAGTGACGAGCAGTTCAGGCTGGGTCCGCAGCACGACGTACTGCGGGATGCGATCAGCGGCGAACTGGACCGGCTGCGCTCGGTGGCCTGACCACGACAGCGGCCTCCCACCCGGCACGGATGGGAGGCCGCTCGCTCAGCCGCCCGGTCAGGCGGGCGGCTCGGTCCGCTCGACCGAGGCTGCGGAGGTGGCGGTCCGAAAATCGGGTTCAGTCGACCCAGGTGACGACGGCGAGGCCTCGTTGGGCGGCGGTGTTGTAGAAGCTCCGCAGCGCGGTGAAATGCTGGACCAGGTAGTCGCGAGGGTGTCCGTTGAATCCCTCGAATCCGCAGGCTTGGGCCGCTTCCGTGCTGTTGGAGGGAAGCAGGCTCAGAGCCTGGTCCAGGTCGATGGCGTTGAGAATGTCGGCGACTTGGGCAACTTCCGTGTGCGCGAGCAGTGCGGGTGGGGCATCGAATCCGTCATAGACCTCGGGATGGTCTAGGCATGCCACGTCACTGCTGTTGTCCCCAGAGATGCTTCGGTCGAGCGCGTCGAGGTGCTTCGTGTCGACGTGAGCCCAGCGGAAGAAGCTGATCAGACCCCAGATCGCCCAGTCCAGGTCGAGGGTGTCGTCCTGCGGCGGGTCCCATTGAGGATCATTGTCGGGAGAGGCTGCCGCGTTCTGCCGGCATTGCTCCAGGTATCGGGGGGTGACTCGTGCGAGCTGCTGCGTCAACGCCATGCGGTGCAGTAGCGCGAACGCCGCTCGGGGTGAGGTCTACAGCCCTCACCCCGAGCGGCCCACGCGTACCGCCCGGCTTGCCGACATCGCCATGAGGGAAGCGGTTCGACATCGGCGGGCTCGAGGTCTTCGCCGCGTACGTGCGCCACCCGGGCACCAGGCCCAACGACTTCATGCCGCGGGCCCTCCAGCGCGGCCGGTAGCCCCGAGTCGTCCGTCCGCGCCAGTCAGAAGAGAGGCAGCGCCGGGTCCTCAGCGGCGGGGGCGGCCACGTCGGCGCCGAGTTCCAGCTGGTGCGCACCGGTCGGCAGGTTCACGACCAAGCGGGAGCTGGAGCACGACACCAGAGCCCCGCCGTACTCGGACCGCATCCCGGGCTCGTCGTGACGCGACAGCCGGCCCCGGCCGAGGGTGCCGGCCACCGGGCGGGCCGCGATGGGCCTGCCGCATGTCGGGCAGGGGATGCGAGGCAGCTTCATGGCTCCAGTGTGCCGGGACCGTCTGACAGATGGCGCAGCCGCATCCTGGCCATGCGTGCATCGAGCGTCAGCAAGACCCGGTACTGCCCGATTCGGGTCATTAGCGCTTTACCTCGTAAACCCGGCTGATGAGTCCCTCCGTTGCCAGCCTCCAACTGTCCAGGCCGGCCCTGCTCGCGATATCCCGCATAGCCGCCTCGCCGGCGTGGTTGCCCAGTGCTTGAGGTCCCCTTTGTGCCATCGCGGACGGCAGGCACAGGACAGTGGACAGACCCGCGAACGCCCGGCCCACCGGGTTGATGCTGTCCTGGGGCCGATGCGAGGTATTCGGTTCCACAATCATGCAGGTCCCGTCCTTCGCCAAGGCCTGCTCGGCACGGTGCAGCACCTCGCCGGGATTTCCCATGTCGTGGAGGCAGTCGAAAAAGGTGATCAGGTCGTATTGATCACCCGGGGAGTCGCCGACTGTTGCAGCCTCGAAGGTCACGTGGTCAGCCAGACCGTGCTCCGTTGCCAGTTCTCGTGCCGCTTTGATCGACGGTTCGTGGAAATCAAAACCGTGGAAACGGGATTTCGGATAGGCCTCGGCCATCAGAAGAGTGGAGTATCCGTAACCACAGCCCACGTCCGCTACCGACGCCCCATGCTCCAATTTGTTCACGACGCCGTCGAGTGACGGCAGCCACTCATCCACCAGCGATGCCGCGTACGTGGGGCGGAAGAACGCCGCAACGCCTTCGAAAAGCGCATCGGAGTGGTGCTGCCACCCCACATCCTGTCTCCCGAGGAATGCCTCCACCAAGGCTTCCTCTGTGGCGTACAGAGCCTTCATCAAGGCGAACAGGCCCACGGCGTAGGCAGGCGAAGCAGGGTCGGCGAGAACCGCCGCGTGCTCGGCCGGCAGGGAATAGGTGTGTGCCTCCGCATCGAAGAGCACGTACTCGCCTGCGACCTGGGTGTCCAGCCACTCCCGCACGTATCGCTCGACAAGACCGGTCCGCTCGGCCAGCTGTGCTGAGGTCGTCGGGCCTGCCCCCGCCATCGCCGTGTACAGACCGAGCCGCCCTCCTATTGAGGTCGACAGTCCGGCAACGGCGGCCGCACCATCTCCAACGACGCGGCCAAGAAACGCCATCACCCGCTCCGGATCCACGGCTTCAGAACTCAGCGTCATAACCGCAACCCTCTCCGTGTGCAGTGATTTGCCACACCAAGGAAACAGTAACAGCGGTGTTCGACATGGGCATTTGTTCCCGCACGTCGAAGTGGGCGCCAGATCCTGATGTCCAGGTGTCGATGCGTCCCGCGCACGCCCCATCACCAGGTCATCACGATGATGTAAAAGAACAGGCGCTGACATGCAGTCGCGCTGACGTCTCGGAGGGCGAACGAGACTGTGGTTCCGGCGCGTTCCGTCCTGGTCGGCACACCGCCTCACGCTGAGGCCACTCGATTTGCGCATCGGGTGACATCGCCTAGGGTGGTGTTCCAGGCTTATGGAGGATTCCATGTCACTCATTCAAGTGAAGGCAATTAAAGGCGTCTACGACGAACGCCAGAAGCGGGAGATAATATCCAAGCTGACGGATGCGCTCGTTGAAATAGGCGGAGAGCATCTTCGGAGTGTGGTGGTAGTCACATTCGAGGAGGTGGAAAGCGGGTCCTGGGGGATTGCCGGAACCCCCGTAACGACGGAGGATGTGCAAAAAATGTCAATAAGTTGAGCATCGAAAACTGGTTGCATCAGCCAGGTAAACCAAGAACAGCGGAATCAAAAGGCCGCCCAGCTGCAGTCCGATCAGGACGCCCCGATGCCCCGACGCCCCCGTCCACGTGCCGCGGTCGGGGTCCACTTCCCGGAGAAGCCTGTACTGAAGTGCCCGAGGCGGCTCGGGTCGGCCGCGGCGTCAACCCGCCGAGTCCACGCTGAGCAGGCATTTGGCTGAACTGCCCCCAGTGTCGTGCAGTGTCGCCGCACACTGGCCGTGGTGGCTCCGTCGTGTCTCCCCCGTCGCGACGGGGCCACCGTCGTGCGCCGACCGTGAGGAGTCCCGGGTATGCGGGTGGATGACTGGCAGCTCACCGAAGACGTCGACGGCTTCCTTGCCGGGGCCGGGGACTTCCTGCACTCGCGTCCCGCCCTGCACACGCTGCTGCTCACGGTGACGGAGGTCCTGTGCGCGCGTGGAGCGGCCTCGAACGGTGCCCAGGCCCCCGTCTTCGGCAGCCTGGAGCACGCGGGCGATGTGGCCGCCGCCTTCTTCCGCACGCCGCCCCGCCGACTGAACCTCACCGAGCTCACCGTCGACCAGGCCGACGTGCTCGCGGCCCGCCTGTCCCACCTCGGCCACCGACTGCCGGGCGTCACCGCGGTGCATGACACGGCGGTCGCGTTCGCCGAGGCCTGGGGGCACCGCACCGGAGCGGTGCCGGTACTCGTCCAGCGGCGACGTCTGTACCGCCTCGGCACGTTCACCCCGCCCGAGCCCGCGCCGGAGGGCCGCAGCCGCGTCGCCGGCGTCGAGGACAAGCAGCGGCTGGCCCAGTGGCACGACGACTTCGCGGTGGCGACCGGAGAGGCCCCCGCCGGGGGCACCGGTCCGTCGGCCGGCTACCGGCGCTTCACGTTCTGGGAGACCTCGGACGGCACCCCCGTGTCGATGGCGGGCGTGACGCCGATGGTCGCGGGCCAGGTCCGCGTGGCGCCCGTCTACACCCCGGCCGAGCTGCGCGGTCGCGGGTACGCGGGCGCGGTGACGGCGGAGGTGAGCCGAGCCGCGCTGGCCGCCGGAGCAGCGGAGGTCGTGCTGTTCACGGACCTGGCGAACCCGACGAGCAACGCGCTCTACCAGCGCATCGGGTACCGTCCGGTCGCCGACTTCGCCTCGTTCGACTTCGCTTGAGCCACGGCTCGGCCCGGTAGCGCGTACCTGGGCAGGTGAATCCTGGCGCTGCCGACAAGCCGGTGGGGCTACTTGAGAGCTGGAGATACCCGTCGCCGGGAGAGGGACAGCCTGCGTCGCCGTCGATCGATTTCCGTGACGACGACTGCGATCTCCTCGCCGACTTGGACGACGTCCTCTGGAGCATCGACAGGCGGCCATGCCAGCTCGCGCAGAGGGACCAGTCCCTCCATGTCGTGGGTGATGCGGACGAAGGCGCCGAACGGGACCAGCTTGGTGACCTCACCCTGGATCGTCTGTCCCACCATGGCGGTGTCGGCGAACGTCTGGAAGGGATCGGGCTGCGTAGCTCGCAGGGAGAGCCGGGCTTCTCCGTGGGTTGTGTCGAACTGGAGGAACTCGCAGGACACGCTCTTCCCCACCTGAACGACGTCCGAGGCCGCCTCGAAGTGGCACCAGGACAGCTCTGGGTACGTGATGAACCCGACACCGGGGAAGAGCGGATGGTCCGGGCCGTCGTCCAGCGCCACGAATACACCGAACCGTTCGATCGATGCGATCGTCCCTGAAAGCACCGCACCGGTGCGGAGGGATTTCAGGAATGCCCAGAGCTCGGGGTGCTCCGTGGCGGCCATGGACAGCCAGGCTTGGCCCCGATCGAGATCGATTGCCGTCACCTCGGCGGTGATCCGCCGGCCGACGTCCATCGTTGCCCGCCGCCGGCCCCAGCCGCGGTCGAGCGATCCCACAAACCCGAGCGGACGCGCGGGGAAACCGTCCAGGGTCACGGACACCCATCGATCGAGCTCCGTCACGGTCCCACTGACGAGGTCGCCGACCCGGATCGCCGCCAGAAACTCACGAGATGCCACGTCGTCCGAGACTCGGCTCATGTCGACCACCCTCTCATGGGAAGCAGCACATCAGCCCAGGGGCTGGTCGCTGTCGGCCGCGGAATGTGGAACAGGCGCTTGAGAGGGCCCTGTGGCTGCGTCCCGATCTCCTCTTGACCTGTGGCTTCTCCTCGGCTGAACTGCTCGCACCGCGTGTATGAGTGGCGAACTGTCGGGGGCGGGCATGACGGCGTATCTGACTGAGGCTGATCCACTGTGGACCAGGCACTCCGGGGAAGCGGGGCACCACGGAGCCCCTGAATGGGGCCCGGAGGACTTGGAGCGCGCCGCGATGTTCCTGACCGAACTCGCACCGCAGGCGCGGCAGGTGTTCCACCACCTGCTGTGCAACCCTGGCAGGAGAATCCACTGCACGGAGTTGGTGGACGAGGCCTTGGGCGGCCCGAACGAGAGCGATCCGGCACGGCGCGTCGCAGGGGTGCTGTCCGGGATGAGCAAGGCACACGGCAACAGTGAGCGGCGGCTTCCGTTCTACTGGTGGGAGGCTCCTGAGGGCAGCGCCGGTGCAACGTACGCAGTCCGCCCCTCGGTGGCAGCGGTGTTCCTGGCCGCTCAGTGCAACTCCGCCTGACTGTACGGTTGCTGACGACTTGAAGCGGTGCACACCGAGTGGGAGGTCGCGGTTCCTTCGGCGCATACGTCTGATCGGTGTGGGTCCGGGTCAGGTCGAGGTGTTCGCGAGGGTGCGGGGGGATTTCAGCCGATGCAGCCGGGTACAGAACCCGTCGGGACGCAGTTGTTCGGTGTGTTGTCGTGGACCCGTGTGCGGATCGGTGTCACCGAGCCTCCTGGGTCAAGGTTGATGCCGCCGCCATTGCTCGCGGTGTTGTTGCGCACCTTCGAGTCGTTCAGTGTCGCCGCGGCATTTGCGCCGACGCTGACGCCGCCGCCCGTGGTTGCCGCCTCGTTGCGACGCACCAGCGTGTTGTTCAGCGTCAGCCGCGCCTCGACAATGGCCAGTTGGTGTGGGTCGGTGCCTTCACAACGAATGTCGGCCACCACCGCGACGGCGTCGGATGAGCGTTGCCTGCCGGTTCGATGACACCCGCACCGTGGCGGGCATCGTCACCGTCGGCATGAACGAGCGCGGCATGCGGTTCTCCGGTGCCGCCGCGCCGTGGCTGTCGGAGTAGGACCTGCAGGTGTTCGCCGCCTGCCGGTCCGGCTACCACATGACGAAGGGCGCCGGCAGCTGCTGTCCGTCCCGGTTCCCGGACACTCGTCCCCGCTCGTCGCGACAGCCGTCGCGGAGCGCTCGGACCTGGCTCTGGCCGCGTCCGCCGCCCTCCACCTGACCAGCGCGGACACCGTGTCCGGACAAGGCCCGGACACGGCGCCCCTACCGTGGACAGCCCTGTGGATCAGGCGTCGTCGGCCGTCTCGTTCACCACGGCCCTGAACGCGGACCCGAGCCCGGTCGACGTCCTCGACGCAGCCATGGAACGCCCCGACGCCGAGCGCCGCGCCGAAGCCCGTCGCCGAGCGGTACCCCGACAGCGAGGTCCGTGAGAAGCCGAAGACGCCGGCCGGCGCGACCGCCGAGGGCGCTCCCGCCTCCTGCCCGGTGAGGCCCGGCGCTACATGGCGCGCCGGGCCTCACACGGTCTACCACCAGATGACCACGTATCCGTCGCGGCCATCCTCACCTGTAGTGACGCCGCCGCCGCCGGCGCCGCCCGTGCCACCGACGCCTGCATCCGAGGGCGCTGGTTGCACGACGCCGTCCACTGTCGGGCGGCCGCCCACACCGGGCGGCTGGGTCGGCAGCTGCGGAGCGTTTCCGCCACTGGCGCCCTGTCGGGCCGTGCCCTCGTTGCCCTGACAGCTGGCGGTGCCACCCGCGCCACCCGTCTGTGTCACGAATCTCCCGCCCGTCCCGCCGTCGGCGATCACGAAGCCGCCAAGGCCGTTGAGGGCCCCGCTGGGGGTGCCCCCGAAGCCGTTCGAGGGCGCGGGTTGGCCGGGGCCTCCTACGCCCACGACCACGTTGACGAGAGTGCCCGGCTGGACCGGAAGGACACACCAGACAAAGCCTCCCGCGCCACCACCGGACCCGGCCATTGAGGCGTCGCCTCCGGAACCGCCTCCACCGCCGCCCCAGGCCTGGATAAAGACCGAGGTCACGTTGGCGGGCACCATGAGTGCAGTGTCGCCGTCGAAGACCCTCAAGCCGTGAGCGGGAGCGACACCGGGCGGCCCCGCAGGACCTTGATCTCCCGGGTCGCCCTTGGGCCCCGTTGGCCCATCCGGACCCTGCGGTCCGGCAGGTCCGGCGGGCCCCGCTGGGCCCTGTGGCCCGGGAGGCCCCGGACGACCAGGACGGCCCGGGTAACCGGGGCGGCTCGGGCAGAACCCGGGGAATTCCGGGAAACGGAAGCACGGGTCTTCAAGACCGGCGTAAGCGCGGGGCTTCACGGCATCAGCCTTGCCACCATTGGCGCTTCCCCCGTACGCCGCACCCGTCATGGCGCTGGACATCAAGGCCACGCTCGCGGCCACCGCCCACATCCGTATGCTGCCTCGGCGCCCCCGAACGGGCACCCGAGGCATGGTTGTTCGGGACAACACGTCACCTCCAGGAAAGGGCTCGTAGCGGGCGGCAGACGCCGCTCACCAGGAGAAAAGAGCTGACACACAGCGAGCCCACAGCAAGAATCGCCCTGCCTGTTGCGGCGTGCACATTGAGAAGCCGACTGGGTGACCAGGAACGAGCTTCGACGGCGGTGTCGACGCGAGGATGAAGACGCCGGCTGCCGAAGCCCGACCTTCTGACCGGCAGGGTCCGGTGTGCCGCACCACACGTAGGACCCGCGGTCACGGGCGGCCTCCGACGAGTCCAATTACCGCGACGAGGACTATGTCGATTGGCTCGGCCCCTCTGACGGGCCCAGGTGTGAAACGCCGATCACGCCGATCACGCCGATCACGTCGCGCACGCCGACCTTGCGGGCGGCGCTCACGCCCTCGGTCTTCGGGAACGTGTGGGTGAGGGATGGGCTGGCCCGGACTGAGAAGGGCTACAACCCACCCATGTCGCTGATGACGTGGTCTCCGCGATCAACTACGTGATGAACGCGGCGGGTTAGAGGCCTTGAGCAAGAAGTGACTTGGCCTCAGGCGAGCGGGTTGGCAGGCCGTCCGTCAACCAACAGCACGACGGCACTCGCTACGAGGCAGCGGCACGCAGCCGCACCGCCGCTCGCTGACCGTTCGGGCGGCGGTGACGGGGCCCGGCTTCCGGCGGGTAAGGCAGGTATCGACGCCTCGGCCGACCGCGGAAGCGGAACTGGCATCAGGACGCGGTGGCACAACAGCGTCCGCCGCACGAACCGGTCCGGCGCCGGGTCGGGCAGTGCTCTGGCTGTGACCACTGCCCGGCCCGGGATCTAACGGGACTGCGTCAACTGGCCTGCTGGCTCGTGCTCACAGGCGTCGTTCACCTCGTGGACGAGCCACTCGGGAAACGGGTCGCTTGCCGGAACGTCGTCCTCGTCGGCCATGAGACAGGCCGACAGCGCCGCGTGCAGGGCCTCCGCGCGCAGGCCCACTCCGATGAACACCAGCTCCTGGGCGTGGGGCGAGTCGGCCTCGAGGGCGCCGGAGGGCTCGAACCGTGCGACCGAACCGGCCTGCGACCACAGCCCCGTCACCTGCGGCCTGCTGGCCAGGCGAAAGAAGCCCTTGGAACGCAGGACCTGCCCGAAGGCGCCGCTGTCGAGACTGCCTGTGACGAAGGCCCACAGGCGAGCGGGATGAAAGGGGCGGTCGGAGCGGAAGACGGTGCTGGAGATGCCGTACTCCTCGGTCTCCGGCACATGGTCCCCGTTGAGTTCCATGACCCACCCAGGGGCTTGCTGAGCCCGTTCCAGGTCGAACCGCCCGGTGCCGAGCACCTCACGGACATCGACCTGACCGTGCCGGGCCGGCACGATGTGCGCGGCCGGGTTGAGGCGCGTGAGCGTGGCCTGGAGCCGGTCGGCGTCCCGGCCGTCCACGAGGTCCAGCTTGTTGAGCACGATGACGTCGGCGAACTCGATCTGGTCCACGAGCAGGTCACTGACCGTACGCTCGTCGTCCTCGTACTGGTCGAGTCCACGTTCGGCGAGACCGTCCCCGCCTGTGAGCTCGGTCAGGAAGTTCGCGGCGTCGACGACGGTGACCATGGTGTCGAGCCGGGCCAGATCGCCGAGCGTCGCGCCGTCGTCGCGGGGGAAAGCGAAGGTCGCGGCCACCGGCATCGGCTCGGAGATGCCGCTGGACTCGATGAGCAGGTAGTCGAAGCGACCCTCCCCGGCCAGCCGGGCCACTTCTTCGAGCAGGTCGTCCCGCAGGGTGCAGCAGATGCAGCCGTTGGTCATCTCGACCAGGCGTTCCTCCGTGCGGGACAGGGCCGCCTGGCCGCCACGTACCAGCGCGGCATCGATGTTGATCTCGCTCATGTCGTTGACGATCACCGCGACACGAAGGCCGTCCCGATTGCGCAGCACATAGTTGAGCAGCGTGGTCTTGCCCGCGCCGAGGAAGCCCGACAGCACCGTCACCGGCAGTCGATCGTGTGCCACGCCCGTCAGCTTTCCGGACGGAGCAGGCCCCGCTCGTAGGCCTTGGCCAGCCTGCGAGGCACCCGGTACACCGATCCGTCCACCACGACGGGGACCAACTCGGCGGGAGTGGCCTTCCATTGGGCCCGGCGATGGCGGGTGTTGCTGCGAGACATCTTGCGCTTCGGTACGGCCACGACAGATCACTCCTCGTTGAAGTCGAGGCCACGCTATATGAAAATGGTTTCCGTTCCAAAAAAGGTCACCACCGAAAGTGATCAGCGTGCCGTCGGCTGGGCCGTTCGCGTCGAGTGGGACAAGGTCGCGCCCCGGACATTGGTCACGAGGAACAGCAGCAGACCGGCCGTGGTCAGGGCGAAGCCGGCCCAGACGGTGGACAGGGGTCCCCAGCCCGCGTCGAGGGTGATGGCGCCACCGATCGCGCCGAACGAGTTGGCAAGGTTGAGCGCGGCCAGGTTGAGCGCGCCCATGAGGGTGGGGGCGTCCGGGCTGAGGGCGGTCAGGCGGACCTGGATGGTGGGGATGGCGAACATCATGGTGGCGCCGACGCCGAACAAACAGGGCAGAAGGACGGTCAGGTTGCTGCCGCCCACACCGATCAGTACGAGGAGCACCAGGACGCCGCCGTAGCCCCAGACGAGTCCGCGGCTCTCGTGCCGGTCGGCCACGCGTCCGCCGTAGTAGTTGCCCACCCCCATGCCGACGCCGAAGACGGCGAGTGCGATCGGGACAAGGGAGGCGTCGCGCAGGGCCGCATCGGTGATGAACGGGCCGATGAAGGTGTAGACGGCGAAGATGCTGGAGATCCCGAGCGCCGCGACGGTGACCATCAGCCAGACGCTGCCGCGACGCAGCGCGCCCAGCTCGTTCGTGATGGAGCTGCCGCGCAGGTCGCTGGTTCGCGGCAGCCAGGCGACCAGTGCGGCGCCGGCGACGAGGCCGATGGCGACCACGGTCCAGTACATGGCCCGCCACCCGGTGCTCTGACCGATGAAGGTGCTGAGCGGCGAGCCTACGATGGTGGCGACGGTGAGCCCGCCCATCACCGTGGCGAACGCCGTGCCGCTCTTTCCGGGGCCGTACACATACGCCGCGACGACGGCTCCGGCGCCGAAGAACGCCCCTTGCACACTTCCGGTGATGAACCGGAAGGCCACCAGCAGGGCGATGTTCGGCGCCAGCGCGGAGAGGACGTTGCCGACCAGGAACAGCACGATCAATCCGAGCAGCAGGGTGCGCCGGTTGACCCGGGCTCCCAGGAGGATGATCGCAGGGGAGCCGATCACCACGCCGACGGCGTAGGCCGTGACCGCGTAGGTCGCGACGGGAATCGCTATGTGCAGATCGGCCGCGAAGAGCTGGATGATGCCGTTGCTGCCGAACTCACCCGTGCCGATGGCGAAGGTGCCCAGTGCCAGGGCGAGCAAGGTCAGCCTCGGATTGCGGATCGGCGCTCTCGCCCTGGTGTGGCGGACCTCCTCGGCGGCACACTGGCCCTTGTACGCCTGCTGATGCATCGTTCGTCCTTTCCGGAAGAGGGCCCGTCGGCGTGTGTGCCGGCATGGGACGGCCCTCAGTTCAGGTGTGGGGCAGCGTCGGACGGCTGCGGCCCGGCGAGATCCGGACGATCCCCGGTGCCGCAGGAGCCTTGTGACCCTGGCGCCACTGAAACAACGGCGAAGGCCACGGCCGGGTCCACGCCCCACCACTCGCGGCAGGAGTCGAACCCGGCCGTTGGGCTCCGCTGTCCTCGGGCTTGTCAGCGTGCGGCGCCCTTGATGAACTCGGCCGTCACGGAGGGCTGCGAGATCATCGCGACGTGCGAGGCGCCGACCTCCTGGACGCGCGCGCCGGCCCGCTTCGCCATGAAGCGCTGGGCCGCGGCCGGCAGCACCTGGTCGTTGTGAGCCACGAGATAGTGGGAGGGAACGGTGCGCCAGGCCGGGGCAGCGGAGGGCTCGCCCAGGGTGCGGGTGTCGGCCGGACGTTGGCCGGCCCACATCAGTTCGGTCGTGGCTCTCGGCACATCGCCGGCGAAGACGTCCCGGAAGACTTCCTTCTTGATGTAGCCGTCGACCAGCCCGTCGCCGTAGGGACGGAAGTCCAGCGCGGCCTCGTTCAACCGGCTTCCCGGGTACCGGGTCTGCAGACCCAGCAGCGTCTCGTCCTGGTCCGGCATGAAGGCCGCCACGTAGACCAGTGCCGTGACGTCGGTGTTCCCGGCCGCCGCGTTCGTGATGACCATCCCGCCGTACGAGTGCGCCACGAGCACGACCGGTCCCTGCAGGGTGGCCAGGATGCCCCGCAGGTATGCGGAGTCGGAGGAGACGCTGCGCAGCGGATTCGCCGGCGCGATCACCGGGTAGCCGTCGCGGATCAGCCGGGTGGCGACGCCGTTCCAGCCGGACGCGTCGGCGAACGCACCGTGCACGAGCACAACGGTCGGCTTGGGTCCCTTCCCCCGGGTGTGCGCCTGCGCGCTTGTGGTACTGAGCAGGCCGGTGGTCGCGATTGCGGCGGATCCGGCCAGCAAGGTCCGGCGAGTGGTGGTCATCCGTTACACGTCCTTCAATTCAGCGGTGCCTTGAAGTGATCGTGGGCGAGCGTAGGGGCGGCTACTTGACGTGCCGTTGACGGTGCGGGGCGCGTGTCGCGTGGTGCCTCCATTGAGGATTCAGTCCCCATCAAGTCCGCGGATCCGGAAGGGCTCGCGTGGGGTGGGCAGACGTCCGTCGACGGTCCGGACAGGTACGCGCGCCTGCCCCACGCGGCCCCGTCAGGGCTCGGCCGGCCCCCTCTGCTCCTCGGGGCCCGTGGTCAGGCATGGACTCCGGGTCCTGAGAGGAGTCGTTCGGCGCGTCGCGCGAACAAGTGCGTCTCGCACGCGGTGGATTGCGTGTACGGCCCGTTCGGCGGCGGCCGGGACCGCGGTGAGGGGTGCACCGAGCCCCCGGCGCACAGGCCGCCCACATCCGCAGGAGCGGACAGCGCTACCGCTGGTCCACGGCCTGAGCGCGGCCGCCGGTGCGGCCATCGGGCCGCACCTCAGGGGGAGTTCGGTCCCGGAACCACACAGCGCGGAGTCGTGGACACGGATGTCAGCGGGATGTGCCGTCCGTGAGCGCTCCTGACCTCTGTGCACTGACGCCAAGGGCAACTGGCCTGTGCGACGTCGCGGCATCACGTGCTGGGCGACATGCCCGTCCCGAGCGTATGAGTGGGTCGGGTCCGGTGGCACGCACGCTTGGACCATTCGCGGTACTCGGGACCTCACACCGTGATCAGCGGGCTCTGGCCGGAGCGGGACTGTGAGTGCTGCGGTACGGCCCTTTGGCGGAGATGCGTGTTAGTTTCGTAGCTATTGCCAGATATGGGCGCGCTGGGCGTGGGCCACACACGCGTATCGGAGCGGACATGAAAAGGCTCGACGGGAAAGTTGCGGTAATAACCGGCGCCACAAGCGGAATCGGTGCCGCCATAGCTCAAAGATTTGTGGACGAGGGCGCCCAGGTGGCCTTGTCCGGCCGCCGGCTGGACAGTGGCCTGTCGACAGCCGAACGCCTGGGGGAAGCGGCTGTCTTTGTCCAGGCGGACGTGTCGGTCGAGAGTGACGTCCAGCAGTTGATGCGCTCGGCGGTCGACCGCTTCGGCGGGCTGGACATATTGGTGAACAACGCCGGGGCCCCGGCGACCATTGGTTCCGTCACCGAGATCGACCTCGACGCCTTCAGGCGCGTGTACGAAGTGAATGTCTGCGGCCCGATGCTGGGGATAAAGTATGCAGGCAGGTTCATGCGGGAGCAGGGCTCGGGGAGCATCATCAACATCGGCAGTGTCGCGGGAATGAGGGCGGCCATTACGGGGCTCGACTATTCCGTTTCCAAGGCCGCGCTGCATCATTTGAGCAACTGGGCGGCCGCGGAGATGGGGCAGTACGGGGTCCGGGTCAACACCATCAGCGTCAGCGGCGTCACGACGGGGATATTCGCCAAGGTCGCAGGGTACGGTGACGAGGAGTCCGAAGACGCGGAGGTGCTGGCGGAGGTTTCGAGGAGAATTCTTCCTCTTCTGAAGGAAGTCAGCCCGATTATGCGCGTTGGCGAACCGGAGGACGTCGCGGCCGCTGCCGTGTATCTGGCGAGCGATGAATCGGCCTATGTCAACGGCGACATTCTTCATGTCGACGGCGGCCACGCCCTCGGCCAGCCCTACTCGGTCATGCGAGAACAGCGATCCGCAATCGCCGCAGCGCTGCGCAACCGGCCAGGAGTCGCCGAACCTCCTCCACCGTGAGCCCGATGAACCCGACTGCCTCATCGGTTCCACCCCTTTTGGGGAGCCGCACTGCCGCGAAGCGTTCTCGCCGTCTCCGGCGTTGGCACCATCGGTCATGAGGCCACGGCCCGTTCGCGGGGCGCGTACTGCTGCGAGCGGTCATGGTTCGGCGGACACAGTGGTGGCAGCCTCGGAAACCCGGCACCGTACTGTGTGACGCGCGGGACGCCGAAGGCCTCCGACGCCGACGACAGAGAAGAGATGTCATGCACACCGCGGCCAATGGGACATGGCCTTCACCGTGGTTCCGGCAGTTGCGGAACTGCCCGGCCCCGCGGCTGCGTCTGGTCTGCTTCCCGCACGCCGGAGGCTCGGCCAACTTCTTCCGGCCCTGGTCCGGGCTCGTTCCCGACGACGTCGAGCTGCTGGCCGTGCGGTACCCGGGACGCGAGGACCGCTTCGCCGAACCGCAGGCCCGGAGCATGGAGGAGCTCGCCGAGCCGATCGCCCAGGCATGCGCGAGGCTCGCCGACAGCCCGCTGGTGTTCTTCGGGCACAGCATGGGTGCGTCCGTGGCATACGAGGTCGCGGTACGCCTGGCGGCGGGTCCCCGTGCCCCCGGACTCGCGGCGCTGTCCGTCTCGGGCAGGCCCGGACCGGGGAAGACCCGCTCCCGGGGTCTCGCCGACGCGACTGACGAGGAACTGGTCGCGGACCTCGTCGCCATGAGCGGCACCAACGCGGAGGCCCTGGCCAACCCGGAGCTCCGTGAGCTGTTCCTTCCGGTGATCCGGGCCGACTACCGCCTCCTGGACCGCTACGGGGACGATGTCGCGCCCCGGAGTCTGGACGTCCCGGTCGTCGCCTACTACGGCGACCAGGACGAGCACGTCGACGCGGACGCAGTGAACGCCTGGTCCGCGGTGACCCGGTCGGGCTTCGCCGCGCGCTCCTTCCCCGGTGGGCACTTCTACCTCGAACAGCACGCGGCACCGCTGGTCGCCGACCTCTTCGCCCGCCTCGACACGAGTGCGCCGCACCCGACTTCGGCCTGAGCACATGAAAACCCCTTGCGCTCCGAACCGCCGCTTGGTGTCGACCCGCGGGCAGTGGTGCGGCTGCCCGGCCCGCCGGAGCGGCCGGTCATGGACTGGGCGGAGCTGCTGAGTGCCGGCGCGCCGGGGCATCGTCTGAGCGAGTTCCGGGACATCCCGGCGGGCGTGGCTCTCGCACGGGTGGTGGTGGCCGCCGGGGTGTGCCGGTCGAGGTGGTGCCGGGGCCGGTGGACGAACTCCTCGGCCGGGCACTCGGCGCGGTGTTGCCCGCCGGGGAAGGCGCGAAGCGGTTGGACCTGGCGGGCCCGGGGTTCGGCGAGCCGGCTGCCGAGCTGGTGCTGGTCCCGGTCCATCCGCAGACCGGCTAGGTGCGGCAGCCGCGTACCGGGGCGGTGCCGGTACCCACGGAGGCCGGGCTCTGGACCGAGCTCGCCTTTCCGCCGTACCGGACCCGGCTGCCGGTGGTCGGCGGGCTGCCGGCAGGTGTGGAGCGGGACGATCCGCTGCCGCCGTACCCGTGGTACCCCTTCAAGCCGTCCAGGGAAGCGTTCCGGTACACGCTCGCGCGGATGCCCGCCGTCAGGGAACCGTGGCTGCGAGCGGTCTGCGAACGGGCCGCCCGATCGCGCTGAGAGGGCCCGGGTTCCGTGCCGCCGACGCGCTGCTCACCCACGCCCCTCCGCACCGGAACGGCTGTACCTGAGCAGGGACTTCCAGGAACGGTGCCGCTGGAACGGCGTCTCGAAGAACCGGGCGAACAGCCATGCGCCCAGCACCGAAACGGGCAGTGCCACGGCGAGGGCGAGCAAGAACGTGGGCAGGCCGGGGGCCACGAACCGCGGGGCGATGCGGCGAACGACGGTCATGACGATCGGCAGATGGATGAGGTAGAGGCTGTACGAGAAGCCGCCGAGGCCGCGCAGGGGCCGCGCGGTCAGCAGGCGTACGAGACGGGCGGGGCGTCCCGTGGCGACCGCGGCGAGCAGCATCGCCATGGCGGGTGCGACGGCAAGGTCGATCCAGAAGTAGTGGTGCGCCGTCCACACCGGTCCCTTGGCGATGACGACTGCGAGGACGGGAACGAGCGCCGCTGCCGCCGGCCAATGCCAGGGCAGGCGCCGCACCTTGGACGATGCGGCGACGACCCCGGCGGCCGCCACGCCGGCGACGAACGCGGGCGCGAGGTGCGGGGTCAGCCAGTTGTCGCCCTCCACGGGGGAGGCGTTGGCCGCCGTCAGGCCGCGGACGACGACCGGGAGCGTCACGCCGACGACCAGGGCCACGGCACCCAGTCGCCGCCGCACGAAGAGGAGGAGCGGGAAGACGAGGTAGAGCTCCGCCTCGACGCCGATCGACCAGAACGCTCCGTTCGGTGTCGGCGCGGTGACCATGTCCTGGGCGAGGAGCCCGTACACCAGGACGGACTCGCCCGTGGGCGGACCGAGATGCGAGGCAGGCACCACGAACCACGCGATGAGCAGGCTCATCACGAGTGCCGCCCAGTACGGGGGCAGGATGCGCCAGGCCCGGCGGCGCAGGAAACGGGCCAGTCCGTCGGTCCGCCAGCCGTTGCGCGCCGGGGACAGGGCGAGGGAGAAGCCGGAGACCACCAGGAAGAAGACCACGGCCAGCCGGCCGAACATCAGCCCGTCCAGCCACCAGGGAGCCGAACTGTGGGGGTAGCCCGGGAACGTGTAGAGCCAGCAGTGGAAGAGGACCACGTACAGAGCGGCCAGGCCGCGCAGGCCGTCGAGGCCCGCCACGTGCTGCTGCCGCACCTGTCCCGCCGGAACGGGCACGGGCACGGGCAGTGGCATGTCGAGGGTGCTGCCCGCGGGAGGACGGCTCGCCTGCACTGAGATCGTCCGGCCCCTTCTGTCGCAGGGCGGCGCACCGCCGACCCGGCGCGACCCGCAGTGACGGATACGTAGTGTGCGGCCGAGCGGTTCAACGGATTTTCCCCGAGTGCCCGTCCGGCACACCTTTTCGCAGTGAATGTCACGTTTTCGGCGAGTGCTTTGTCGTAAGGGGTGTGAGCAGGGCAGAGCCTGCCGACCCGAGGCCGTCGTCCGGTGCCCGGGACGCGACACGCCATGGCCCGGCCGGCATCCGAAGAACCCGCGGCCTCCCGGCAGTTCGCCCTGCACGGCTGAACCATCCGCTCGGAAAGGACCCCCATGTCCCGTCTTTCGATGTACCCCCGTGCCCGTACTCCGCTCGTCGTGCTGGCCACGGCCGCGGCCGCCGCCGGCCTCCTTGCCGCGTCGGTCGATGCGGCAGGCGCGACGAGCACGGCGAAGGCCGCTTCCCCACAGCGCGTCAAGCCGACCGTCGTGCTCGTGCACGGGGCGTTCGCCGACTCCTCCAGTTGGAACGGCGTCATCAAGAAGTTGAAGAAGGACGGCTACCCGGTGGTGGCCGCGGCCAACCCGCTGCGGAGTCTCAGCGGCGACGCCGCCTCCGTCAAGAATGTGCTGGCCGCCGTCGACGGGCCGGTGGTCCTGGCCGCCCACTCGTACGGCGGTGCGGTGATCAGCAACGCCGCCCGGGGCTCCGACAAGGTCAAGGCACTGGTGTACGCGGACGCGTTCCTCCCCGACAAGGGCGAGAGCGCCGACGATCTGGCGGGCAAGTTCCCGGGCAGTGTCATCGGGCAGGTGCTCCGGCCCGTCCCGATCACGAATCCCGACGGCTCCAAGGACGTGGACCTGTCCATAGACCAGTCCCAGTTCCGTCAGGCGTTCGGCGCGGACGTCCCGGCGAGCACCGCCGGCCTGATGGCGGTCACGCAGCGGCCGGGGACGGGCACGGCCCTGCACGAGCCTTCCGGTGAACCCGCCTGGAAGACGATCCCCTCCTGGGCCCTGGTCGGCACCAACGACCGGATCATCCCCCCGAAGCTGCAGGTCTGGATGGCCCAGCGCGCTCACGCCCACATCGAGACGGTCCGCTCCTCCCATGCCGTGACCGTGTCCCACCCGGACGCCGTCGCCCGCGTCATCGAGCAGGCGGCGCGGACGGTGCGCTGACCGGCACACGGGGCGGAGTGGGGCGGCCGCAGGTCAGGTGCGCCGCCCCACTCCGTGTCGCGGTGGCTCACCACCACGTGGTGGGGTAGACCTCTCGCTGCAGGCGGGACGAGGCCATCTGCGCCATGACCAGCAGGGCCAGTCCGGCGGCGAGCAGGGGCACGAAGAGATGGGCCGGCGGGTTCGTGAGCATGATCATGACGGCGGTCGCCATCGCGGGCGGGTGGGCCGCCTTGAGCACGAGGACGAGCCCGCAGGCGATGCCGCAGGCCACGGCGGCCGCCCAGGGGCCGTGCCAGCCGAAGGCGAGCACCACGAAGCTGACGAGGCAGGACAGCAGGTGGCCGCCGAAGACGTGGCGCGGCTGCGCGAGGGGCGAGCCGGGGGTGGCCGTGACGATGGCCGTCGTGGCCGCGAGCGGCGGTATCAGCACCGTCTGGTGGAGGAGCGTTCCCAGGGCCACCACGACGGCCAGTCCCAACGAGGTGGTGACGGCGGCCGACACGACCGTGCGCCGCGCCGGCCGCGGCTCCGTGGTGCGCCACCACCGGGCCGGCGCCCGGTCCGCGGGGCGGGCCGGGGCCTGCGCGGTCACGGTGGTCTCGGGCGGGCTAGTCGCCATGGCGCCGCCTCTCCCGATCGCGGCCCGTCGTGGGGCGGGATCCGGACACGGCGCAGGGTGGGGGAACGCGCGGGAGCAGCACGGGAACACCTCGGATTCGGCCCCGACTCCCGGACACGGCGGGTTCGTCGTCCGTGGTGTGGGGCACGCAGAAAATCCTGAGGTCCCGGCCCTCCGCGTGTCCAAATGCGGCTTTTTATCGCTTGATCGATACCGCCTATCGAGGCACTTCCGCCCGCATGCCCCGGCGTGGCGGTGGGGGTTGCTACGACGCCGCGACCCCGGCCTCCCGGCCCGCCTCCTCGGGGGCACCGGCCGTGAACGTGACCGGCAGCCATGACGGCCCGCGCAGTCCGCCCATCCGCCAGCGGATCTCCTCCGGCGGCACGGCGAGCGCGAGCCCGGGGAGGCGGCGCAAGGCCGTGCCGATCGCGATCTGGCCCTCCAGGCGGGCCAGCGGGGCGCCGAGGCAGTAGTGGATGCCGTGGCCGAACGCCAGGTGGGCGCTGTCGCCGCGGGTGATGTCGAGCCGGTCCGGGTCGGGGAAGCGCTGCGGGTCGCGGTCGGCGATGGCGGAGGCGATCAGGACGGTCGCGCCGCGCGGAACGGCCGTGCCCGCGATCTCGACGTCCTCCCGCGCGAAGCGCGCGATGCCGGGGCTGACGGGACCGTCCCAGCGCAGGAACTCCTCGATGGCGCCGGGCAGCAGTTCCGGGTCGTCCCGCAGCATGCGCAGCTGCTCCGGGTGGGCGAGCAGTGCCGCCACGCCGCCGCCGATCAGGTTGACCGTGGTGATGTAGCCGGCCACCAGCAGCAGGAAGCACATGGCGATCAGCTCGTCCTCGTCGAGCCGGTTCTCCTCGTCCCGGGCGGTGATGAGGGCGCTGAGCAGGTCGTCGCCGGGCCGGGCGCGCTTGTCGTCCAGGAGGCCGACCAGGTAGGCGCGCATCTCCCGCCAGGCCGCGTCGACCTTCGCCGGGTCCGGCGGCTCCGCCCCGCGCATGATCATCTCGTCGGTCCACCGCTGGAAGTCGTCCTGCTCGGTGGACGGCACCCCGAGCAGCTCGCTGATCACGGTGACGGGGAGCGGCAGCGCGAAGTCGGCGACGAGGTCGGCGCGCCCCTCGGGCACGATCGCGTCCAGCAGGCGGTCGGTGACCTCCTGGATCCGCGGCCGCAGCTCGGCGATGCGGCGGGCGGTGAACGCCTTCGAGACCAGCCGCCGCAGACGCGTGTGGTCGGGAGGGTCGGAGCGCAGCATGCTGCTCAGCATCGACTCGCGCTCCGTGACGGGCAGCATCCGCATGAGGCGGGGGTCGGACGCGTCGCGGACGTCGCTGCTCAGCCGGGGATCGGAGAGGGCGGCGAGACCGTCCTCGAAGCGTGTCACCAGCCAGGCCTCGACACCGCCCGCGATGACGGCCCGCCGTACGGGGCCCTCCTGGCTCAGTTCCCGGTACAACGGGAAGGGGTCCGCCACGAAGGCCGGGTCGGCGTAGGGGAGAAGGACCGGTTGCCGGCTCATCGTGCCTCCGGAACGTGGGGCTCGCGCGTCGGGACCGGCGCGCGAGGCTGTGATCACAATAGGAATATTATGTACCGATATGGCAGTGTCTGTGCACTGCCGGAGAGGGGCAGGGCGCCGATGGAACGGACCACGTGCTGTGTGGTGGGCGGCGGCCCCGCGGGCATGGTGCTCGCCCTGCTGCTCGCCCGTGCCGGGATCGAGGTCACCGTGCTGGAGAAGCACGGCGACTTCCTCCGCGACTTCCGCGGCGACACCGTGCATCCCTCGACCCTCGCCCTGCTGGACGACCTCGGTCTCGCCGAACGCTTCGCGGCGCTGCCGCAGCGCCGGGTGCGCACCCTCCAGCTGCCCGTCGGGACCGACGGGTCGCTGGTCACCGTCGCCGACCTCGAAGTGCTGCGCGGCCCCTACAACTACGTGGCGATGGTGCCCCAGTGGGACCTGCTCGGACTCCTCGCGGACGAGGCCGGGCGCGAGCCGTCCTTCGACCTGCGGATGAACACCGAGGCGACCTCCTTCCTCATCGAGCGCGGCCGCGTCACCGGGGTGCGCTACCGCACCCCGGAGGGACGCACCGGCGAGCTGCGCGCCGACCTCACCGTCGCCTGCGACGGCCGGGGATCACTGGCGCGCTCCCGGCCGGAACTGGGCCTGCGCCGCTACGACTGCCCCATGGACGCCTGGTGGTTCCGGCTGCCCCGGCACGAGGGCGACCCGCACGGTCTCGTCGGCGGCGCCGGCGACCGCTTCCTGACCGCGATGATCGACCGCGGCGACTACTGGCAGTGCGCCGCGCTCATCCCCAAGGGCAGCGACGCCGAGCGCCGCGCCGGCGGACTGGAGCGCTTCCTCACCGACTACGCCACCGCCGTGCCGTGGCTGGGGGACCGCACCGGCGCCCTGCGCTCCTGGGACGAGGTCAAGCTCCTCGACGTACGCCTGGAACGGCTGCGCCGCTGGCATCGCCCCGGACTGCTGTGCATCGGCGACGCCGCGCACGCGATGTCCCCGGTCTTCGGCATCGGCATCAACCTCGCCGTCGAGGACGCCGTGGCCACCGCCCGGCATCTCGTCGAGCCCCTGCGCCGCGGCGGCGTCGGCCTGCGCGACGTACGCGCCGTGCAGCGCCGCAGGCGGCCCACCACGGCCGCCACCCAGACCCTCCAGCGGATCGCCCACGCCCGGGTCATCGCGCCCGTGCTGCGCGGCGAGCCGCCGTTCGGCAGCGCCGCGCGCGGTCGACGCGTGGCCAACGCGCTCGCCGGCTCGCGCCGGCTGCGGCGGCTCCCGGCGTACTTCTTCGGGTACGGCGCCCTGCGCGAACGCCCCCCGGCCGCGTCCGTACGGTGAACTCCCGGGCGGAACGGGAGGTTTCGCCGCGCGGGCCGCTGCCTCGCTGCGACACTGGGGCCGTCCGGCGCACAGCGCGCGCGGTCGCCCCACGCAAGGAGCAGAACCCGATGCCGCTGAAGTCGTACGGAGTCCTGGTCGCCCGCGCGACCGGCGTCCGCCGGGAGGGTGCCTCCGACACCCCGCATTACCAGATCCACCTCACCGACGACGGCGGCACCCACTACCGCGCGGCCGTCAACGTCAGGTCCCAGGAGGAGCCCTCCGAACTCCTCTACCTCGTCGAGGACGACCTCCGGCACCCCCTCACCGGGCCCCTCGGTGACCTCGGAAGCGGCTGGAACACCCTCCCCGCCGGTCCCGGCGGCGCCAACCTCGACTACATCCGCGGCAATCTCCTCGACCCCGCGCGGATGCGCACCCTGCCGCCGGACGCCGAGGGCCCCGACAACGACCTCGCCGACCTCCTCGACCACTACGTGCGGCGCGCCGTCGCCGACCCGGACGCGCGGCTGTACGTCTTCGGCGAGCGCTGGGGCCCCGAACCGGGCGTCAAGGACAAGGTGTTCGGCTTCCTGCCCGGCAACGGCGTGCACGACATCCATATGAACCAGGGCAACAGCGGCCGGTTCCGCGGCGACGACGGCGTCTGGCAGGACGGCGGCCTCCTGATCCGCTTCCCCGGCGAGCCGCGCTGGGTCGGCATCTTCCTCGCCTTCCAGAGTCAGGCCTGGCACACCGACGACATCACCGGCCACGCCCTGGAGGACGCGGGCCCGCGACCCGGCGCGGGCGAGGAGCGCGTCCGTATCGTGGCGGCCCTCGCCAATCCGCCCGGTCCCGCCCCCGAGACGGAGACCGTCACGCTGCTCAACGCCTCGCCCGTCCCGGTCGACCTCGCCGGCTGGACCCTGCTCGACCGCCTGAAGAACGGCTGCGCCGTGCCCGCCGGACCGCTCCCGGCCGGCGCGGCCCTGGCCGTCACGCTCGCCGCCCCGCTCCAACTGGGCAACCGCGGCGGCGCGATCACCCTCCTCGACGCGGACGGCCGCAAGGTGCACGGCGTCTCCTACACCGCGGAGCAGGCCGGGCGCGAGGGCTGGACGATCGTTTTCTGAGGAGCCCTTGCGACACACCGGGCGGCTCCGCGCCGGCATGATCGCGACGGGCTTTATCGGCTGATAAAGTCCGTCGTTACGCGGGTGAACCGGCCGGAACGGCCGAACAGCCCGCCCCCGGTCGGAGTCGGAGGAGCACATGCTTGCGGTCGACGTCCGGCAGTCGCTCCGCGACGGCCGGACCGTGGCGGAGGGCGCGGGGCGCGGCTGGCGCTTCGCGGCGCGCACCGTCGCCACGCACGGCGACTTCCTGCTCGCCTTCGTCGACGGAGGGGTGTGCGTCGGCGCCTTCGAGATCCGGGGGAGCCGTTGCGACGACGCGGCGGACGGCCGCTTCGTCTTCGACCTCGCCCCGGCCCGCCGCTTCCAGTGGGCACTCGGCCACCGGCTGCCGCTGCCCCCGGGACGCAACCCCGCGCGCATCCTCACCGGCCAGCACCTGCGCACGTTCCTCGACGCCGCGCCGCGCGACGTCCACCGTTCCGGGGAGGCATGACGCGATGACGAAGTCCCAGCGCCCCGACCCCGTCGACGCCCTCCTGCGGACCGGGCCCCGCCGCACCGTCCTCCCCGAGCCCGCCGAACGTTCCCGGCTGCGCACCGCGTACGGCCTCACCCAGGCCGAGATCGCCGAGGCGCTCCAGGTCACCCGCACCACGGTGGCCGGCTGGGAGGCCGGCCGCAGCGAACCGCAGGGTGCCACACGGGCCGCGTACGCCAAGCTCCTGGACGGCATCGCCGGGCAGCTCGCGCAGGACGCGGCACCGCAGCCGCAGCCCGCACCACAGCCGGAGCCTGAGCCGGAACGGCAGCCGCAGGCGCCGACCGCCCCCGCCGCGCGGGCGCCGCAGGCGGGACGCCCCACCCGGGGCGCCGAACAGGAGGCGCCGGACCCGCGGTTCGTGAACGGCCCGCTGGCGGTGCTGGACGGCGACGGATCGGCGTACGGAGCCGGCGGCCTGGTGCTCACCTGCCCGGCACAGGACATCCCGTCCCTGGTGGAGTGGACGCTCGCGGAGGCACGTCTCGGCGCGGCGCGGCTGCACCGCAACGGCAAGGACGCCGACCCGCTGATCGTGCTCACCGCCGCGGCGGCCGAACGACTCGGCCTGCCAGCGGAGTTGGAGGACCGCCGCGGCCTGAGGCTGCCCGCGGACCACGCGGTCGTGCGGCGGATCACGCGGGCCGGATGGCAGCTGACCCAGCGCGGCTTCGGCCCGTGGGCCCGGGTGTTCCGGCCCGCGGAGGGCGGCCGGCGCCAGTGCGTGCAGCTGGCCGTCCTGCCGTGGGGGGCGCTGGACACGAGGTCGTGGGGCGCTGCCGCCGGCCTGCCGGCGCCCGAACTCGCCCAGATGCTCGCCGCCTACGCCTCCCGTGTGCTGACCCCGCGCGGCTCGACCGCCGTGTCCGGGCTGGAGCTGATGACCGCCCTGCGCCCGCCCACCCGGGCGGTGAAGGACCCGGCGACCGGGGCATGGGTCTCCGCGCCGAACCCCGGCGCGCTCACCGGTCCGGCCGACCCCGCGCCGCCCGAGGCCCCCGACGAGCACCCCGTCGTCGCCGCGCTCCACCCCCGCGGCCACCAGCGCACCCCGGACCAGGTGCTGGACGAGGAGGCGTACGACTGGATCCGCGACCCGGAACTCCTCACCGACGCCGAGTGCGCGCAGCCGTACGCCGTCGGCGTCGACGTCAACATGGCCTTCGCCGCCGCCGCGAACCGGCTCAGCGTGGGGCTCGGCGAGCCCGTGCACGTGAAGGCACCGGCCTTCGACAAGTCGTTGCCCGGGTGCTGGCTGGTCGACCTGTCCGGCCTCGACCTCGACCCGCGGCTGCCGAGCCCCTTCACCCCGCACGGCGGCCGCCCCGAGGGCCCCGCCTGGTACGCCACGCCGACGGTGGCCTACGCCGCCGAACTCGGCTACGGCGTCGCCCCCTTGGAGGCGTACGTACGGCCCGAGCACGGGCCGTACCTCGACGCCTGGTACACGCGGCTGCGCGACGCCTATCTGGCCACCATGGGCGAACTGGGCGTGGTCCCGGGCATGCCGGAAGGCGAGTTCCTGGCCGCGATGGAGTGCCACAAGCGGACCGACCCGGCGCGGGTCGCGCTGCTGTCGGCGATCAAGGCCACCGTCAAGGGCGGCATCGGCAAGCTCCGCGAACGTCCCCAGGGCGCCGGCTACCGGCCCGGCGAGCGCTGGCCGGCCCTCGAACGCCCCACCTGGCGCCCCGACATCCGCGCCGCCGTCATCGCCACCGCCCGCGTCAACATGCACCGCAAGATGCTCAGGCTCGCCGCCGTCGGCCTGCACCCGATCGCGGTGCTCTCCGACTGCGCCGTCTACCTGTCCGACGGCCCCGGCCCCCTGGACTTCCTGCCGTACAGCGCCGACGGCAAGCCCCTGGCGGGCGGTTTCCGCCTCGGGGTCTCGCCCGGCATGGTCAAGCACGAGGGCACCCAGTCGCTGATGTGGGCCGCCGAACTCCTGGAGGACGGGCACAATCCCGCCCGCCACATCAAGGGCACCGACGCCGCCGCCGACGGCGAGTAGGGAGAGCACCCATGGGCGTCCTCGGCGACAGCCTCGACAAGGCGAGCGCGGCGACCTTCACCCGCCCCCTCCCCAAGTCGGCCCCGTCGCGCATGCGTTTCCTCGTCAAGCACGAGAAGGGCACCCGTGCCGTTGCCGCCCTCCTCGGGATCTCCCAGCGCACCGTCGAGCGCTACGTCACGGGCCAGTTGAAGCATCCCCGCAAGGACCTCGCGGCCCGGCTGGAGAACGCCGTCCGCGAGCGCTGGCAGCCCCGCGTCCGCGAGCGTGCGAAGAAGCGCGCCGCCACCACCGGCGGCATCGTCATCGAGACCCGCGCCCGCTTCGGCTTCACCGCCGCGCCCGGCTCCACCGACGACAGCCGCGTCCGCCTCATCACCCAGTCCCTGCCGCCCGCCTACGCCGCCCGCCTCTTCGCCGCCCAGGACGCCGGGGCCACCGAGCAGCAACTGCGCGCCATCGCGGCCGAGGGCCTCCAGGAGATCTACTTCAAGGACCGCGGCCGCCGCGCCCAGGGCCTGAACGTCGAGTTCACCGACATCGACTACGTCGAGCTGGAGTTCTGACGGGCTGTCGCCTACCGCGCGACGCCGACGCCGACGACCGCCGTGGCCGGACGGGTGTGCGGCGGCTTCGCCCGGTCGGTTCCCTGTGCGGTGAGGAGGCTGACGAAGGCCAGCACCGCGAGGACCGTGCGGACGGTGTGGAGGGCCAGCCAGCGGCCGCGGACGGCGGCGAAGTCGGCCGGCGCGTCGTCGGGACTCCAGCCGTCGACAAGGCGGTTGAGGGGTTCCATCTGCGTCACGGTCAGCACGATCGTGGCGAGCACGAGCACCGTGGCGGCCACGCTGAGCCAGAATGCCGTCCTGCCCCGCCCGTAGGAGAGCGCGCACGTCGCGACGAGCAGCGCGAGGCAGGTGAGGAGGAACGGCGGCATCACCCGGCCGTAGTCGGTGTTGAGCGCCTTCCAGTAGGGCACGTACACCGGGCCGGGGAGCCGTCCGACGGACGGCGCGATCACGGCGAAGAACACGCCCCCCGCGTAGAGCCCGAGCAGCGTCGCCGCTCCGCCACGGACGATCTCCAGTACGACGGTACGCATGGCCCCACCCCTGTTTGGCTGGACATCCAGCTTTTCATTAGAGACGCGTCTTGTGAATCGTATGGCACGATGAACCCCGATGGAAGGCACTCACAAGCGGCGCTACAACAGCGAGTTGCGGCGCGAGCACGCCGAGGCGACCCGGCTGCGGATCGCCGAGGCCGCGCGGGCGTTGATGGTCGAGCAAGGCTTCGCGGCCACCACGATGAGCGGCGTCGCCGCGGCCGCCGGCGTCGCCGTGCAGACGCTGTACGCCACCTGCCCGGGCGGCAAACCGGCCCTGGTCAAGCTCGTGTACGACGTCACGCTGGCCGGCGACGGCCGGCAGGTCCCGCAGAGCGAACGCCCCGCGGTGCAGGCGATCGTCGAAGAGCCCGACCCGGAAAGGAAGTTGGCCAGGTACGCGGCGATGGCGGTCGCGATCCTCGGCCGGATCGGGCCGGTCCACCGCGTGCTGCGCGCCGCGGCCGCCGCGGGCGGCGCCGGTGCCGGCGACCTGCTCGCCGACACCGAGCGGCAGCGCCGCACCGGCAGCCGCCAACTGACCGGGCATCTGGCCGAAGTGGGCGCCCTGCGCCCGGGCCTGACCGCCGACCGGGCCGCCGACGAGGCCTACGCCCTCACCTCGATCGAGGTGTACGAACGGTTCGTCGACGTCTGCGAATGGAGCGTCGAGGAGTACGAGGACTGGCTCGCCAGGACCCTCGCGGGCGCGCTCCTCGCGCCGTAGCCCCCCCTTTCCCCCGCGGTCGTCAGAACCCGGTGAGGGTGACCTTGCCGACCGTGGAGCCGGATTCGAGGACGCGGTGCGCCTCGCGGAGGTTGGCCGCGTTGACCGGTCCCAGGTCCCTGTTCGCCGTGGTCCTCAGGATGCCCGCGTCCACGAGCCGGGCGACCTGGGTCAGGATGTGGTGCTGCCGGTCCTGGTCGGGCGTGCGGAAGAGTGGCCGGGAGAACATGAACTCCCAGTGGAAGGCGATGCACTTGGGCTTGAGCAGACCGACGCGCAGGCTGTCGTGGTCGTCGATGGCGACGATGTGGCCGAAGGGCTTCAGCGCCTCGGCGTAGTCGGGCAGATTGCGGTCGGTGTTGGTCGTGCTGAAGACGTGGGTGATCCCGTCCGGTGCCACCTCGGCGAGCTGCGGTACCAGAGGCTGGTGATGGTTCACGATGTGCTGCACGCCCATGCGGGTGGCGAAGTCGACGGTCTCGGGGCGCGAGGCGGTGCCGATCACGGTGAGGCTGGTCAGCGCGCGGGTGAGCTGGGCGACCATGGCTCCCACGCCGCCGGCCGCCGCGGTGACGAGCAGGGCGCCGTCCTGGTTCATGGCCCCGTTCTCCAGTCCCAGCCGCTCGAACAGCCCTTCCCAGGCGGTCAGCGAGGTCAGCGGCAGCGCGGCCGCCTCGGCGAAGGAGAGGGTCGCCGGCTTGAGGGCGGCGATGCGTTCGTCGACCACGTGGTACTCGGAGTTGGTGCCGGGACGGTCGATGGCACCGGCGTAGTAGACGCTGTCGCCGACCCCG
Source organism: Streptomyces sp. NPDC046977 (assembly GCF_040644455.1). Lineage (NCBI taxonomy): Bacteria > Bacillati > Actinomycetota > Actinomycetes > Kitasatosporales > Streptomycetaceae > Streptomyces > Streptomyces sp. NPDC046977. The sequence continues at coordinate 197,097 of NZ_JBEYWO010000014.1, forward strand.
AACCGCCGCACCTCCTCACCGACCGCGACGACCGTGCCTGCCGCGTCCCAGCCGAGCACCTTCGCCGTGGCGCCGGGATCGCTGTTCTGGCGCATCTTGAAGTCGACGGGATTGAGCGCCACGGCCTCGACCCTCACCAGCAGATCGTGCGGTTCCGGCTTCGGAACGGGCAGTTCGAGGTCGATCAGACTGCTCTCGTCGTCGATCGGGAGGTTCTTGAGGTAGCCGACGGCTCGCATGGTCGTCGCGTTCATGGGGGTGACTCCAGTTCGGTGGGGGACAGGCCCGGGTACCGGGGGCCGTGTCAGAGGGAGACCTCGCGGGGGTGCGCGGCCAGGTAGCGGTCGGCGGCCTGCAGCGGGCTCAGCCCGTCGACGTTGATCAAGGCGTCGATCTCCTCGACGCCGTCGTTGCCCAGGGCCAGGGCGTCCAGCCGGGCAACGGCCTCGGGGCCGACGCGCTCCAGGGCGTCGTTGCGGATGACCGGGCAGGCGTCGTCCACGCTTCCCAGCAGCCCTTTGGGCTCTTCGAGCGGCCGGAGGTGATGCAGGCGATTGAGGAACTGCGGACGCCACAGCGGGATCACGAACCATTCGCCGGCGGCGATACCGCGTCCCACCCGGGCCACGAAATCCCCTTCGGCGCCCGGCGTGAACCTGTATCCGGCCTTGTCCAGCCCGTACGCCCCCACCATCGCGGCGGAGAAGCGGCTGATGCCGGCGCCGGGGTTGATCCCGTCGATGGCCTTCGTCATACGGCCCGCGATCTCGGGCCGGACCAGATCGGACACCTCACCGACCATGTCGAACGGGACGTACCGCGGTACCGCCCACACACAGTGCGGTTGGTAGTGCGGGCTGAGCACCTGGACCCGGTCCCGGAAGCCGGACAGGTACCGGCCGTGGCTGGACGGCAGCCACGCCGACACCAGCACGTCGACCCGTCCGTGCTCCAGGAGACCGAACATCTCCTCGTGCACGCCCTCGGCGCCCGCCACCCGGTGCCCGTGGGACTCCAGGGCGCGGCGGACGACGGCAGCGGCGGCACGGTGAAAGGACAGAGCGATGTTTCCCACGACGATCGGATCGGAAGATGTGAGCGGCACAGTGCCTCCCTGGGAATTCCAGTGCCGATGAGGTCTCGGAAGGTGCGATCCGGCCGCCGGGCCGTACCGGCACCGCGTGGATCGCCTTACGCCCTCCAGCCTCGCCCGGTCCCGGCCATAAGTCCAAGAGAGGTTTTGCATCCCTTCGATATCCTGAATGCATGGCAACGCTGCGCCAGCTGGAATATCTGGTGGCCATCGTGGACGAGGGGTCCTTCACCCGGGCAGCCGAGAGCCTCCACATCTCGCAGCCGGGGCTGTCGCACCAACTCCGGGCACTGGAACGGGAAGTGGGCGGGCCGTTGCTGGAACGGCTGCCCCGCGGAGTCCGGCTCACCCCGGCCGGCCGGTCGATGCTGCCGCACGCCCGTGCGGCCCTGGCGGAGGCGGGCCGGGCCACCACCTCCGCCCGGCGTGCCGCGGGCGTCGCCACCGGCGAGCTGCATCTCGCGACGCTCTACTCGGTCAGCTCCGGTGTACTGCCCGCGGTGCTGGGCCGCTGGCGCCGCACACATCCGGAGGTGCGGGTCCGGTTGTTCGAGCACCGCAGATGGGACGATCTCGCGCAGGCCATGGCCGCCGGCCAGGCGGACGTCGCGGTGGGACCCCTGCCCGAGGACTGGGAGGGCCCCGCGCGGCCCATCGGCGCGGAGGAGTTCCTGGTCGTCACCGACGCCGGCGACCGGGCCGCCGCCTCCCGCGCACCGGACGTCCGGCTCGGCGACCTCGCGGAACGCGAATGGGTCCACTTCACGCCCGACAGCGGCCTCTCCGACATCCTCGACGACGCCTGCGCCGCCGCCGGATTCCGGCCCCGGATCGCCGTGCGCACCGAGCAGGCGCCGTCGGCCGTCGAGTACGCCGCCGCCGGCCTGGGGCCCACCTTCGTCCCGGCCAACACCATCCCGCCGCACTTCGGCGGCCTCGTCCTGCGCCCCGACCCGCCTGTGCTCCGCCGGCTGACCGGATACACCCGCACCACCCCGGACCCGGTGACCGAGTCCTTCCTGGAGATCCTCAGCGCCCACGCACCCCTGATGCCCGCGCACGTCGCAGCGCGCCTGCACGCCTGCGGCGACGCCCGCCGCGGGCTCGCGGGCGCCCCACCGGGAACCCCTTCCGGGGAGTAGCGGATCGACCACACCATGTGTCGGACTACGGCGAGCGGTACTTCGGCCCCACAGGGTCGGGGACCGGGACGGTCAGGGCGTCGGACGACGACCGCCGGCACGCGGGCGGGATCGACTTCCCTGAGGGGTCCGCGGATCCCGATGGCGCCGACCGGCTCTTCCGGTTGCTGACCGACCCGGCACCCGAGGCGTTCCGCAATCTCGCAGAGCAGTACTACGGGACGCCGGTCGACATCGACGCCTGGCGCGCCAAGTACGTGGACGGTTCGCGCGCTGAACGGCACCGCGTCCTTCACGGCCGTCGCGGACGCGGCCGCCGTGATCGGCTTTCCGGTCGACGGGGGTCTGCCGGGCCGCCAGGCACTCGCACCGCCTACTGCCAGCGCCAGCCGTGTTCGGGGAAGTGGGTGAGGAACTCCGTCAGTGTGGCCGCCTGGCGCAGGCCCTCGGACCAGGCGGCGGTCGCGGAGTCGATCAGGAGCAGCGGGGGTGGCTGCTGCCGGAAGTCGTAGACGAGGAGCTCGCGGCAGCCGTCGCCGCCGATGACCACGGCGCCGGGCAGACGGCCGGCCGGGCCCGCCGCGTCGTTGAGGCCGAGGAGGTCGCCGACCGGGCACAGCGTCAGGAAGTCGCCGGCGGGGAGGAAGTGCCGGGCCACGGAGCCCGGGTCGGAGAGGAAGGAGCGGTAGTCCTCGGGGAAGGCGACGCCGAGTGCCCGCTCTGCCCGCTGGATCGCGGCGTCTGGTGCGCCCATGGCACATCCCTCCCCTGGGCGTTCCGGCACCGCACGCCGAGGCCCCTCCCGGGGCGCACCATATCGCGGTCGGCCCCCCGTTCGCTCCGCCGTCCCGCGGCTCGGTCAGGGCGGGGCCGGTGGTGGCTGATTTCCGCTGTCCGGTGCGGAGTTGACGGTGCGCCGGACCACGGAAGCGGGATGTCGGCCGACCTCGGGGAAGGTCCGCATATGTTGATAGCTCGCCCCGCAGGCCGCACATACCCCTGAGGTATGGTGATTGTCGTATCCGGGGCAGAAGGGGACCAGGAGGGAACATGCCGGACGCCGAAGGCCACCCCGAGATCGGGGAGATGGATCTGGGCTCCGTCTTCGCCGCCCTGGCGGACCCCTTGCGCCGCAAGGTCGTCGAGGACCTGTGCCGGGAGTCCGAGGGCATTGAGCGCACGTGCGCGTCCTTCGGCCTCGCGATCTCCAAGTCGACCATGACCCATCACTTCCGGGTCCTGCGCGAGGCCGGCCTGATCCGCCAGGTCAACTACGGCAACAGCCGCAAGGTCTCGCTGCGCCGCGACGACGTCCAGGAACGCTTCCCGGGCCTGCTCGACCTCGTCGCCGGCGGATCGCTCCCCACCTCCGCGTGACGGGGGGAGCGCCCCCCGGGACCCCTGGGACCCTCGGGTCAGCGCGACCGGTTCGCCCGCTCCTCGCGCTCGGCGTCCCGCTCCTTCAGGCGCGCCGCCTCCTTGCGGACCTCCGCCTGTGTGGCGCGCTCCTTCACCAGCCACTCGGGGACGTCCTGCTTCAGCGCGTCGATCTGCTCGGTCGTGAGCGGCTCGGTGACGCCGCCGCGGGCCAGGCCCGCGATCGAGACGCCCAGCTTGGCCGCGACGACCGGGCGGGGGTGCGGCCCGTCGCGCCGCAGGTCCCGCAGCCACTCCGGCGGGTCGGCCTGGAGCGCGTTCAGCTCGTCGCGCGAGACGACGCCTTCCCGGAACTCGGCGGGAGTGGCCTCGAGGTACACACCCAGCTTCTTGGCCGCGGTGGCGGGCTTCATGGTCTGGGTGCTGTGGTGCGACGTCATACGTCCAGGATATCGATCCCGCGGGGCTGTCCCGACCGCGTGGACGGGCCGTCCCGGCCGTGGCCCGGGTAGCCTGTCCTGGTGACAGGCTCGGAAGCATCCCCCCAGTTCAGGCTCGCGTACGTTCCGGGCGTGACACCCGCCAAGTGGGTGAGGGTCTGGCAGGAGCGGTTCCCCGCCGTCCCTCTGGAACTCGTCGCGGTCCCCTCCGCCGAGGTCACGGGACTGCTGCGCGGCCGCGGCGCCGACGCGGGCTTCGTACGGCTCCCGGTGGACGGCACCGACCTCAGCGCGATCCCCCTCTACACCGAGACGACCGTGGTCGTGGTCCCCAAGGACCATGCCGTGGCCGGGGTCGAGGAGGTGAGCACCGGCGACCTGGCCGACGAGGTGCTCTTCCATCCCCTCGACGACACCCTCGACTGGGAGCGGCCCCCCGGCCGGCCCGCGATCGAGCGCCCGGCCACGACCGCGGACGCCGTCGAGCTGGTGGCGGCGGGCGTGGGGCTGCTGGTCGTCCCGCAGTCCCTGGCCCGGCTCCACCACCGCCGGGACCTCACCTACCGTCCGCTCGTCGACGCCCCGCAGTCGCGTGTCGCGCTGTCGTGGCCCGAGGACGCGACGACGGACCTGGTCGAGGATTTCATCGGCGTCGTCCGCGGCCGGACCGTCAACAGCACGCGGGGCCGCCGCCCCGACGCGACGGCCCAGGCGAAGGAGCAGCGCCCCGACGCCGGCGCGGCCCGGCGCAAGCCCGCGGCCGGAAAGGCCACGGGGAAGACCGCGCAGAAGGCGGGTGGCGGCCGGGCCGGCGGCAAGAGCCCGCGCGGTGCGTCCGGGGGCGCCAAGGGCGGCGCGAGCCGCGGCGGCAAGCAGGGCAAGCCCCGCCGGCGTTCCTGACACGGTGGGCCGCAGGCGGCCCGGGGCGCGCCACGCCGGGCCGTCCGGTGCGGGTCCCCCGGATGGGCTTCCTGCGGTGGCCGTGAGGACCCAGGGGGCGATTTGTTGTGAGATGTTCCCTGACGTCCAGGCTCACTGGAGCATCGCATGGATTCCGGTCCCTCCGCGCACGACTGCCCCTTCGACTTCGCCGTGGCCCTCGAATTCGACCCCCAGTTGAAGCACCTGATGGAGAACGAACCGATCTCCCGCATCAAGCTGCCCCACGGGGAGGGCGAGGCGTGGCTCGTCACGAGCTACGAGGACGTCCGGACGGTGACGACCGACCGGCGCTTCAGCCGCCGCGGCGTCGTCGGCCGGGACTTCCCCCGCATGACCCCCGAGCCGATCGTGCAGGACGAGGCGATCAACGTGATGGACCCGCCGGACAGCAGCCGGCTGCGGTCCCTGGTCTCCAAGGGCTTCACCCCGCGCCAGGTCGAGCGCATGCGCCCGCACATCGAGCGCGTCGTCACCGAACTCCTCGACACGATGGCCGCCGAGGGCCCCCCGGCCGACCTCGTGGAGCACCTGGCCGCGCCCCTGCCGCTCACCGCGATCTGCGAGGTCCTCGACATTCCCGAGGACGACCGGTGGCGGCTGCGCGCCCACGCCCGCACGCTGATGGACTTCAGCCCGGACAACCGCGACGACGCCGTGCGCTCCAAGGCCGATCTGCGCGCGTACTTCGCGGACCTGACCGCGCAGCGGCGCGCGCACCCCGGCGACGACCTGATCAGCGTGCTGGCGACGGCCCGCGACGGCGACGAGATCCTGAACGACAAGGAACTCACCGTCATGGCCATGGTGCTGCTGATCACCGGCCAGGACACGACCTCGAACGAGATCGGCAACATCGCCTACACGCTGCTGACCCGGCCCCGCGAGCTCGCGACGCTGCGTGCGCACCCCGACAAGATCCCGCAGGCCATCGAGGAGATGCTGCGCCACATCCCGTTCCGCAAGGGTGTCGGCATCCCGCGGGTGGCCACCGAGGACGTGGAGCTCGGCGGCGTCCTGATCCGCGCCGGGGACATTGTGCACGTCTCGTACCTGACCGCAAACCGCGACGCCGCGAAGTTCGAGCGCCCCGACGAACTGGACCTGGAGCGCACCGGTGCCCCGCACATGACCTTCGGCTGGGGCGGTCACCACTGCCTCGGGGCCCCGCTGGCGACGATGGAGCTGCAGGTCGCCTTCACCGAGCTGCTGCGCCGCTTCCCGGACCTGCGGCTGGCCAAGCCGGCCGAGGAGGTGCGCTGGAGCGCCACGTCGATCTGGCGCTACCCGGTCGCGCTGCACGTGGGCTGGTAGAAACCGCCCCGAGTGCCCCCGGCGCCGGTTCCGCCCGTACGGGGCGGGGCCGGCGCCGTGGTGCGGTGACCGTGCGGTGCGGGGCGCGACCGCCTCCGACGTGCGCTCCGGGTCCCGCTGCCGTACTTTTTGTTGGGCGGACCAGAAAGTGAATGAGTTACCACGTCATACCGACGGTGACCGGTCCGAATGTGTCTTCCGACTCCGTTTTGGGCCCACGTGTCATATCCGGCGCCATTGGGGCGCCGCAGGTGAAACGCCCGTACTTCCCTACTGATTTCCATGACAGTACGGGTCTGCCCCGGCAGAAATACGCCGGGGCGACACATCGCGTGGACCATTGCCCGCCAGAGGGACAGGAATGGAGCCAATCATGGCAGTTCTGTGCAAGCCGGTGATCGCGGTTCCCGACAACGTTATCACCTGCGAACAGACGCTTGAGCTGGCACGACGGCTGCACAAGGACCACCCGCAACTCGGCCTGACCCTCCGGCTCATCGAGAACACCGGCGTCCGGAAACGGCACCTGATACGCCCGATCGACGAGGTGCTGGAACATCCGGGTTTCGATGTGCGCAGTGCGATCTACGAGGAGGAGTCCAAGGCGCGCGTGCCCGCGGTGGTGCGCCAGGCGCTGGACGAGGCGGAACTGACCGCCGCGGACATCGACCTCATCATCTACGTCTCGTGCACGGGCTTCATGATGCCGTCGCTGACGGCATGGCTCATCAACACGATGGGTTTCCGGCACGACACAAGGCAGTTGCCCATCGCCCAACTCGGCTGTGCCGCGGGCGGCGCGGCCATCAACCGGGCGCACGACTTCTGCACCGCGTACCCCGAGGCCAATGTCCTCATCGTGGCCTGCGAGTTCTGCTCGCTGTGCTACCAGCCGACGGACCTGAGCGTCGGAACGCTGCTGTCCAACGGGCTGTTCGGCGACGGCGTCGCGGCCGCCGTGGTCCGGGGGAACGGCGGCACCGGAATGCGCCTGGAGCGCAACTCCTCGTACCTCATTCCCAACACCGAGGCGTGGATCTCCTACGCGGTGCGCCAGACCGGCTTCCACTTCCAGCTCGACAAGCGGGTGCCCGGCACCATGGAGCCGCTGGCGCCGGTGCTCAGCCGCGTGGCCGCGGAGCACCAGTGGAACGCGTCGGCCCTGGACTTCTACGTCATCCACGCGGGCGGCCCGCGCATCCTGGACGACCTGAGCCACTTCCTCGGCGTCGCCCCGGAGGCGTTCCGCTTCAGCCGTGCCACGCTCACCGAGTACGGCAACATCGCCAGTTGCGTCGTACTCGACGCCCTGGCCCGGATGTTCGACGAGGGAACCGCGCTCGACGGCCACCGCGGTCTGCTGGCTGGCTTCGGCCCCGGCATCACCGCCGAGATGGTGCTCGGCACCTGGGTCAAGGCCGACTACGACGCGGACGTGCTGCCGCAGCACAACTACGGCACGCTCGACGACGGCCTGCGCGATCCCGCGACCCCGTGAGGCGGGGGAGGGGCGGACCGGGACGACCCGGGGCGGCCGGCCGCCCCGGGTCACCGGGTTATCCATAAGTTGTTGCTTATATAAGTGGAGCCTGGCATAGTGCTCCGCGTGCACGCGTTCGACATCCTCGGTGATCCGGTGCGCCGCCGGATCCTGGAACTGCTCGCCGCCGGTGAGCAGCCCTCCGGCGCCATCAGCGACGTGATCCGCGAGGAGTTCGGGATCTCGCAGCCCGCGGTGTCCCAGCACTTGCGGGTGCTGCGGGAGCACGGCTTCGCCGTCGTCCGGGCGGAGGGGACCCGGCGGCTCTACGCCGTGGAAGCGGCCCCGCTGCGCGAGGTCGACGTCTGGCTGGAGCGCTTCCGGGGCTTCTGGGAGCAGCGGCTCGACGCGCTGGGCACGGAATTGGCGCGCGGACGCCGGGAACGGCGCATCGCCGGGGAACGGCAGCAGGGACCACGGCCGGGGACGGGGCACACCCCCCGCTCCGGGAGGGAACAGGAAGAGACACCATGAGCGACATCGTCGACCAGATCAACCAAGCCCACCGGCAGGTGGGTTCCCGGGACGTCTCCGGCGAGGAGGCGCGCACCGTGCTGCTCCGCCGCGCCTACGACGCGGACATCGAGGACGTCTGGGACGCCTGCACCACCGCCGAACGCATCCAGCGCTGGTTCCTGCCCGTCACCGGTGACCTGCGCCTCGGCGGCCGCTACCAGCTGGAGGGCAACGCGGGCGGGGAGATCCTCCAGTGCGAGGCACCCCGGCTGCTGCGCGTCAGCTGGGTGATGGGCGAGGCGCCGGGCTTCAGCGAGGTGACGGTGCGCCTGTCCGAGCAGGACGAGCGGACCGTCCTCGAACTCGAGCACGTCGCCGTTGTCCCGCCCGGCATGTGGGACCAGTTCGGGCCCGGTGCGGTGGGCGTCGGCTGGGACCTCGCGCTCCTCGGCTTCTCGCGCTACCTGGCCGGCGAGTTCGTCAGCCCCGAGAAGGCCGCCGAGTTCGCGGAGTCCGACGAGGTTCGCGCGGGCATGATCCGCAGCAGCGAGGCATGGGGCGAGGCGTACGCCGCCTCGGGCGCGCCCCAGGACGCCGTAGCGGCCGCGGTCGCCGCGACGACCGCCTTCTACGTCCCGCCGCGCGAGGCGTAGCCGGGCCCTGCCGTCAGGCGGGGTTCTGGGTGGCCGCCGCGCGGCGCTGCCGCTTGGCGAGCGGGGCCTGGGAGAGGTCCTCGGCCTGGGCGCGGAGGTTCTTGAAGCCGTAGCCGCGTGCGGTCAGCCACTCCCGGGCCGCCTCCTCGGCGCGCTCGGTGGCCTCCAGGATGTCCTCCTCGGCCTCGCCCGAGTCCTGGAAGCGGAAGGTGAACGCGGGGCGGGCGGCGATGTCGTACGTGAGGTGGCCCTCCGGGGTGAAGGCCGCGTGCAGCACGTCGTGGTCCCCGGCGCGGGCCAGGAGTTCGGCCCGCTGCTCGGGGCTGAGGCCGTCGAAGACGCCACGGACGGTGATGCGGAAGACGCGCGTGCTCATGTCCCCGACCCTAGGCGCAGCGGCCTCGCCGTTCCACGGGTTTTTCGGTGACCCGGTGACCCGGCCGACCCGGCTGTCCCGCGTCCCGTGGGTGTCATGGCATCAGCGGCAGCCTGCCGACGATCCTGTCGATGCGACGGCGCGGCCCGACGATGCTCACCGCGCAGTAGTCGACGTCCTCGGCCGCGGTCCTGCCCATCGCGTCCAGATAGTCGGTGTAGACGCGGGTGCGCTGGGCCGCCTGCGGCATGTCGGCCACGAAGGTGTCCGCGGAGGCCTGCGCCGCCGCGCGGATCGCCCGGAGCGCGGCGGTGCCGGCGGTCAGCACCGTGCAGCCGGCCCACGGCAGCCCCGGGTGGACGCCGCCCCCGGAGTCGGTGGCGTCCTCGCCGAGGAGCCCGGTCACGGCGAGGGCGGTGGCCGCCCCCGCGCAGACGGCGGCGTTGACGGCCCGCCCCGGCGGAAGGCCGCTGTCGACGACGACGACCCAACGGAGCCGGGCCGCGCGGGTCGGTGCGCCCTGGTCGATCTCCTCGGGGGAGAAGCCGACGGCTCCGGCGGGGGATGCGGTGTGTGCGGCGTTCATGGTCTGGTCTTCCGTCCTTCTGTCACGTCGTTCGGTGGACCCGGCAGATGCTAGGCAGGTGTCCGGCCATGTGACGTGGCTGCCGCACTTCCTTCGGCGGCCCCCGAGTCCCGCGGTCTCTTGGCGCACGTCGTAGGGCATTCCGCCCCCCGCACTGCCCGTTCGTGCGGCGGCGCTCCGGACCCGGAGCTGCGGTCTCAGCGTTTCCGGCGCCGGTCCGGGCCGGCCGGTTCGATCGAGCTGGACCGTACGTGCTCGTACGCCAGCGTGGTCTGCACGTCCGCCACTTCACGGCGTTCGGTGAGGCGGTCGATGACGAAGGCGTACACGCCGTTGACGTCGGGGACCGCGATGTGGATCAGGAAGTCGTGCGCCCCCGAGGTGACGAACAGGCCGATGGTCTCCGGCAGCCGTGCCGCCCATTCGCGGAACCCCTCGATGACCGGCCGGGCCGGCGGCCGGATGCGCACGGCGATGAGGGCCTGGACCGGGCGCCCCACGGCCTCGAGGTCCAGGGCCGCGTGGAAGCCGGTGACCACCCCGCGCTCGCGCAGCAGCCGCACCCGCTCCAGCGAGGTCGACGGGGACACCCCGGTCTTGGCGGCCAGGTCCCGGTTGGTCTGCCGGGCGTCGTGCTGGAGCTCCCGGATCAGGGCCCGGTCCAGCGCATCGAGTTCCATGGGAGCGACGATATGCCGCACGACATGCGGCGGCGACCGGCGTCGGCCGCCGGGAGGGGCCGTCGGGAGGCCGTCGCGCCGGCCGCTCCGCGCGGGCCCGCCCGAGTGCGTGGAATGTCGCGTACCGCACTGACTGAAGGCATTTCAGAATCCGTTCCACCGCGGGCAATTGCTCAAGCGGAATGGAAAAACCACAGATCGGCACCGGGGATTGCCCATAGGATGGAGATCCGCGATCAACCCCTGCGTTCGGGTCGTGGGGAGGACTGTGAGGGGCCGGATGAGCCAGGAACGTGAGCCGCTGCCGACCGCGATCGACACCGCGACGCCCAGCGTCGCGCGGATGTACGACTTCCTGCTCGGCGGCAAGGACAACTACGCGGTCGACCGCGAGGCCTCCGAGGAACTGCTCAAGGTCGTGCCCAGCACGAAGGAACTCGCCGTGAACAACCGGCGGTTCCTCCAGCGTGTGGTGGGCGTGCTGGCGCGGGACTACGGCATCCGGCAGTTCCTCGACCACGGCTCAGGCCTGCCGACGCAGGACAATGTGCACCAGGTCGCCCAGCGCATCGACCCCGCCTCGCGTGTGGTCTACGTCGACAACGACCCGATCGTGCTCGCGCACGGCCGGGCGCTGCTGGAGGAGAACGAGAACACCGCCGTCATCCAGGCCGACTTCCGTGACACCGAGGGCATCTTCGGGCACTCGGAGGTCGAGCGGCTGATCGATTTCAGCCGGCCGGTCGCCGCCCTCTTCGTCTCCGTCATGCACTGCATCACCGATGAGGACGACCCGGCGGGCCTGGTGCGGCGGGTCGCGGAGCGTCTGGTGCCGGGCAGCTTCCTCGTGGTGTGCCAGCTGGTCAGCGAGGACAAGTCGGTGCGCGACTTCGTCACCGAGTTCATGGACGCCAGCACGCAGGGCAACTGGGGCCGGGTGCGCCAGGAGCACGACGTGGCCGGCTTCCTCGACGGGATGGAGATCCTGGAGCCCGGTCTGGTGGAGGTGTCCACCTGGCGGCCCGACACCGACCTGGCGCCCCGTCAGGCCACACAGGAGTGGATCGAGTTCGGCGGAGTCGGCCGCAAGGTCTGACGGGTCGGAGCACCGTCCGTGCCGGGTCCCGGGGCGCACGCCCCGGGACCGGACGGAACCGGTGACTAGACCAGCTGCTTCAGGATGTCGTCGAGGATGCCGGGCGTCCGCGCCGGCGGCTCGGCCTCGGCACTCAACCGGTCCATGACGGCCAGATAGTTGTCGACGTCTTCCTGCTTGTCCAGGTACAGCGAGCTGGTCAGCTGCTCCAGGTAGACGATGTCCGGGAGGTCGGGCTCCAGGAAACGCAGGATCGTGACCGGGCCGCCCGCCGTGGCGAGGCCGCCGACGTTGAAGGGCGCGATCTGCAGCGTCACATTCGGCTGGGCCGCCGCCTCGATGAGACGTTCCAGCTGGCCCCGCATCGCCTCCCGGCCGCCCAGCGTCCGGCGCAGGGCCGCCTCGTCCACGACCGCCCACAGCCTCGGCGCTCCCGGCGTGGTCAGCAAACGCTGGCGTGCCATGCGCAGCGCGACCCGGCGCTCCAGTTCGACGCCGGACGCCCGGGGGTGCCCCAGGCGGATCACGGAGCGGGCGTACTCCTCGGTCTGCAGCAGGCCGGGGACGAACTGCACCTCGTAGGTACGGATGACGGAGGCGGCTTCCTCCAGGCCGACCAGGGTCTCGAACCAGCCGGGCAGGACATCGCCGTACCGGTGCCACCAGCCGGGTGTGCTGGCCTGCCGTGCGAGCTTCAGGAAGTCGGCGCGCTCGGACTCGTCGGTCACTCCGTACAGGGTGAGCAGATCGGCGACGTCGCGCTCCTTGTAGCCCACACGGCCCAGCTCCAGGCGGCTGATCTTGGCGTGGGAGCCGCGGATCGCCTCGCCGGCGGCCTCGCGGGTGATGTGGGACGCCTCCCGCAGCCTGCGCAACTGCGTGCCCAGTACGATGCGCAGGACCGTCGGACCACCTCGCGGGTGCTCCAGGTACTGCTTTATCGACGGTTCGTTGCTCGGCCGCGTCGCGGTCATGCCGACTCCCGTGAGTGACTGGGCAGACAGCCAGTCTCCCACCAATGGGCGTGCGAATACAGCCATATCCCCGGGCGCGCCGCACGTGTTCGCGGGCGGCGCGCCCGGGGGGCCGCGCTTCGAAGGGGGGGAGGGCAGGTCATCGAGGGGATCGCGGATACGGCCGGGATCACCGGGATGATGGACCGTCAGCCGGCCATGTCGTCAAAGTCGCCGTCCTTGACCCCGCCGAGGAACGCCTCGATCTCCGCGCGGGTGTAGACGAGGGCGGGACCCCCGGGGTGGCGGGAGTTGCGCATCGCGACGCCGCCGTCCGGCAGCGGGGCGAGCTCCACGCAGTTGCCGCTGGGGTTGCTGCGGCGGCTCTTCCGCCAGACCGCGCCGTCGATGTCGGTGGCCGGGACGCCGTTTTCGAACTCCCGCATGGGTACGCCTCCTTGGCGTTCTGCACGTGCATCTGCACGTGCAGACGTACTTACAGTTGCACTTACGACTGTAATTGCAGATGTGCTTGCACCGGTAGGGATCCGACCGGGATAGTGGAGTCCGTAGACACCGCGCCCCCCTCGACGCTCCGCGGAGTACTCGATGACGACTCACCCGGCGACCCCCCTCGATTTCGACCTGCCCGAGGGTCCCGGGACGCGCTTCGCCGCCTGCGGGCTGAGCGGGGATCTCCATGCGGCCGGCGCCGCGCGGCAGTTCACCCGGTCCACGCTGTGCGACTGGGGGATGCTGGGAGTCGTCGAGAACGCGTCGATAGTCGTCTCGGAGATGCTGACCAACGCCGTTCGCTACGGGCTGGAGGACGCGACGTGCGTGCTCTCCGACCGGCCGCTGTGGCTGGGGCTGCTGCTGCGCGACACCTCCGTGCTGTGCACGGTCGCCGATCCCGGCACCGGCGTTCCCGTGCTCAAGGAGCCCGACTGGTTCGCCGAGTCGGGGCGGGGGCTGCACATCATCGACTCGCTCAGTGACTCCTGGGGCTGGACGCCGCCCGACGGGGCGGGGAAGTCGGTCTGGGCGCTGGTCTCCGCGAGCGGCTGATCCGGCGCGGCGCTCCGGCTGTCGCGCATGGTGAGCACCTCGCTGCCGCCGTCACCGCCCCCTGTCGCCGCCGTCCGCTCGCTCGGACGGACGTCCGCGCATCGGCCCGCGACGCTGTGCGTGTGTGCGCACACGGGTTGCCGCCGCATACCGCATGTCGACGTCCTCGCAGGTCAGAGGCGCCTTGCGGGCTTCACCTTCCCGGCTTGCCGGCTGCCGGGGGCCGTCGTGCGCGGCGTTTGACGAATGGCCCTGGCCGACGGAAACTCGGACATATAGGTGTTTAATACACATCACTCCCAGTGATGGTGCTCCCGGCGCGGAGTCGCCAGGCGGGACCCCGGGCCGCGAAGCGACGGAACACGAAGGCACAGCAGAGCCGGAGGCACACGCATGTGCGGAATCGCGGGATGGGTCTCGTTCGAGCGGGATCTGCGGAACGAGCAGGCCACAGTGGACGCGATGACCGAGACGATGGCCTGCCGCGGGCCGGACGCCCGCGGCACCTGGGTACAGGGGCCCGCCGCGCTCGGACACCGCCGGCTCGCCATCATCGACCTCCCCGGCGGCAGGCAGCCGATGGCCGCCGACGACCCCGACGGCGGGACGGCGGTCATGGTCTACTCCGGCGAGGCGTACAACTTCACCGAGCTGCGCAAGGAACTCGCCGCACGCGGCCACCGCTTCACCACCACCTCGGACACCGAAGTGGTGCTCCACGGCTACCTGGAGTGGGGCGAGGGGATCGCCGAACGGCTGAACGGCATGTACGCCTTCGCCATCTGGGACAGCCGCGACGAGAAACTGGTCATGATCCGTGACCGCATGGGCATCAAGCCCTTCTACTACTACCCGACCGACGACGGGGTGCTGTTCGGCTCCGAGCCCAAGGCGATCCTCGCCAACCCGCTCGCCGCGCGCCATGTCACCCTCGACGGCCTGCGCGAGCTGTTCGCGTTCGTCAAGACGCCCGGCCACGCGGTGTGGGACGGCATGCGCGAGGTCGAGCCCGGCACTGTGGTGACGGTCGACCGGGGCGGGCTGCGCACCCATGTGTACTGGTCGCTCCAGACCCGGCGGCACACCGACGACAAGGAGACGTCGATCGCCCGCGTGCGCGAGCTCCTCGACGACATCGTCCGCCGCCAGCTCGTCGCCGACGTACCGCGCTGCACCCTGCTCTCCGGCGGCCTGGACTCCTCGGCGATGACCGCGCTGGCCGCACGCCAACTCGCCGCCGTGGGCGAGAAGGTGCGCAGCTTCGCCGTCGACTTCGTCGGGCAGACCGAGCACTTCGTCCCGGACGAGCTGCGGGCCACCCCCGACACGCCGTTCGTCCACGACGTCGCCGCACTGGCCGGCACGGAGCACCAGGACATCGTGCTCGACTCCCAGCAGCTCGCCGACCCGGAGGTACGCGCCCGGGTCATCCGCGCCCGGGACATCCCCGCGGGGCTCGGCGACATGGACAGCTCCCTCTACCTGCTGTTCAAGGCCATCCGGCAGCACTCGACCGTCGCCCTGTCCGGGGAGTCGGCGGACGAGGTCTTCGGCGGCTACCAGCAGTTCTTCGACGAGGAGGCCCGCCGGGCCGACACGTTCCCCTGGCTGGTGCACTTCGCCCAGCACTTCGGGGACGACGGCAACGTCCTGACCGAGTCGATGTCCAAGGCCCTCGATCTGGAGGGCTACGTCCACGACGGCTACCGCGAGGCGATGACCGGCGTGCAACGGCTGGACGGCGAGAGCGACTTCGAGTTCCGGATGCGGGGCATCAGCTATCTGCACCTCACCCGCTTCGTGCGCATCCTCCTGGACCGCAAGGACCGGGCCAGCATGGCGGTCGGCCTGGAGGTCCGGGTGCCGTTCTGCGACCACCGGCTGGTGGAGTACGTCTACAACACCCCGTGGGCGCTGAAGTCCTTCGACGGCCGGGAGAAGAGCCTGCTGCGCGAGGCCACCGCGGACCTGCTGCCGCAGTCGGTGTACGACCGGGTCAAGAGCCCCTACCCCTCCACGCAGGACCCGGGGTACGCCGTGGCACTGCGGCAGAACGGCAAGGACCTGCTGACCAAGCCCTCGCACCCGGTCTTCGACCTGGTCAGCAAGGCGTGGCTGGAACGCGCGGTCAAGGACGACGCCCCGCAGCACACCCAGGCCGCCCGGCACGGACTGGAACGCGTCCTCGACCTCGCGCTGTGGATGGACCTCTACTCGCCCACCGTCGACACCGCCTGACCCGGCCGCCGCGCGGTGGCGGCCGGGCGGCGGCCGGGCAGCTCGCTCCCGGCCCCCGGGCAGGCCCTGTCAGGCCGGCCCGCCGGGCCGGGGCGTCACTCGGCGCGGCTGTGCGTGGAGCCGCTGCGGTAGTCGGTGTACTGGTAGGGGTTGTCGAGGATCTTGGTCTCGGGGACGTCGGGATTCATGCCCCGGACCCAGCCCTCCTCGCCGAGCTGCGAGCGCAGGTACTCCACCGTCCCCTCGACCTCGCGGCGCGCCGCCGCGAGGTCGGCGCCGACCAGGCGGTGCTCGTGCTTGACGACCCGGCCGTCGACCAGGACGGTGTGCACGTCCCCGCGCTGGGCCTGGAAGGCCACATGGCCGTAGGGGTTGAGCAGCGGGAACGACACGGGGGAGTGGTCGTTCTTGATCAGGACGAGGTCGGCCTTCTTGCCGGGCTCGATGCTGCCGAGCTCGTGGTCCCGGCCGAGGGTGCGGGCGCCGCCGCGGGTGGCCCAGTCCACGACCTGGTCGGCGCGCAGGCTGCAGTGCGTCACCGTCTCGCCCTTGGCGTGCGCCTCGTGGTGCTCGCGCGCGCGGTCGGCGCCGAGGGTGGTGCGCATCGCGGAGAACAGGTCGCCGCTCCACCACACGCTGGTGTCCATGGACAGCGACACCGGGATGCCGTGGGAGCGGATGGCCCAGGTGGGAGGGTAGCCCTGGCCGGCGCTCTGCTCGCTCTCGGTGGAGACCGATATCGACCCGCCGGTGGCCGCGATGCGGTGGTAGGAGTCCGCGGACAGCGAGGCGGCGTGGACGTAGACGGTGCGGTCGGTCATGAAGCCGTGGTCGTGCATCAGGCGGATGCCGTCGTCGCCGGTGGCGCCCCACACTCCGGCGTGCGTGGTCACCGCTACCCCGAGGTCCCGGGCGACCTCGAAGGCGGGCTTCTCCGGGAAGGTCGGGTCGCCGGTCACGTCGAAGGCGAGCTGGAAGCCGAGCATGTCGTCGCCGGTGATCCGGCGGTTCACGAAGTCGCGGAACTCCGGGGCGGCGGTCCATTCGGCGGGGGGCTGCTGGATGTTGCCGTAGGCGAGGACGAAGCGGCCCGGCACGGAGCGCAGCGCGTCCACCGCCGCGTCGGCGTGGTCGACGGTCCGCAGGCCGTGCGACCAGTCCACGACGGTCGTGACGCCCGCGTCGACGGCCTCCAGGGCCGCCAGCAGGTTGCCCGCGTGGATGTCCTCGGGACGGAAGAGCCGGCCCGATTCCAGGTAGTACCAGACGAAGTACTGGGTCAGCGTCCAGTCGGCGCCGTAACCGCGCATGGCGGTCTGCCACATGTGGCGATGGGTGTCGATCATGCCGGGCATGACGATGCCGCCGGTGGCGTCGACGACGACGGCGCCGTCCGGGGCCGCGAGGTCCGGCCCCACCGCGGCGATCCGGTCGCGGAGGACCAGGACGTCGGTGTCGTGGAGCACCTGCCGCCGGTCGTCCATCGGCAGGACCGTGCCACCGCGCAGCAGGACGGGTCGTCCGGGCGGGAACTCCGCTTGCTCGTTCATCGTCGAACTCCACTCCTCGCCAGGGGTGCGGCATGGCAGGCAGCCGCCCGTGGCCGATCAACGGACTTCCGTCCGGCAAGCGGTCACTTGGAATTTCTGTCACTGTGATGTCGTGTGCCGGTGCTGTCAAGGAATCTGTCCGCACCTGTTGCGCGGCGTTGCCGCGTGCCTTCTTCGGCGGTCTTGCGCATCATGTCCGCCTGCCGGAGCCTGGGGGGAGGTGATCGGGCGGGCGACCGGCCATCTGTGCGGCAGGAAGGGCCAGAGACCGTCGTGACCTGCTGAAACAGAGGGCGTTCGGCCCGCCGGCAGCCCGGTGGTGGGCCCGAACTCGCGTCCGCCTGCCGGACGCTAGGCTGGGCCGTTCCCGTGGATCGTCCACCGATCCCGTACGTCAGCTGGAGGCGACATGCCACGCGAGGGCACCGGACCCGACTTCATCGAGGCGCTCGCGCGCGGCCTGGAGGTGATCACGGCCTTCGCGCCGCACCGGCCGGCGATGTCCCTGAGCGAGGTGGCCGCCGCGACCGGCCTCGCGCGCCCGACGGCCCGCCGTATCCTGCTCACCCTCCAGGAACTCGGCTATGTGCGCGCCGCGTCCGGCGGGGGCGGCTTCGTGCTCACGCCCCGGGTGCTCGAACTGGGCGTGGCCTATGTGCGGTCGATGGGGCTGTGGGACGTGGCCCGCCCGCACATGGAGGAACTGTCCGCGCGCACCGGCGAGTCCTGCTCCGTCGCGCAGCTGGACGGCCCGGACATCGTCTACGCGGCCCGGGTGGCCGTACCGAAGATCGTGACCCTCGCCGTGCAGATCGGGACGCGCTTCCCGGCCCTGCAGACCTCGCTCGGCAAGGTGCTGCTGGCGGCGCTCGCGCCCGGGGAGGTCGACGGCGTCCTCGCGGAGCCCAGCCGGTCCGGGCTGGAGCCGCGCTGGCGGCCCGGACCCGAGGAGCGCGACGCGGAACTGCGCCAGGTGCGGGCCCGCGGCTGGGCGCTGACCGACGAGCAACTCGCCCGCGGCATCCGGTCGGTCGCGGTGCCGCTGCGCGACGGGACCGGCCGGGTCGTCGCCGCGCTCAACGTGAACACGCACGCCGCCGAGACGTCCGTGGAGCACCTGCTCGACCATCATCTCCCGCTGCTGCTGCAGGCCGCCGGGGAGATCAGTGCCGATTTCGCCCGGCTGGAGACCGTTCCGCACGTGACGCAGGCCGCGTTGCCGCGCGCGTGACAGTGGGAGAGCGAGGCCAAGGGAGGACGCCGCGGTTTTCGGGAGCCGGACGGTCTTGACGTCGGCGGGTGACGTGCCAGAATCGCACGAGCGGACAGTCGTCCGCCTCGCGGACATGGAGGCCCACCCCTATGCCGAACACCCACCTGCCACCCGAGCCGCCGCCGCAGGCAGGGCCCCTGGCCGGTGTGCTGGTCGCCGACTTCTCCCGGATCCTGGCCGGCCCCTACGCCTCCATGCTCCTGGCGGACATGGGCGCGGACGTCGTCAAGGTGGAGAGCCCCCAGGGCGACGACACCCGGTCGTGGATGCCCCCCGTGCGCGGCGAGGTCTCGACGTACTACCTGGGCGTCAACCGCGGCAAGCGCTCGATCGCCCTGGACCTGCGGGACGCGGACGACGCCGCGGCCGCCCGGGAACTCGCCCGCCGCGCCGACGTGCTGATCGAGAACTTCCGGCCCGGCGGCCTGGAGCGCTTCGGCCTGGACTTCGCCTCGGTCTCCGCCGCCAACCCCGGCGTCGTCTACGCCTCCATCAGCGGCTTCGGCACCGGCCCCGGGCGGAACGTACCCGGCTACGACCTGATGGTGCAGGCCATCTCCGGCCTGATGAGCCTGACCGGCGACCCCGACGGGCCGCCCTACCGCGCCGGCATCTCCGTCTTCGACGTCATGGCGGGCAACCACGCGGCCATCGGCATCCTCGCGGCGCTGCGCCACCGCGACGCCACCGGGAACGGCCAGCACGTCGAGGTCAACCTGCTGTCCTCGGCCCTGACCGGACTGGTCAACCACAGCTCCGCCTACGCCGCCGGGGGCGTGGTCCCCTACCGGATGGGCAACGCCCACCCCAGTGTCTTCCCGTACGAGCCGCTGCCCACCGCCGACAACGACCTCATCGTGGCCGCCGCCAACGACGGCCAGTTCCGCAGGCTCTGCGAGATCCTCGGCATCCCCGAGGTCGCCGACGACCCGCGCTTCGCCCGCAACGCCGACCGCACCGAGCGGCGTGAGGAACTGCGCCCCCTGCTGGTCGGGCAGCTCGCCAAACGCGGCGCGGACGAGTGGTTCGAGCTGCTGGTCCGGGCCGGCATCCCCTGCGGGCCCATCAACACCATCGACGGCGGGTTCGCGATGGCCGAGCGCTTCGGGCTGGACCCGGTCGTCGAGGTCGGCGAGGGCGACCGCGCGGTGCCCACCACCCGGCACCCGATCCGCTTCTCCCGCACCCCGGCCGGCTACCGGCTGCCGCCACCCGAACTGGACGAGCACGGGGACGAGTTGCGGGCCTGGCTGGGCGAACCGGGCGATGGCGTGGACGCCGCCGGTTCCGGGGAGGAGCGGTGACGGGGCCCGGCGGGCAGCCGGCCCACCCCGGCCCGCCCACGTACCCCACCGCCCTCGGGGCCTCGTCCACGGAGTCCATCACCCTGCTCGGCCACGACCTTGCCGAGGACGTGATGGGCAGGGTCGGCTTCGGTGAACTCGCCTTCTGGCTCGCCACCCAGCGCCGTCCCACGGCGGGGGAGACCCGGGTCTTCGAGGCCGTGCTCGCGGCATTGGCCGACCACGGCTTCACCCCCACCGCCATCGTCACCCGGCTGACGTACCTGTCGGCCCCCGACTCGGTGCAGGGCGCGCTCGCTGCCGGACTGCTCGGCGGCGGCTCCCGCTTCCTCGGCGTCACCGAGGACTGCGGCCGCTTCCTGCACGACGTCCTCGACACCCTCGACGGCCCCCGGCCCACCGACGACGCCGGCTGGGACGCGCTGGCGCTCACCACCGTCCGGGCCCGGCGGGCCGAAGGGCGCTTCATCCCCGGCCTCGGCCACCACGTGCACAAGAACGGCGACCCCCGCACCCCCCGGCTCTTCCGCATCGCCGAGGAGGAAGGGCTCGTCGGCCCCCACCTGTCGCTGTTCGCCGCCATCGGCCGGGTCCACCCCGAGGTGCTCGGCAGGACGCTGCCGCTCAACGGGGCCGGGGTGTGCGGCGCCGCGCTCGCCGACCTCGGGCTTCCCCTGCAACTCCTGCGCGGCTTCGCCCTGCTGGCCCGTACCGCCGGGCTCATCGGGCAGCTCGCCGAGGAGCTGCGGTACCCCGTCGCGAACGAGATCTTCCTGTCCGTGGACCTGAACAACCGGTCCGTGGAACCCGATCCCCACTCACCCGCCGACGAGACCCACGGAGGTCCGCATGGCTGAGCTGGTCGCGGTCATCGCGTCCACCCACCACCCGTTCTACTACCGGGCGAGCAACGCCACCGGGGAGGACCGGCCGCCCTTCGCCGACGAATGGGTGCGCAAGGTGGAGGCGTTCCGCGCGACACTGACCGCCGCCCGGCCCGATGTGCTGGTCATGGTCGGCTCCGACCACTTCCACCAGCTGTGGCTGGACAACATGCCCCAGTTCCTCGTGGGCAAGGCGCCCTTCTACGACGCGAACTTCCACAACGAGGAACGCGAGTTCGGCCTGCCCCGCATGCTGCTCAAGGGCCACGAGGACCTCTCCTCGCACGTGCTGCGCGGCGGCCTCGACCTCGGCTTCGACCTCGCGTTCTCCAACGAGCTGCGCATCGACCACTCCATCACGTGCCCGATCATCACGCTGCGGCCGGAGAACGACCTGCCGATCGTGCCGATCTACACCAACATCTTCGCCCCGCCGCTGCCGCAGCCCAAGCGCTTCGTGCAGCTCGGACGGGCGATACGCGAGCTCATCGAGTCCTGGCCGGCCGACCAGCGCGTCGCGGTCGTCGGCACCGGCCATCTGTCGCTGGAGCTCGGCGGGCCGCGCCAGTTCGGGCCGCACGGCCCCGACCCGGAGTTCGACCGCAAGGCCGTCGAGTGGATCGCCTCCGGTGACATCGAGGGCTGCCTCGCCGAGGTCACCCTCGACAGCCTGCACCTGCCGGGGAACGCCACCCACGGCTTCATGGACTTCATGCTGATGATGGGTGTCGCCGGTGAGGGCCGGAAGGCCGACTACACCGACACGTTCGACCTGTTCCACACCATGGAGGCCTACTTCACCTGGTACCCG
The DNA here is from genome assembly GCF_040644455.1 of Streptomyces sp. NPDC046977. NCBI lineage: Bacteria > Bacillati > Actinomycetota > Actinomycetes > Kitasatosporales > Streptomycetaceae > Streptomyces > Streptomyces sp. NPDC046977. The sequence continues at coordinate 218,870 of NZ_JBEYWO010000014.1, forward strand.
CGCGGAGGCCGCTCGTGAGCAAGTACCTGCTGAACAAGTTCCTCTACACCGTCGACCGCGACCCGGAGCTGCTGGAGCGCTACCGGGAGGAGCCGGCGGCCACCGTGCGGATGTGGGAGGACGAGTACGCCAACCGCATCCTCAACTGCCTGCACGGCGAGGCCTCGACGTGGCTGAGCTTCGACGACACCGAGCGCGAGGCCCTGTCCACCCACGACTACCCGAAGCTGTTCGAGCTGGGGGCGCACCCCTTCCTCACGATCACGCTCTTCATCGGGCTGTTCGAACGCGACCACGGCCCGCTGGAGTTCCAGAAGGAGTACGCCCGGCGGCTGTCGCACATGACGCTGCCCTACCCCGACATCACCACATGACGATACGGGCGGCGGAGATCGCCGAGCCCGGCCGGCCGCCCCGGGTGGCCGACCGGGAGCCGCCGCGGCCGGGGGAGGGCGAGGTCCTGGTCGAGGTGCGGGCCGCGCCGCTGACACCGCTGGACCTGCTGTGCGCGAGCGGCACCTCGTACTTCGGCCGGCCGCGCACCCCGTACGTGCCCGGCGTCCAGGGCGTGGGCCTGCACGCCGGGCGCACGGTCTGGTTCCCGACGTCTGCGGGCATGGCACCCGGGGACGGCAGCATGACCCAGTTCGCGGCGGTCCCCGAGGAGGCGCTGGTCGAACTGCCGCCCGGCGCCGACCCGGTGGCCGTCGCCGCCCTGGGCCTGTCCGCGGTCGCCGCGCACATGGCGCTGACGTGGCGCGGCGAACTGGCCCCGGGGGAGCAGGTGGTCGTCCTCGGCGCCGGGGGCACGGTCGGGCAGGCCGCGGTGCAGCTCGCCCGGGCCGCCGGTGCCCGACGTGTGGTGGCCGCCGCCCGCTCCGCCGCGGCGCGGGAGCGGGTCCGAGACGCGGGCGCCGACGCCGTCGTCGTCCTCGACACCGATGACGTGGGCGAGTTGGCCGCCCGGATCGCCTCCGCGGCGGACGGGCCCGTGGACCTGGTCATCGACCCGCTTTTCGGCCCGCCGGCCGCGGCGGCGGCCCGTACCCTGCGCGGCGGCGGACGCCTGGTCAATCTGGGCAGTTCCGCGGCCGAGACCTGCCCGCTCGACTCGGGGACGCTGCGCAGCCGTTCCCTGCGGGTCCTCGGGTACACCAACAACGAGCTCACCCCGGCCCAACGGGCGGCCTCCCTGGTCGAGATCGCCCGCCGCTCGGCCGAGGGCGGGCTCACCGTCGCCCATGAACGGGTTCCGCTCGACGACCTGCCCGCCGCATGGCACCGCCAGGCGACGGGCACCGCGAACGGCCGCGCCGTCCTGCTCCCGCACGGGTAGGTGCCGCCCCGGCCCGCCCCGCCCCGGAACCGGGCCCGGGGCCGGGGCGTCAAAGCGCCATGAATCCCAGAATCCCGATTCTCGTCCTTGCCGCGGCACTCTCCACCGCGGTCCTCACCGGATGCACCAGTGACGGCGACCGGCCGCGCCGTACCGCCGGACACGAACCGACGGCCGCGGCGACCGGCGCAGCCGTGCCGCGTGCCATGCCGTTCGAGCTCTACACCCACTGCGGAATCGACGACGTCCGTATCGGTTCGGCGTGGTTCGAGGCCGAGCGCCCGCTCTCGGACGGCTCCGGCAACCCGCCCGCGGGCTGGGACAATCCCCTGCACCAGGGCACGATGACCGTGGTCTCGCCGACCGAGGCCGTGTTCACCGACAACGCGGGACACCGGGTGCGGTTCGTTGCCCGGCCGGGTGCGACGGAGCCCAAGCGGCTCTGCGAGTGAGGCGCGCGTGCGGCGCCCCGGGCGGGGCACCGCACGCGACGGCGGATCAGGCGTTGGGGTCGAAGGGGATGCCGGACGGCTTGGCGTTGGCGAGCGTGGAGTTGAAGCGGGCGTCGTTGATCTTGATGGTGGCCGAGCCGAAGTCCGCGTTCATGAGCTTGTCGCGGTAGCCCGCCGGGTAGCCCGCCCAGCCGACGAGACGGGGGAAGAACCAGCCGCCCGTGGCGTTCTCCGGGGGCTCGTCGTTGGTGTTGGCGAAGCGGAAGCAGTGCGTCGAGGCACCGTCCTTGTGGTACACGATCTTGGGGTGGGTGCCGTCGAAGCGGATCGCGGAGCGGGCGGCGATCTGGTAGCCGGAGTGCTGGGACGCCGCGACGTACTCGACCTGGTTGTTGTGGATCCACACCACGACGTGCTCCCAGTCGTGGGTGTGGCCGATGGCCGCGGGGCCGAGCGTGGCCTGGTCCTTCTCGAAGTAGCTGGCGTACACGACGGCGCACCAGTCGTTGTTGCACTTCTCGCGCGAGTAGGTGTTGGCGTTGGCCAGCTGGGCGTAGTCGTGGCAGTGCCCGTTGACGTCCCCGCCCAGCTTCAGGCCGGGGTTGAGGGTGCCGTCGGCACCGATGGCGGCCGTGGTGTAGCAGCCGTCCTTGTCGTAGTCGTAGGCCGGGGAGAAGGACTGCTCCAGGCCGTCCGCGTTCTGCGGCAGGAGCTGGAGAACGGAGGCGTTGGCCTCGGCGGGGAAGGCAAGGACCGCCATCGCGCCCAGGGCGGTCGCGACGGCGCCCAGACGGAGACGGCCGGGGCGCCGGGTACGGGACGCCGTTTCAGCGGGATTGTTTTTCGCCGACCTCAGGCTGCGCACGAAGAACTCCTCGGCATGAAAGGGGGCAGGGGTCTCTTTTCGCAGGAATTCCCTGCCCGAGGACTGACGGTTTCGCGCGACGAAGGTTTCCGGCCGTGCCGGAGCGGCCGGAGAGATCATCTCCGGCCTGAACTCCGCCTGTTGATGCGTCGACAAGTTATCCGAGGCCGATCCGGTGGCGCAAGCACGCATTTCCGGAACGGCATTCCCGACATGTCCCGGCTTTTGTTGGGGGTAAGACGGGGAAGAGCAGGGCCAAGCGGCCGGGAAATTAAATACCGCTGTGAATCAGCCGACCGTCCGGGGTGTTATGAGTGCGCCGCCTGGAAAGCGCGGCCCGCGGCCGTGGCCGTCGTGCCGTCGGTGAACAGACCGCTGCTCGGCTTGGCGGCGTCGGCCCCGAGCCCGAACCACGCGTACCGCTGCAGCCAGGGCAGGCCCTCCAGCGCCTTGGTGGACGCCGTGACAAAGGCCGCCTGCTGGTCGGGGGTGGGGAAGCGGGTGCCGTGGGAGAAGTCGATCAGGGCGTACTCGGTGAGCCAGATCGGCTTGTTGTACCGCTGGTGCACCGCGTTCAGATAGGACGTCAGCTGCCCGACCGCCTCCGGGGTGCGGAAGTCGCCCCCGTACCAGTGCAGGGTGATGAAGTCGACGCGGTAGCCCTTCGCCTTCGCTCCCGACATGAAGCGGTCCAGCCAGCCGCCGGGGGTGTCGCCGCCGTACGCGACCGCCGGACTGCCGAGCACCTTGCCCGCGTCCATGAGCTGCGGCCACAGCGAAAGGGCCTGCTCCACCGTCATGTTGGACTGCTCGGCCATGTCCGGCTCGTTGAAGCCCAGCAGGTACGGGCCCTGGGACTTCGCCTGCGACAGGTTCTGCGGCGTGACGGAGTCGCGCCCCCAGATCATCGGGACGAATCCGGTCGACGCCGGGCTCGTCACCTCCGAGTGCTGCGTCGACCAGGTGTAGAACCAGCTCGCGCCGGACGCCGCCAGCGCCTTGCTCACCCCGGGGAAGGTCCACACCCCGACGCCCTTCTTGGACGTCGAGGCGATGTTCACCGCGGGCGGGGCGGCGGGTGCCTTGTGCGTGGGCCTGGGCGTCGCCTTCTTCTTCGCCGGCGACTTCGACGCGCTGACGGACGGGGACGGGCTCGCGGAGTGTGCCGAGGCCCGCGGTGAGGCGGTGGGCGTGCCGACGGGGGCGGACCGCGCGGGCAGCGCGGCTGCCTCCTGCGGGGTGTCCGACGAGTTCGACGTGAGCCCCGCGGCGAGCAGCGCCACCGTGACCACGGCCGCGACCGCGGCCCCCGAGACGACCGGAGTGCTGAACACGCGCGACGCGGGCCGCGCGGCCCGGTGCGAATGCCGCGCGCGGCCGGCCGCCCGGTGCCCCGCGGGGCTCCCCGGACCACCGGAGGACCCCGGGCCGGAGGGAGCCGCGGCGGGCGTCCCCGCCTCGCGCGCGACCGCCGCGACCACCCGCGCCGGGTCCAGCGCCGGGGGCACCGCCAGCAGCGGCAGCCCGCTCAGCAGGCGGTCCATCGGGAACAGGCCCTCCTCCATCCCGCCGCACACCGGGCACCCGCGCACGTGCCGCGCGAAGCGCTTGCGCCACAGCGGGCTCGGCACGCCGTCCCAGTGGTCGGCGGGCGCCTGGAGCTCGGCGCAACGCGGCGCCGCGTTCAGGGCCCGCACCACCACGCGGGCGGCCTCCATCTGCTTCTTCATGCGCTGCACCCGCACCGCGGCGTGCCGGTCCGACAGGCCCAGCGCGGAGGCGAGTTCGGCCCGGTCCAGCTCGCCGCTCTCCTCCAGCCACCACAGGGAGAGCAGCTCGCGGTCGTCCTCGTCGAGCCACCGGGTGGCCTCCGCGACCTCGCGGCGCTGCTCGGTCAGGCCCAGCCGCAGAATCGTCAGCCCGGCGAAGTCGAGGCCCGGGTCGGGTATCTGCTCGGCGGCCGCCAGGTCCGCGCTGCGGTCCCGGGCCGTCGCGCGCAGCCGCGCGTGATCACGGACCTGCCGGATCGTGATCGCCACCAGCCACGAGCGGAACGCCCCCGGGTCCCGCAGCTCTCCCAGCCCCCGCACCATGCGCAATAGCGTCTCCTGTACGACGTCGTCCACGTCGGCGTGGCCGTTCAGCGCCCGGCCGACGATGTTGTAGACGAGCGGCAGGCACTCGGCCACCAGCTGGTCCAGTGCCCGCCGGTCGCCGGCGCGTGCCGCCGTCACCACCCCGGCGCCGGGTCCGCTCCGGTGGGTCTTGCGCATGTGACTCCACTCTTCCCTTCGTACCGGCGCCCCGTGGCGCGGCACTTGGTCTCGCTGCCCTGACCCGTCCGGCCCGTGCGCGGGGCGGACGGAAATGCCTGCACGTACAGGAGACGGCCGGCCGCTGCCCGGACAACACAAATCCCGCGGGAACCCCGCGCGGATTTTGTGTTGTCGGACGTCCCCGGACGCGGTCCCCGATACGTGCGCACGCACCAGGTGAGGACGAGGAGGGCACAAGGATGGCACGACGCGGTCGGCACGGCGCGAAGTCCCCGCAAGGGCGCAGGTGGGCGTCGGTGGCAGCAGCGGTCGCGGTGACGGTTCTCGCCGTCTACGGGGCCCTCACCCAGTTCGGCACGGGCGACGCACCGGCGACGCGGGCGGCGGTACGGGACGCGGCGGCGGCCGCCGCCCCCTCCCCGGCGGCGACCGCCAGGGGGACGGGACCGGCCGCCTCGCCCCCGGCCTCCCCCTCGGCGAGCCACCGGCCCTCCGGCTCGCCCAGCCCCTCGGCCAAGGGCAGCACCCGGCCCACCCCCACCGCCAAGACCCCGCCCCGGGCAGGCACGTCCCGGGCTGCGGTCCCGGCCGGCAGCCGGTCGATCACCGTGGTCAACCGGACGCAGGAGACGGTCTGGGCCGTCGTCACCGACTCCCCGGCCTACCCCGGCGGCCGCAGGCTCGCCCCCGGGCAGAGCACCACGCTGACCGTGGGCAACAAGTGGGGCGGACGGATCTGGGGCCGCACGGGCTGCGCCACGACCGCCGCGAGCGCCTGCCGCACCGGTGACTGCACCACCGTGTGCAACGGCCCCAACCCACCCACCACACTCGGCGAGTTCACCTTCGACGCGTACGCCGGCCTGGACTTCTACGACGTGAGCATGGTCGACGGCTCCAACCTGCCCATGTACATCAACATCTCGCACACCACGAGCAGCGACCCGGTCAGCGCCTCCGGCTGCTACCGCGGTACGTGCACGAGCCCCGTGGACTGCCCGAGCGCCATGCAGGCCAAGGCCGGCGGCCAGGTCATCGGCTGCAAGCCGCCCTGCGCGGCCTTCGGCGGCGACGTCTACTGCTGCCGCGGGACGTGGGCGGGCCGCACCAACTGCGTGCCCTCGAAGTGGCCCGTCGACTACACCCGAGTCTTCAAGAAGGCCGCGCCCTACGCCTACTCCTACGCCTTCGACGACTCGGCGACCATGTCGTGCAAGGGGGCCTGCTACTACCGGATCACCTTCGGCACCACGGGGTAGCGTTCCCGGCCGGGTCAGGTCAGGCGAGCAGGGCGGCCGTGAACGTCCCGCGGCGGCCCACGAGCCAGTCCTGCACACGGTCCCAGCGCCGTGTGCCACCGCGTTCCGCCATCAGCCGTACGAAGCCGGGGTCGCCGTCGGCCGCGCGGCCGACGGCGCACGCCCGGCAGACGGCGGTGGCCGCTTC
>NZ_JBEYWO010000015.1:0-222966 GCF_040644455.1 Streptomyces sp. NPDC046977
TCGACCGGCATGCCCGTCCAGCTGCACGTCGCCGAGCCGGACCCCTTCGAGCCCGACGACTGGCTGAACGCCTGGTACCTGCGCATGCGCAAGGCTACTGACGGGCCGTTCGGCTCGGCGGGTCAGCGGAGTTGGGCGAAGATTTCCTGGAGCAGACGGCGTTCGTACGTCTCCTCGTGGTCGACGCCGCCCAGCATGTAGCCGCCGAACTTGATGTTGCCGCCGGCGTTGTCCAGGGCGATGACCCCGCGGCCGAGTTCGGTGAGGGCCGCTTCGACGTCCGCCAGTTCCACTTCGGTGTTCTCGCGGATGTACAGCTCGGAGAGCTTCCTGATGGGGAGCAGTTCGCCGTGCCATTCCCGGACCACCGCGTGCTGCTTGAACGCGTCACGGTACATACGGGAGCCGGGAATGATCGCGGGTGCGGCGACGGATATCGTGGTGATCGATCCGGCGTAGGTCTCCGCTATGGAGAGCCAGTTGTCGACCTCCTCCTTCAACTGCCGCAATGTGGTGCCCGGAAGGCCGAGGATTCCCGAGAGATACATCTTGTAGTCGAGGCTCTGCGCCAGGTCCAGGGCCTCGATGACCCGGTCGGGCCCCTTGTTGATGCCCTTGGAGTTGTCCTTCAGCAGCTTGGGGTCGAATGCCTCGATGCCGACGTTCCAGGTCTTCACGAAGCCCTTGCACAGCTCGGCGGACTGCAGGAATTCGTAGACCAGTCCGTACGCGAGCATGAACCGCTCGCCCCGGAGGACCTCCGACGCTGCGCAGCCCTCGGCCAGTTCGTCGAGGAACGAGGTCTGCCCGCCCCATTGCGCTTTCGACATTCCCAGGGTGGAGTCGCCGGCAGCGTAGACATTGGACCTCAGCTCGCCGACCAGGATCTCCAGAGCGGAAACTGCCGCGTTGACGTCGGTCGTCTTGGGGGTCAGTCCCTGGATGGAACAGTGCAGGCACCGGCGGGTGGGGCGCCGGCCCCAGTTGCAGCCGCCGTCGAGCGGGAAGGTGACCATGCGCTGCAATGCGTAGTGCGAGGCGTACCAGACCTTGAACGCGTCGTCGTAATGGGCCTCCAACTCGTCCTCGATGAGACGGTAGTCGGGGAGCATCCGCTCGTTCAGCGGATAGGTCGGCGCCGGCTGGTTGCGGACCTCCCCGGAGCCGTCGCGGTAGGCGAGCGAAGGGATCCGGGAGAGCTCCAGCCCTCCTTCGAGCCACGACAGCAGCCCCATCATGGTGAACGGCCCGTTGTTGCCGGTGCAGACGAAGTCCACGATCTTCGACCCGTACGCGCCCGTGAGGACCTCGCGGTGCAGGATCCCGGGGTGGTCGTTGCCGAAGACGATCACGGCACGCGGGTTCACCCGCTTGATCTCGGCGGCGACGATGTAGGCCCACATCGCGGTCGAGGAATAGACGGTGAAGGCCGCCACGTCGGGCGGGTCCGCCTGGATCCGCGCTCGCACGTTCTCCCAGTCGAGGTGGCTCATGTCCAGGTACTGCCAGCCGATTTCCGGGAAGCACGCGTTCTGATACGTGATCATCTCGACCAGCGACGAATGCGGATAGACCGTTCCCTCATTCGCGTAGCGGGACTGGTCGCCCGCGTCGTCGATCAGGGCGCCGCCGCCGGAGTGGCTGCCGCGATGAGCGGATGTGAGCGGCAGCCCGACGTACCAGACCGTCCGGACCCTTTTCTCCCGCGAGCCCGGGACGGGATGATCGACCGGATAGGACCACACATATCGGGAGTCGGTGGCGGAGACCAGCTCTTCCACTGGCTCAAGGCTCATCATCACGGTCTCTCAGCTTTCTGAAAAGGGGAGCTCGCTGCGACCGGCGTACTCGCCGGCATCGCATTTCATCGGTGCGACCAGGTCGCCGACGGCCCCGTGTCGCCATTCCGGCTCGATCGGTCAGCGGTCCCGTGCACAACAAGGAGCATCCGCCGCACCAGATCGTACGGGGGCGGCCCGTGTGGATCACGTCAAGACGGGGTCGTTCTCCGTCATGAAAGCGTTAATCGCCGAGTGGCCGGCCGGGGCCCGATTCATGATGATCCGCGGACACCCCTGGAAACAGAAGTCCGCCCGCATCGCGCACGGTTGGAGGAGACGGCCTCCCCGGAACCAGAAAGGGACCGTCCCAGGATTGCGTGCCTGGTTTTCCGCCCCACCGGAAGCGCACCCGGAAGCGCACGTGCCGCTCGCTGTGCCGGGAACCCTCTCGGCGAGCCCGCCGAAAGAACGAAGAAGAGGACCATGAGCAACACAGGCGACGGCCTGCGCGAACAGCTGACGGCGCGCTTCGCGGCCGGCCGCGAGGCCGTGGCCCGGGCAGCGGCGCTCCCCGCGACCACCGCCGCGGAAGGCCCTGTCCCGCTGTCGCCCGCACAGCGCCGACTGTGGTTCCTCTCGCTGCTGGAACCGGACAGCGCGGCGTACAACGTGCCCGTGGTCGTGCGGCTCACCGGACAGGTGGACGAGCCGGCGCTGACCGGCGCCCTGCGCGACCTGGCCGAGCGGCACCGCGTGCTGCGCGGCGTCGTCGACGCGGACGGCCCCGAGCCGCTGGTGCGGACCCGGTCGGCCGCCGAGGTCCCGGTGACCGTCACGGACCTGGGCGCGGACGACCTGGACGCGGCGCTCGCCGAGGAGACCGGCCGCCCGTTCCGGCTCACGGCCGAACCGCCGATGCGCGCCGTGGTGTTCCGTACGCCCGGCTGCTGGGTGCTGGCCATGACGCTGCACCACATCGCCACGGACGGCTGGTCCCAGCGCATCCTCATGACGGACCTGGCGGCCCTCTACGCCGTCCGGCACGGGGACGGCGAACCGCTGCCCCCGGCACCGCAGTACGCGGACCTGGCGCACGACAGCCCCGATGAGCCGGGTGCGCCGGGTGCGCCGGACGGGCTCGACTGGTGGACCGCGCAGCTGGCCGGGCTGCCCGCCGTGCTCGACCTGCCCACCGACCGCCCGCGGACCCTGGAATCGGCCTGGCCGGGCGCGGCGGCACCGGTCGCCGTACCGCCCGCGACCGCGGACCGGGTGCGCGCGGTCGCCGCCGAGACCGGGGCCTCCCCGTTCATGGTGCTCATGGCCGCCTGGCAGGCCCTCCTCGGACGGCTCGCCGACACCACGGACATCGCGGTGGGCGTACCGCACGCGGGCCGGCACACCGAGGCGAGCGAGCCGGTCGTCGGCTGCTTCCTGGACACCGTCGTGATGCGCACCGACCTCGGCGGCGAGCCCACCGGTCGCGACCTGATCGCCCGTGTGCGGGCCGGCGCGCTCGACGCTTTCGGCCACTCCCGCGTTCCGTTCGAGGACGTCGTGCGACGGCTCCGCCCCGAGCGGATCCTGTCGGCCACCCCGGTCTTCCAGGTGCTGCTCAACCTCTACGACGAGGTGGCCCCGCCCGCGCTGCCCGGCGTACGGGCCGAGTGGTCGTACGTGCCGCCCCGCGCGGCCAAGTTCGACCTGAGCATGGAACTCGCCGACTCCGGCCCGGGCCTGGGGCTGAACGGCCGGCTCGAGTACCGGCGCGACCTGTTCGAGCCCGGAACCGCGGACAGGATCGTGCGGTGGTTCCTCGCCCTGCTGGAAGCGATGACCCTCGACCCGGGACGTCCGGTCGGCGACATCCCCCTGGAACCGGTGACGGGCCCCGCCCTGGCAGGCCCGGTCGCGGAACCGGCCGGAGTGCCGGTCCACGCGCTCGTCGAGCGCCAGGCGGACGAGCGCCCCGACGCGACCGCCGTGACCGCGGCGGACGGCTCCCTCACGTACCGCGAATTGGAGGCCCGCGCCAACCGTCTCGCGCACCGGCTGATCGCCCTCGGCGTCGTCCCGGACCAGCCGGTCGGCATCCTGCTGGACCCCGGGACCGGCTTCGCCACGGCCGTGCTCGCCGTCCTCAAGGCCGGTGGCGCGTACCTGCCGATGGACACGGCCTGGCCCGCCGCCCGTATCCGCGGCATGCTCCGCACCTCCGGTGCCCGGCTGGTCGTGGCGACGGGCGAACCCGCCGACCGCGTCCGCGGGTTCGCCGACGTCGTGGAACCCGGCGCCGCCGCCGACGCCTGGCCCGACACGCGTCCCGCGGTGCGGGTCGGCCCCGATCACCTGGCCCACGTCGTCTTCACCTCCGGATCGACCGGTGCGCCCAAGGGCGTGGCCGTGACGCACGGCAACCTGGCGCACTGCGTGACCGGTCTGACCGCGCGTATGCCCGATGTCGCGGGCGGGTCCTTCGCGATCGTGTCCACGGTCGCGGCCGACCTGGGCCTCGCCTGCCTCTACGGCGCGTGGCTCACCGGCGGCACCCTGCACCTGCCGGACCGGGAGACGGCCACCGACCCTCGGGCCTTCGCCGCGTACCTCGCGCGGCACCGGGTGGACGTGGTCAAGCTCGTCCCCAGTCACCTGACCATGCTCGCCCGCCACGGCGACCTGGCCGCCGTCCTGCCCGCGAAGCTGCTGATCCTCGGCGGGGAGGGCTGCCCGTGGTCCCTGGTGGAGGAGCTCCGCCGGGTGCGGCCCGGCCTCGCCGTGCACACGCACTACGGGCCCACCGAGGCGACCATGATGTCGCTCGTCTGCGACGTGGACGGGGTCGCCGAGCAGGGGCGCACCGAACTGGTGCCGCTCGGCCGCCCGTTGCCCAATGTGACGGGCCTGGTCGTGGACCGCGCGGGCCGGCCCCGGCCGGCCGGCGTCCCCGGTGAACTGCTGCTCGGCGGGCCCGGTGTGTCCCGCGGCTACGTGGGGCGCCCGGACCTGACCGCCGAGCGGTTCGTGGACGGCCCGGACGGCGGGCGCTGGTACCGCACCGGCGATCTCGTCCGGCTGCGCGACGGGGGCGAGGTGGAGTTCCTCGGCCGCACCGACGACCAGGTCAAGGTGCGCGGCCACCGGGTCGAACCCGGCGAGGTGACCGCCGCGCTGCGAGCGCTGCCCGAGGTGGCCGACGCCGTCGTACTGCCCGAGGGGGAAGGGGACCAGCGGCGGCTGGCCTGCTGGGTCGTGCCCGCTCCCCACCGCACGATCCGGGCGGACGCGATCCGCTCGCGGCTGAGGGAGTCCCTGGCCGCCCACATGGTGCCGGACACGATCGTCGTGGTGACCGGCATCCCGCTCACCCCCAACGGCAAGCCCGACCGGGCGGCCCTGCGGGAGGCGCCGAGGCCCGTCGAGCCCGGGACCGCCCCGGCGGCACCGGCCGGCCACGCCGAAAAAACGGTGGCCCGGGTCTGGGAGGCCGTTCTCGGCCTGCCCCGGGTCGGCGCGGCGGACGACTTCTTCGCGCTCGGCGGTCACTCCTTCGCGGCCACCAGGATGGTGGGCATGCTGGCCGAGGCCACCGGTTGCAGGCTGCCGGTGCGCGTCGTCTTCGAACGGCCGGTGCTGCGCGACCTGGCCGCCGAGCTGGAGCGCCGCACGGCGGAGCCGGCGGTGTCCGGACCGGTGCCCCGGCGGCCGGACCCCGGCGCCCCGGTCCGGTTGTCACCCGCACAGGAGCGGCTGTGGTTCCTGTGGCGGCTGCGTCCCGACAGCGACGCCTACAACACCAGCGTGGCGCTGCGGCTGGCGGGTCCGCTCGACGTCGAGGCCCTGCGCGCCGCGGTGCGCGACCTCGGCGCCCGTCACGAGGTGTTGCGTGCCGTCGTCGCCGAGACGGAGGCGGGGCCGGTGGCCGTACCGGCCGCCCCCGAGTCCCTCGCGATGCCCGTGACCGGGGCCGCCGCGGACGAGGTCGGCGCCGCCGTGCGCGCGGAGACCTCGCGCCCGTTCGCGCTGGACGCCGAACCACCCCTACGAGCCCTGCTGTTGGGCGTCTCCGCCGCCGAGCATGTCCTCGTGCTGACGGTGCATCACATCGCCGTGGACGCGTGGTCGTGGACGACCGTCCTGGACGACCTGTCGGCACTGTACGCGGCACGGCGCGGCACCGGCCCCGCTCCGGAACCCCTCGCCGTCCAGTACGCGGACCTCGCCGAGTGGCAGCGCACCGGGCGCGACCGCGCGGACGCGGAAGCGCACCTGGCCTGGTGGACGGCGCACCTGGACGGCCTGAACCCCCTCGCTCTCCCGGTGGACCGGCCGCGCGGCCCGGTGGCCGGCTGGTCGGGAGCGTCCGAGCCGGTCGCCCTCCCCGCGCATCTGGCCGCACGGCTGCGGAAAGTCGCCGCGGAGCTGGACTGCACGCCGTTCATGGTGCTGCTGACCACCTGGCAGGCGCTGCTGGCCCGGCTCGCCGGCACCGAGGACGTGCCGGTCGGCGTCCCGGTGTCCGGACGCAACCGGCCCGGCACGGAACGCATGGTGGGCTGCTTCGCCAACACCCTCGTGCTGCGCGGCGACCTGTCCGGCGACCCCACGGTCAAGGACGCGCTGCTGCGCACCCGGGCCCGGGTCCTGGAAGCCCTCGACCACGCCGAGACGCCGTTCGAGGAGGTCGTGCGGGAACTCCGCCCGGAACGCGACCCCGACTCGACGCCCCTGTTCCGGACGGTGCTCAACGTCATCGGCCTGCCCGCGGCGGCCGACCGGTTCGCCGACCTCGCGGCGACGCCGATCGAGACCGCGCGCGCGGCGGCGCAGACCGACCTCTCGCTCGCCCTGGTCGACGACGGCACCGGGTTCACCGGCACGCTGACCTACCGCACCGGCCTGTTCGACCGGGCCACCGTACGGCGCTGGGCGCGCTGGTACATCGCCCTGATCGAGACCGCGCTCGGCGAGCCGGACCGGCCGATCCTCGGACTCGACCCGCTCTCGGCCGCGGAACGCGCGGAACTGCGCTCGGCCGCCACGGGCCACGCCCTGCCGGAAGGCAGACCGGCCACCGTCGTCAGCGCCGTCCTCGACCAGGCCCGCCGCCGGCCGGACGCCGTCGCGGTCGTCGCGGCCGACGGCACGGTGGACTACGCCGAACTCGCCGCCTGGTCGGGGCAGGTCGCGGCCGTCCTCGCCGAACAGGGCCTGCGGCCCGGCGAACCCGTCGGCGTCTGCCTGCCCCGCGGTCGGCGTCTGCCGGGCGCGCTGCTCGCCGTCCTGCGCGCGGGCGCGGCCTATGTGCCGCTGGACCCCGAGCACCCGTCCGACCGGCTGGCGCGCCTGGCCGCGGACGCGGGCGTGCGGTGCGTCCTGGCGGACGGCACCGCCTCCGCCGCGGCCCGCGCCCTGCCGGGGGTCACCGTGATCGACGTGACCGACGTGGACGAAGCCGCGTCCCGGGCCCCCGCGGCCGACCTGCCGGAGCCCGATCCGCGGCAGGTCGCCTACGTCCTGTTCACCTCCGGCTCGACCGGGCGCCCGAAGGGCGTGCAGGTCACCCACGCCAACCTCGCCGCCTTCGTCGCCGCCCTGTCGGCGAGCCCCGGCATGACGGAGAACGACGTCACCCTCGGCGTGGTGCCGTTCACCTTCGACGTGTTCGGCTACGAGCTGTGGGTCACGCTCGCCCATGGCGCCCGGCTCGCCCTCGCGGACCGCGACACGACCGCCGACGGCCACGCCTTGGCCGACTGGATCGAGCGCACCGGCGTGACGGTCGCGACGGCGACCCCGACCGCGCTGCGCCTGCTGCACACCGCGGACTGGGCCGACCGTCCCACGATGCGGGTGATCAGCATCGGCGAATTGCTCGACCCCGCCCTGGCCCGTGAACTCGCAGGTCGTGTCGGCGCGTTGTGGAACGCGTACGGGCCCACCGAGACCACGGTCTACGCCACGATCGGCCGCGTCGAGCACCCCGCCGACGAGCACGCCGTGCCCATCGGCGGCCCCATCGCCGGTACGCGCGTCCACGTCGTCGACCGGTGGTGGAGACCCGCCCTGCCGGGCAGCGTCGGCGAGTTGTGGATCGCGGGCGCGGGCGTGGCCGACGGCTACCTCCACCGTCCGGAGCTGACCGCCGAGCGCTTCGTCACCGGCCCCGGCGGCGAGCGGTGCTACCGCACCGGCGACCTCGTCCGGTGGCAGGGCCGGCAGCTGGAATACCTGGGGCGCACCGACCTCCAGGCGAAGGTCCGCGGCCACCGCATCGAGCCCGGCGAGATCGAGTCCGTGCTCCGCGAACACCCCGGCGTCGCCGACGCGGCCGTCGTCGTCGCGGGCCCCGACGGTGAGAAGCACCTGGTGGGTTACGTCGTGCCCCGCACACCCGGGCACACGTCGTTCGAGGGCCATCTCGCCGCCCGGCTGCCCGACTACATGGTCCCGCGCCGCTGGGTGCTGATGGACGCCTTCCCCACCACGCCCAACGGCAAGACGGACCGCGCCGCGCTGCCGGAACCCGCCGAGGCGGACCGGCCGGCCGCCGCTCCGGAGTCGATGATGGAGCAACTGGTGGCCAAGGTGTGGGGCGACGTCCTCGGCACCGGCGCGATCGGACGCGAGGACGACTTCTTCCGGCTCGGCGGCGACTCGTTCTCCGCGACCCGGGTGATGGGCCGGCTCCGTGAGGCCCTGGGCCAGCGGCTGCCCGTCCGGGCGCTGTTCGACCGCCCGGTGCTCGCCGACTTCGCCGAGCACGTGGAGCTGACGATGCTCGACCGCCTCGCGGCCGAGCCGGACGGGGAGTCGCGATGACGGCACCGAGCACGTCCCCCGCGTACGACGCACCGCGCCCCCTGATCCTGGTGGGCTTCACGTACGCGTCCCTGCTCGCCGTGGGCGGCTTCGAGCCCGACGGTTCGGTGATCGTCGTCGAGGAACCCGACGTCGTCCGCAAGCGCGGGCTCCGCGACCAGGCGCGGGCCGTGCCCGTGATCCGCGAACTCATCGAGTGGCCCTACCAACGAGAAGGCGCCGCCGACGAGTTCTTCGACGCCCACCCCGATCTGGCCCCCGCGGCCGTCGGGCCCACGGGCGAGTACGCGACGTACTTCGCCGCGCGCCTCGCCGAGCGGTACGGGCTGCCCGGGACCGGCCCCGGCGCGGCACGGCTGCTGCGCGACAAGTCGCTGCTGCGGGAGGCCGCCCGCGAGGCCGGACTGCCCAACCCCGCGTCACAGGCCGTGGCCAGTGCGGCGGAGGTGCGGGCGTTCATGGCGGCCCACCACGGACCCGTCGTGCTCAAGCCGGTCGACCTGCAAGGTTCCCTCGGCGCGCGCATCCTGCGGTCCGCCGACGAGGCCGACGAGGCCTGGTCCGGGAGCCTCGCGGAGTGCGCGGCCCAGCGGGACGGAGCGTCGATGCCGGACCGGGACGTCCCCGCCCGCATGGTGGCGGAACACTACGTCGGCGGCCGGCCCTTCAGCGTGGAACTGCTGGTCTCCTCCGGCCGCGTGCTGTTCGGCAACGTGACCGAGGAGGTCATGTTCCCCGGGCCCCGGCCCGTCGAGCGCGGGCAGCTGGTGCCCGCCGAGATACCCGCCGACCTCGACGCCCTGCTGCGGGAGCAGACCGGGCGGATCGTGACGGCGACGGACTTCGGCACGGGTGTGGTCCACTGCGAGTGGATCGTCGAGGACGGCACCCCCTATCTGATCGAGTGCGCCGGCCGCCTGCCCGGCGACAGCATCGTCGACCTGATCGAGTGGGCCTACGACATCGAACTCGTCCGCGCCTACTGGACCCTGCTCAAGGGCCGCCCGCTCCCGCAGCCGCTGCCGCGGCATCCCAAGCGGGCGGCGGCCGTCCGGTTCACCCACGCCGCACCCGGCGTGGTGGAGAGCGTCGACGGACTCGCCCAGGCCTACGCCGTCCCCGACGTCATCCACTGCGAGGTCCTGGTGCGGCCCGGTGCGACCGTCGAGACGCTCCGCAGCTCCCAGGACCGCAGCGCGTACGCCCTCAGCTGCGCGGCGACGCCCGCCGAGGCGGTACGCCGGGCCGAGGAGGCGATCGGCCGCCTCAGGATCACCACACGGCCGCCGTCCGGCACGCCCGGTCCCTGAGGACCCGGTGCCGGACCAGCCGGAAGTTCACAGCACACACGCTTGCCGAAGGATGAACGCCATGGGAGCCGGGGCTCTCGGAGAAGACGCGCGCATGACCACGACCGACGCACGGGAACGCACCCGCGCGCTGCTGGAGCAGCGGCTCGCCGCCGCCCTCGCCGAACCCGCCGCCACCCTGCCGCGCCGCACCGACCCGTCCGCGCCGGTGCCGCTCACCTCGGCGCAGGCCCGGCTGTGGTTCCTCGAACAACTCGGCACCAGCGGTGCCGCGTTCCACGCCCGCGTCGTCCTGCGGCTGCGCGGATCACTCGACGGGCCGGCCCTGCTCGGCGCCGTCCGGGACCTGGCCGAGCGGCACGAGGTGCTTCGCGGCCGGATCGAGGAACGGGACGGGGCACCCGTCACCGTCGTGGGCGGCGCCGACGACGTGCCGGTGCTCGCCGAGGACGTCGCGCCGGAACACCTGGAGGCGGCACTCGCCGCCGAGTCCGACCGGCCGTTCGACCTGGCGCGGCGGCCGCCGATGCGCGCCGCGCTGTTCCGGACCGGCGACGTCGCGGTGCTCGCGCTGACGTTCCATCACATCGCCATCGACGGCACGTCCATGGGCCTGATCCGCGCGGAACTGCCGCACCTGTACGCGGCCAGGCTCGGACTGCGCGAGGCCCCGGAGCTCCCGGCACAGCACACCGACCACGCCGCCTGGCTGGCCTCCCGCCCCGAACCGGCCGACGACCTCGACTGGTGGGAGGAGCGGCTGTCGGGCCTCGCGCCCCAGCTGAACCTGCCCGCCGACCGCCCCCGGCCCGCCGTCGCCGGCCCCGAGGGCGGCGAGGTCGACCTGGAGATCGCCGCCGACTGCGCCGAGCGGGTCCGGGCGCTCGCCGCGCGGACCGGCTGCACCCCGTTCATGGTCTTCCTCGCGACCTGGCAGGCCCTGCTGTCGCGCATGTGCGCCACCACCGACGTGCCGGTGGGCGTGGTCGAGTCGGGCCGCCGCCACCCCGGCACGGACGCCATGGTGGGCTGCTTCGTCAACACCGTCGTCATGCGCACCGACCTGTCCGGCGACCCGACCTGGACGCAACTCCTCCAGCGGACCCGGGAAGTGGCACTGGACGCGTTCGCCCACGCCGACGTGCCCTTCGAGCGGCTCGTGGCCCGGGTGCGCCCCGACCGCAGCGCCACCACCGCCCCCATCGTGCAGACCCTGTTCAACTTCATCGTCCTGGACGACGAACCGTCCGCCTTCCCGGGACTGGAGGCGGACGCCGTGAGCAGACCCGTGCTCTCCGCCAAGTCCGACCTCCACCTCACCCTGGCCGAAGGGCCCGCAGGCTTCACCGGCACCCTCAACTACCGCAGCGACCTCTTCGACGCCGAGACCGTACGGGCCGTCACCACCTGGTACGGCAACCTGCTGGCGCGAATGCTGGACGACCCCGAAGGGCGCGTAAACGACGCCGCGTTGGCGCCCACCGCCGACTCGGTGCTGCGCGGCCCGGTGCGCGAGGACCCGCCCCGCACCCTGCACTCGCTCGTCGAACGGTGGGCCGACCGCACCCCCGACGCGCTCGCCGTCGTGGCCCCCGACGGACGGCTGACCTACGGCGAACTCGACCGTGCGGCCAACCGCGTCGCCCACGCGCTGATCGCCGCCGGAGTCACCCGCGACGAGCCCGTCGCCGTCCTGCTGGAGCACTCGGTGGCGCTGCCCGCCGCCCTCCACGGCGTCCTCAAGGCCGGCGCAGGCTACCTCCCGCTGGACGCCATGTACCCCGCGAGCCGGATCGCCTCGATCCTGGGGACCGCCGGGGTCCGCACCGTGGTGACCGTGCGGGAGTTCGCCGACGCGGTCCGGGGAGAGGGCAGGCATGTCGTCGTCCTGGACGACCCCGCCGTACTCCGGGACCGCCCCGAGCACCGGCCCGACGTGCCGGTGCGCCCCGGCCACCTGCTGCACGTCATCTTCACCTCCGGATCCACCGGAACGCCCAAGGGCGTCGCCGTGGAGCACGGCAGCGTGACGGACTACCTGGACGGCGTCCTGGAACGGCTCGGCGAGGACGTCCACGGCGGCGTCTACGCCGTGATGTCCACGATCGCGGCCGACTTCGCCCACACCTGCTTCCACGCGGCCCTCACCACCGGCGGCACCCTCCACTTCGTGGCCCGGGAGACGGCCATGGACCCGGCCGCGCTGGCGGGCTACCTCGCCGGCAACCCCATGGACGTCATCAAGCTCGTCCCCAGCCACTTCGAACTGCTCGCCGCCCACGGCGACATCGGCGCCGTACTGCCGCGCAAGCTGCTGATGTTCGCCGGCGAGGCGCTGCCCTGGTCCATCGTCGAGCGGGCCCGCGCGGCCCGTCCCGGACTGCGGGTGCAGAACCACTACGGGCACACTGAATCCACCATGGTCCGCACGGTCTGCGACGTCGACGACGTTCCGGAGGGCCTGCGTACCGGCATCGTCCCGCTCGGCCGCCCGATCCCCAACACCACCGGCTTCCTCGCCGACCGGGACGGCCGCCCTCTGCCCGCCGGCATACCGGGGGAGTTCCTCGTCGGCGGCCCCGGGGTCGCCCGCGGCTACATCGGCGCGCCGGAGCTGACCGCGCAGCGGTTCGTCACCGTGGACGGGCAGCGCCTGTACCGCTCGGGCGACCTCCTGCGGATGCGGCCGGACGGCTGGGTGGAGTTCCGCGGCCGCGTCGACGACCAGGTGAAGGTGCGCGGCTACCGGGTGGAACCGGGCGACGTCGCCGAGGCCCTGCGCGGGCTGCCCGGAGTCGCCGAAGCCGTCGTGCTGCCCGTCGGCGAGGGCCGGCAGCAGGGCCTCGCCGGCTGGGTCGTGCCGGAGCCCGGCACCCGGCTGGAGTCCCGCGAGGTCCGTACCGGACTGCGCGACCGGCTGCCCGAGTACATGGTGCCCGCCTCCCTCACCGTGCTCGACCGCTTCCCGCTCACACCGAACGGCAAGGTCGACAGGGCCGCCCTGCCGCGCCCCGCCGCGCAGGACGCCGGGGAACGCGTGCCGCCCGGCACCCCCACCGAGCACCGCCTCGCCCAAGTGTGGGCCCAGGTCCTCGGACTGCCCGCCGTCGGGATCGACGACGACTTCTTCGCGCTCGGCGGCGACTCGTTCACCGCCGTCCGTACCGTCCGGGCCAGCGACCCCGGCCTGCGGGTCATCGACATGTTCACCCGTCCCACCGTGCGTGAACTGGCCGCACACCTCGACGCGTCCCACACCGGACAGGGCCGTCTGCTGCACCGCCTGAGCGGGTCGCCGAACCCCCGGGCCACGGTGGTCTGCGTCCCGTACGGCGGCGGGTCCGCGGCCGTCTACCAGCCGCTCGCCGCGGCACTGCCGGACGATCTGGCGCTCCTCGCGGCCGAGTTGCCGGGACACGACCCCGCCCGCCCCGCCGAGGAATTCCTGCCGCTCGACGTACTCACCGAACGGCTCGCCGCGGAGATCGAGGCGACCGTCGCAGGGCCCCTGGTCGTCTACGGGCACTCCGTGGGATCGGCCGCCGCCGTCGCGCTCGCCCGCAGGCTGGAGGCCGCCGGACGCGACGTGCTCGGCGTCGCCGTCGCGGGCAACTTCCCGTCCGCGCGGCTGCCGGGACGCACGTCCGCCTGGGTCAACCGCGTCCTGCCCTTGGAGCGCTGGGCCTCCAGCCGGCACTACCGCGACGTCCTGCGCACGACCGGCGGAATCCTCGACGACACGGACGAGGCGACCACGCGGACCGCACTGCGCGCCATGCGGCACGACTCGGCCGAGGCCCGCGCGTGGTACGCCAGGGAACTGGCCGCGCCGCGCGCCGCGCTGGCCGCGCCCGTACTGTGCGTCGTGGGCGAGGCCGACCACTCGACCGAGCTGTACCAGGAGCGCCACCGCGAATGGGGGGCCTTCGCCGACCGGGTCGAACTCGCCACCATCCCCAAGGCGGGCCACTACTTCCTGCGGCACCAGGCGACCGCACTCGCCCCCCTGCTCGCGGCGCGGATCACCGACTGGAGCGAAGGACGCCTGCCCCGGCCGCTCGCCGGGACCGGCGCCGCGCGCCGCACCGGCCTGCGGGCCTTCTACACGGTCGCCGCCGGGCAGTTCCTGTCCATGCTGGGCGGCAGCCTCAGCATGTTCGCGCTCGGGGTGTGGGCCTACCAGCGCAGCGGCCGCGTGCTGGACCTCGCGCTCGTCACGATGCTCGCCACCCTGCCCGCGCTCCTGGTCACCCCGGTCGGCGGAACGGTCGCCGACCGGGTCGACCGCCGCCGCGTCATGATCGCGGCCGACGGCACGAGCGCACTCGCCATGGCCGCCCTCGCGGTGCTCCTGGCCACGGGGCGGATGTCCCTGGCGGGCGTGTGCCTCATCGTGACCGTCACCTCGGTCGCGACCGCCTTCCACCGGCCCGCGTACCTGGCGGCCACCGCCCAGCTGGTGCCCAAGCCCCATCTGCCGCAGGCCAACGCGCTCGTGGGCCTCGGACTCGGCTTCGCCACCGTGGTCGGACCGCTCCTGGGCGGTGTGCTCGTGGCGTTCGCGGGCGTGTCCGGTGTCGTGGGCGTGGGGGTGGGCGCGTTCGCCGCGGGCATCGCGTCCCTGCTGGCCGTCCGCTTCCCCGACCGCATGTTCCCCCGCCGGCGGGAGTCCTTCGGGCGGGCGCTGACCGGGGGCTGGCGCTTCATCGCCCGGCGCAGGCCGCTGCTGCTGCTCATCGGCTTCGCCGCGGTCCTCAACCTCTTCGCCTCGGTGGTCTTCGTCGCGGTGCAGCCGCTCGTCCTCTCCTTCGCCGGCACCGCGCAACTCGGCTTGGTGACCACGGTGGGCGGCGTGGGCGGCGTGCTCGGGGGACTGCTGATGATCCCCTGGGGCGGCACCCGGCGCCGGGCCATCGGCATGATCGCCGCCACCCTCGGGGTGGGCGCGGGCACGGTGGTGATGGGCCTGCACGCGTCCCTGCCCGTGGTGGCGGCCGGCCTCGCGTTGCGGATGGGCGCCATGGCCGTGATGAACGCCCACTGGCTGTCCATCATCCAGGTCAAGGTCGGACAGGAACTCCAGGGCCGGGTCATGGCCACCAATGTCATGCTCGCGCTCGCCACCCAGCCGGTCGGCTTCCTCGCGGCGGGCCCGCTCGCCGACGGCGTGTTCGCCCCCGTCCTGCGCGGCCATCCGGCACTCGGCGACGTGCTCGGCACCGGTCCCGGACGCGGCATGGCCCTGCTGATGATCGTGTGCGGGCTGTGCATCGCGGCCTGGGGCACCCTCGGTCTCCTGCACCGGCCGCTGCGGCGGCTCGAGGACGACCTGCCCGACGCGACCCCCGACGCCGAGACCGACCACGACCTGGACGTCGTCCAGGCGTGGGCGGACCGGCGGTTGGCCCTCACCCGGCACCACGGCTGAGTCCGCCGCCCTGCCCCCGAGTCCCCGGCAGCAGTCCAGCCGGCACCACTCCGCGTGGCCTCCTCGAGGCCACCCACCCAGACACGAGGAACAGACCGTGCCCGTGCACGACAAGCCCAGCCGCACACCGGAGCGGGAGCCGGCCGAACCCGTCGCCGTCATCGGCATGGCCGGCCGGTTCGCCGGCGCCGACACCGTCGACGAGTTGTGGGCGCTCCTGCGCGACGGCACCGACGCGATCAGCGAGATCCCCGCCGACCGGTACGACGTCGGCCCGTACTACGACCCCACCCCGCGCACCCCCGGCCGCACCGTCAGCCGGTGGGGCGGTTTCATCGGGCAGGTCACGGACTTCGACGCCGGCTTCTTCGGCATCACCCCGCGCGAGGCCGACAAGACGGACCCCCAGCAGCGTCTGCTGCTGGAGGTCGCCCACGAGGCCCTGGAGGACGCGGGCGTCCCGCTGTCCGCGCTGGCCGGCTCCGACACCGGCGTCTACATCGGCCAGATCGGCGAGGACTACTGGCATGTGCAGCGTGCCGCGCGGGACCGCTTCGACCTGTACGACATGACCGGAGCGGGCCTGCGCGCCACCACGTCGGGGCGCCTGTCCTTCGCCTTCGACCTGCGCGGCCCCAGCCTCACCGTCGACGCGGCCTGCTCCTCGGGACTGGTGGCGGTGCACCACGCCGTGCAGGCCCTGCGCTCCGGCGAATGCCGCATGGCCGTCGCGGGCGCGGCCCACCTGCTGCTCCAGCCGGACATCGGCGTCGCGTACTCCAGCGCGGGCATGCTGGCCAAGGACGGCCGCTGCAAGTTCGGCGACGCCTCCGCCGACGGCTTCGTCCGCAGCGAGGGCATCGGCGCCGTGATCCTCAAGCCCCTCTCCCAGGCCCTGGCCGACGGGGACCGCGTCCGCGCCGTCCTGCGCGGCTCCGCGGTGGGCAACGACGGCCGGTCCGGGGGATACATGGTCGCCCCCGCGGTCGAGGGCCAGCGCGACGTCCTGCTGCGCGCGTACGCCGACGCGGGCGTGGACCCGGCCGACGTGGACTACGTGGAGGCGCACGGCACCGGGACCCCCGTCGGCGACCCGGTCGAACTCCAGGCGCTCTCCGAGGTCCTGGGCACCGGCCGGCCCGCCGGCCGCCCCGCGCTCGTCGGCTCGGTCAAGACCAACATCGGGCACAGCGAGGCGGCGGCGGGCATCGCCGGGCTCATCAAGGCCGTGCTCTGCCTCGAACAGCGCCTCGTCCCCCCGAGTCTGCACTTCCACGAACCCAGCCCCGCCGTCCCGTGGACGACGCTCCCGCTGACCGTCGCGACGCGGAGCACGCCACTGCCCGACACCGGCCGGCCCGCACGCGCGGGCGTCAACAGCTTCGGCATCTCCGGCACCAACGCCCACGTCGTCCTGGAGGAACACGTGCCCGCTCCGGCGCCCGCGGACGACCCGGCGCAGGACCGCACGGAACTGCTCACCCTCTCCGCCGCGACCCCCGAGGCGCTCAAGGCGGTCGCCGCGTCCGTCGCGCGGTTCCTGGCCGGTGAGGACGGCCGCGCGCACCGGCTCCGCGACATCTGCCACAGCGCGGCACTGCACCGATCCCACTTCGACAGCCGGCTGGCGCTGCCCGTCTCCTCGCACGAGCAGGCCGTACGGGCGCTGACCGCCTTCACCCAGGACGACGCCGAACCCTCCCTGTCCTGGTCGGAGTACACCGACCCCGCCCGGCGCCCGTCGGTCGCGTTCGTCTTCCCCGGCCAGGGCTCCCAGTGGATCGGCATGGGCCGTGAACTGCTCGACAGCGAGCCGGTGTTCGCCCGGGCCATGCGGACGTGCGACGCCGCGGTCCGGGCCGAGACCGGCTGGTCGGTCGTCGACCTCCTGCGGAACGGCCGCGAGGAAGACTTTGCCGAACTCGACGTCGTCCAGCCCACGTTGTGGGCGATGGAGATCGCCCTGGCCGAGGTGTGGCGCTCCTGGGGCGTCGAGCCCGACGTCGTCATCGGCCACAGCATGGGGGAGTCCGCGGCGGCGTACATCGCGGGGGCCCTGAGCATCGAGGACGCCGCGGCCGTCATCTGCCGCCGCAGCCGGATCGCCAAGCGGCTGGCCGGCCGCGGCGCCATGGCCGTCGTCGCGCTGTCCGCCGACGAGGCAGCCCGGGCCCTCGCCGGCCACGAGGACACCGTCTCGGTCGCGGCCGCCAACAGCCCGTCCTCGACACTGCTCGCCGGGGACCCGAACGCCCTTGCCGAGGTCCTGGCGGGACTCGACGCGCAGGGGACACCCAACCGGCTCGTCAACGTCGACTTCGCCTCGCACTCCCCGCAGACGGACGCGCTCCGCGACGACCTGCTGGACGCGCTGAAGGACCTCACCCCGTGCCGGGCCGCCGTCCCGATCCACTCGACCCTGCTCGGCGAGGTCATCGACGGCACCGGCATGGACGCCGAATACTGGGCCAGAAACCTCCGGGAACCCGTCGACTTCGTCGGCGCGGTGCGCCATCAATTCGACACTGGCAACACCGGCGACACCGTGTTCATCGAGATCAGCCCTCACCCCGTGCTGGTCAACGGCATCAAGGAGACCGGTCGTGCCGCCGGCCGCGACGACATCACCGCGGTCGGTTCGCTGCGCCGCGACGAGGACGAGCGCAGCGCCCTGCTGACCGCGGCCGCGAAGCTCCACACCGCCGGAGTGCCGCTGGACCTCGCGGCCGTCGTGGACGGAGGCCGCCGCGTCCCGCTGCCCACGTACCCCTGGCAGCGCACCCGGCACTGGACCCCCGCTCCCACGGCGCCCGCGCAACCCCGGTACGACACCGCGTCCGGCCACCCGCTTCTGGGGACCCGTACGACGGCCCCGGGCAGCACCACCACCTGGGAGGGCCCCCTCGACCCGGGCCGCAACGCCTACCTGGCCGACCACCGGATCCAGGACACCGTCATCGTGCCCGGCACGGCCTATCTCGAACTGCTCACGGAAGCCGCCCGTCAGCTCCTCGGTGACGGACCGGTGGCGCTGACCGACGTCCACTACCGCCAGGCCCTCTACCTCGACGGGAACGGCCCGGCCCCCACTCTGAGGGTCAGCGCCGTCGACGGTGAGGAAGGCCTGGAGCTCCAGGTCCTCGGCCGATCCGCAGGCGAGGCCCAGTGGGTCCTGCACGCCGAGGCCACGGCCCGCGCCCTGCACGAACCGGACCAACCGGTCCCCGTCGACCTGGCGGCCGTCCGGAAGACCCTTCCCACACACCAGAACGCCGCCGAGTTCTACCCCTACAACGCCCAACGCGGCAACCAGTGGAACGGCGTGTTCCGGGGGCTGGCGGAACTGTGGCGCCGGGACGGCGAGGCGCTGGCACGCGTCGAGGGCCCCGAAGGACTGCACGCCGCCCTCGCCGAGCACCACTTCCACCCCGCGCTGCTCGACGCCGCCTGCCATGTGATGACCGCTGCCCGTCCCCGCACGGTGGCGGACACCGAGAGCGTCTTCGTCTTCGGCGGCATCGACGAGTACCGCTCCTACCACCGGCCCGGCCGCGAGGTGTTCAGCCACGCCCGCCTGGTCCCGACCGCGCGCGAGGACTCCTTCGCCGCCGACATCCGCGTCGCGGACCCCACCGGCCGTCTCCTCGCCGAGATGCGCGGTGCCCGAATCCAGTACCTCGCCGGCCACGCCCCGGCACTCGAGGAGGCCCCCGTGAACACCGCCCCCGCCCGGCCGACGGACGACCTGGACAGCATGCTCCACGAACTCCGGTGGACGCCGCTGCCCCGCACCGTCCCTGCCACCACGCCCACCGGCCACGGAACCTGGGTGCTCCTCAGCGACAGCGGCCCCTTCGGACGCGCCGTGGCCAGGGGACTCGCCGCCGAGGGCCAGGACACCGTCGTCGTGACCGCCGCCGCGAGCTACCAGGCCGCCGGCGACCGGTACCGCATCGACCCCGCCGACCCCGCGCAGTACGCCGCGGTCCTGGACGACATCGCGGACCGCGGCCCGCTCCGGGGCATCGTGCACCTGTGGTCCCTGGACGCGACAGCGGGACGCGAGGCCACGGGGAAGGAGATCGACCGGGCTCAACTGCTCTCCTGCGGCAGCGTCGTCCACCTCACCCAGGCCCTGACCGCCAGGGAACACCCCGACGCCCCCGGCCTGTGGCTGGTCAGCCGCCACGCCCAGCGTGTCGCCCCCGAGGACCGCCACGTCGCCCCCTTCCAGGCGCTGCTGTGGGGCCTGGGACGCACCCTCGCCGCCGAGCACCCGGAGCTGCGCACACGCCTGGTGGACCTCGACCGCAACATCACGAGCGTCGAGGCCCTGGTCGCGGACCTCCTCGGGCCGGACGACGAGGACCAGTTCGCGCTGCGGGACGGCACGCGCCGGGTCGCCCGCCTGGTCGCGCGCCGCAAGGCCTCCGCGGAGCCGGGACCGACGGCGGCCGTGCGGCTCTCCCTTCCGCGGCCGGGCACCCCCGGCGACCGGTGGCTGACCCCGTTCACGCCGCCCGCGCCGGAGGCGGACGAGGTCGCCGTCCGCGTCTCGCACGCCGCCCTGGACCACCCCGACGCCCCCTCCGGCGAGGACCGACCCCTGGGCACGGGCTGCTCCGGGACGGTCGTCGCCGTGGGGGCCGGCGTGCGCGACGTGGCCGTCGGCGACCTGGTCGTCGCCCTCGCCGAGAACGCGACGGCCTCGCACGTCGTCACGAAGGCGGTCCTGACCGCGCCGCTGCCCAGCGGTGTCACGCCCGCCGAGGCGGCCGCCCTGCCGCGGGCGTACCTCACCGCGTACTACGCGCTCCACGACGTCGCCCGCGTCGGGAAGGGCGACCGCGTACTGGTGCGTTCGGCGAGCGCCGGAGTCGACTTGGCCGCGGTCGACGTGGCCCGATGGCTGGGCGCGGACGTCCACGCCGTCGCCGCGAGCGCGGACGAGCGGCAGCGGCTGACGGAGCGTGGCGCCCGGCACGTCACGGACCGCACGTCCACCGGCGGACCCGGATTCGACACCGTCCTGAGCACGGCCGCGGGCCGCCGCGCCGACCTCCCCCTGACGGCACCCTACGGCCACTTCGTGGAGCTCACCGGGCCCGACGGCGTCGATGCCGCGCCCTTCGACCGGACCCTTCCCGCACCCAACCTCTCCCTCCACGCCGTCGACATCGTTCATCTGATGCGGCATCAGCCCGGGCGTGCGGGCTCGGTGTTGCGGGCCATCGCCGAATTCGTCGGCAAGGGGGAGCTCTCCCCGCTGCCCCACCGCGAGGTCGGTGCCGCCGAAGCCGGCCGGATCCTCCAGCGCACCGGCACGTCAGGTCCGCGCGGCGTCCAAGCCGTCATCGCCTTCCCCGACGAGGTGCTGCCCGCCGCACCGCGCCGGCGGGACACCACGTCCGGCACACCCGTGCGCCCCGCGGGTACCTACCTCATCACCGGTGGCGCGGGAGGCATCGGCGCACGGCTCGCGTCCTGGCTCGCCGACCAGGGAGCCCGCACCCTCCTCCTGACCGGCCGGACCTCCCTGCCCGACCCCGGCCCGTTGCGCGACCTCGCGGGCCGGGGCGTCGACGTCGAGTACGCGGCCGTCGACGTGGCCGACCACCAGGCCATGCGGGCGCTCCTCGCCGACAGGGCCCACCGGGGCAAGGCACCGCTGCGCGGCGTGTTCCACGCGGCCGGGACCTACGAATCCGTCCCGGTGACCGACACCACCCCCGAGCACCTGGACGCCCTCCTCAGCGCCAAGGTCTCAGGAGCCTGGAACCTCCACCGGCTGGTGCACGACACGCCCCTGGACATGTTCGTCCTGTTCTCCTCCGGCTCCTCCGTCCTGTCGTCGCCCCTGCTCGGCGGCTACGCGGCCGGCAACGCGTTCCTCGACGCCCTCGCCCACCACCGGCTCGCGGCCGGCGCCCCGGCCACCTCGGTCAACTGGGGCTACTGGGACGGCGTCGGCATGATCGCCCGGCACGAGGAGGACGCCGGCCGCAGCCTCGTCCCCCACGGCATGGCGAGCTTCTCGCCCGACGAGGGGCTCGGCGTCCTGGGCGGCATCCTCGCCGAAGGCAGTTCGCACCGCATCGTCCTGCGGATCGACTGGCCGTCCTGGGCACGCGTCCATCCCGAGGCGGCCCATGTCCCGCTGCTCGGCGAACTCCTCGACCGCGCCCCGGAGCGGCCCGCCCCGGAGCGGCCCGCCCCGGAGCGGACGGCACCACGTCACATCACGCCTGTCCCCGCACCCCGGGAAGAGACGGATCCGGGGGTCGTCGAAACGGTGACGAAGCTGGCCGCCGCCATCCTCGGCCTGAACCCGGAGCGGCTGAACGCGAGCCGGCCGCTCAGCAGGATGGGCATGGACTCGATGATGGCGGTCCAGCTCAGGAACGAGATCGACCGCCGCCTCAAGGTCAAGCTGCCGATGGTCAAGGTCCTCCGCGACAGCTCCGTCGACTCCCTGGCCCGGGCCGTCGCCGAAGCGAAGGCCGCCACCACGGCCGACCACGCGCCGGAAGGAGCGTCCTCGAAGTGAAGACCCCCGACCTGTACATCGCGGGACTCGGCGTCCACGTCCCCGCCGTCCTGGACGCGGGCAAAGCCGTGGAACTGGGCCTGTACGACGCCGAGGACCACGAGTTCCAGGGGTGGACCGGAGCCGCGGTCGCCGGTGACACAACGCCGCCGGACATGGCCGTGCTCGCGGCACGCCAGGCGACCGGACGCGCCGGCACCCACCCCCACGACCTCGTGCTCCACATCCACGCCTGCATGCACAGGCAGGGACCCGGGGGCTGGTCGCCCCAGCACTACATCCTGCGCCACATCACCGACCAGGACATCCCCTCCTACCAGGTCAGCCAGGCATGCAACGGCCTGATCGGCTCCCTCGAACTCGCCGCCTGCTACCTCCGGGCCGTCCCCGAGCGCGCCGCCGCACTCGTCACGGGCGCCGACAACCTCAGCACCCCGCACTTCAACCGCTGGGCATCCCTGGAGAACGGCGTCCTCGGCGACGGGGCGAGCGCCGTCGTCCTCACCAAGGAACCGGGCTTCGCCCGGCTCCTGTCGATCAGCAGCGGCTCCACCGCCGAGGTCGAAGAGCGGTTCCGCGACGAGGAGTTCCCTCCCGTCACGGCAGTGGACGCGGACGCCGAGGACCGACCGGCGGCGTCCGTGCCCGAGGACGAGGCGATCTCCGAGGCCGTGGGACGCCAAGGGGAACTCCGGACGGAACTCGCCCTGCGCACGATCGCCGAAGCGGGCCTCGGCGTCGCCGACATCACCCGCGTGGCCCACATCTTCACCGGCCGCGAGAGCTACCTCAAGGGCATCCTCGCCCCCATGGGCCTCCGCACCGAGCAAGGGCTGCTCCAACTCGGACGCCGGCTCGGCCACATGACGGTCAGCGACCAGATCGTGGGCCTCAACCACCTCGTCGAAACACGCGAAGTCGGCGCGGGCGACCATGTGCTGATCGTGGCCCACGGCGGCGGCGTCTCGATCACGTGCGCCGTCGTCCGTATCGAGTACCTTCCGGCGTGGGCCACCGGCCGGCCCTCAGCCGTACCCGCGGACGCCTGACGCCGCATCGCCCGCGAACGCGGATGCCCTCGGCGCAAGCCGCCGAGGGCTGGGCCGTGTTTGAGAACGTGACGGAGGTCAGGCGGTGAACATGGTCAGGATGGTGGCGATCCTTCCGTCGCGGACGGTGATGACGTCGATTCCGTGGACGGCGGGATTGCCGGGCGCACCGAAGGCCCAGGCAAGAGCTCCGGTGCGGGAGCCTCACCCGCGCCGACCGCCCTTCCGGATGCCTGTCCGTGCAGGGAGGCCTGGCCGAGGGCAGCGACAGCGGCCGGATCGCCAGGTTCCTGGCCGACAGCCGCCTCGCCGGCGAACATGCCCTGGCGCAGCGACTGGCCCGCGCCGTCGAGGAGGGCGACCTGCCCGCGGGGACCGACCCTCACGCACTCGCCCGCTACGTCATGGTGGTCAGCGAGGGCAACGCGGGTGCACGCTGCGGCCGGTGCGGCACGTGCGGCCCTCCATGCCACCGTCGACATCGCCCTGCAGGCGATACCTCGGACTCCCGCAGACGCGGCCGTCTGACAGTGCCGGCACCACGCCTGTGCGAATTCCGACAACACCTTCGCCGTGATCCAGCCTGATGAGGACGATCACGCCTGGTTCGCATCCATCGCTGTCCTGGACGAGGGCGGCTACGAGATCGTCCTTCGCGACACCACACGCACTCGGAGGCAAGCCCCCGATCAGCCGCGTCAACAACGCTGCGGGTCAATGCACCTGGGCGAGGTGATCCCGCGCCCACTCCGAGACGCCGCTCAACTTGGCCGCGGCTCTGGCCGGGTCACCTGTTCGGACGGGCTGGTCGACCTCGAAGTCGTAGCCGGTCAGGCCGCTTTCCTCCTCGACGATACGGGCGATGCGGTAGGCCAGGTCCATCACCGCCGAAGCCGCCGGCCCTGAGTAGCGGTACGCCACCTCGATGCCGGCCGTGTCCCCCGAGTAGTCGAGCTGCACGCGTCCCGGCGACCCCACCGTCTGCAGGGTCAGGCAGTACAGGTACCGCTCGGACGTGACAGGTCCGGCCTCCCGCGAGACCCGTTCGACAATGCGCTCCCACTCGGCCTCCTGGTTGTCGGAAAGCCGCAGCTGCGGAAGGTCGGCATCGGGGTCGACGCCGGCGTTGAGGAGGTCGAGCGTCTGCTGCAGCGTCAGGCCCGGGCGCACGCGCACGAGCGTGATGTCGTAGGTCACCGGGGCAATCTACGCGGAGACGACCGCCGCCCGCTCCAAGGCCGAGGGGTACCTCGGTCGCCGGGAGTAGGTCCCGCGCCTCAGGCGCCCGTCCCTCCCGCTTGACTAGGGTCGGCCCTCATGGAGACCACGGGAGGCGTTCGCCGTCAGTCGGCGGAGCGTATGCGCGACGCACTCGAACGGCTCGGCACCGAGCGGGACGCATGGGTGTCGACGGCCCACCCCGAACACGGGCCGCACCAGGTGCCGCTGTGGTTCCTGTGGGACGGTCAGGCCGTGTGGATGTGCACCGGCGCCACGTCCGTGACGATGCGGAACATCCACAGGGATCCGCACGTGCACGTGTCGCTGCCGGACACCTTCGACGTGGTCCTCCTCCACGGCGAGGCGGAATGCTTCCCGGACCAGGAGGCGCCCGCAAGCGCGGCGGAGGCGTTCGCCGGCAAATTCGGCTGGGACCCGCGCAAGGAAGCGGCTTCCTTCGTGTACATACGCGTGGTCCCGAGGACCGTGCGCGCGTGGCGCGGCGAGCCGGAACTCCGCGGCAGCGTCATCATGCGCGACGGGATGTGGCTGGAATAGGCGAAGGCGGTCCGCCGCGCGGTCGGTGACCGGCCGGGCAGCAGTCGTGGCCGACCCCGGGACCGTTTGGCGCCGCCAGTGGGGCAGCCACCCGAGCCCGCCCCGGGCGCGGCGGCCGTCGTCCGCCCGACCCTACTCGCACCCCGGGACACCCCCGTTGTCAGTGCCTCCTGGCATCGTTCCGGGCATGTTCGACGGACTTCACGACATCGACTGGGCCTCGATGGGGCACGCGTACGGTTCGGCCGAGGAGGTGCCGGGGCTGCTGGCGGCGCTGCGCTCGCCGGACGCCGAGGAACGCCGCGAGGCCCTCGACCGCTTCTACAGCGCGGTCCACCACCAGGGCAGCGTGTACCCGCCCACGGCGGCCAGCCTCCCCTTCCTGTTCGAGCTGGCCGTCGACGGCGCCACGCCCGACCGGGCGGCCGTCGTCGCGCTGATGGTCAGCATCGGCCGGGAGTCACTCGACCGGGGCTTCGAGGACGACGGCACGGAGATCGAGTACTACCCGCCGATGGGCTGCGGCCAAGCCGTCGCCTTCCTGCGCGAACGTGCGGACGGGATCACCGAACTCGCCCGCGACGCCGACCCGGGCGTGCGCCTGGCCGCGATTCCCGGGCTCGGGCTCTTCCTCGACGACGCCGACCGGGCCGCCGCGGTACTGCGGGAACGGCTGGCCGCCGAGCGCGGCATGGCCGCGCGGCTGCGGATCGCGGCTGCGGCGGCCACCTTGGCCCTGCGCCTGCCGGTGGCCTCGCGGCAGGTCATGGACTGGCTCACCGGACTCGCGGCCGACCCGGACCAGGGTCCCGCGACCCGTCTGGCGGCCCTGGTCCAGCGGGCCCGGTGCGCCCCGGACGAGATCGGCGAGGACGTCGTACCGGCCGCCGTCGGCCTGCTGCGCGAGACCGCCCGCGCGATACCCGTGCGGCGCATCGCACCCGTCCCGGAGCACCCCGCGGTGTCCACCGACGGAGTCGCGCCCCAGATCGTCGAGGCCTTCGCGGATCTCGACCGGCACACGCGCGTGCTCGCACCCACAACGGCCCTGCTGCGTACGTTCCACGACGCCCTGGGCGCGCGGGTGCCCGAGCGCACCGCTGTGCTGGCCGAGCAGTTGAGCAGCCCCGATCCCGGCTCGCGGCTGGACGCGGTCCGTATGAGCGGTGAGCTGATGCGGGCCTGGCGCGGGGACCACACCGGGCTGCTCCTGCTGGTCGCCGACCAACTCACCACGGCCGACGCGGAGGTCGCCGCCGAGGCCGCGGCCGTCCTGGAATCCTGCCACCCGATCGCCGCCCCGGCCCGGGAGGCTCTCGCCGCGCACATCGACGCCCAACTCGCGCAATACGGCCCCGATGTGTGGGCGGCGCCGGAAGCACCGCTGCGCAGAAGCCACCAGGAGGCCGTCCGGGCGTTGGCGCGCCTCGGCGACGCACGCGCGCTGCCGATGCTGCTGACCGCGCTGGACAGCGACGTGGACGCCTGGCGCGCGATCCAGGTGGCAGAGCATCTGCCGCAGGCCGCCGACCAGTTGGTGCCCCGGCTCTGTGACCACCTGCGCCGGATCGACCTCTCCCAGCAGTGGACCGAGATGAGCGCCCGCGCGATCCTTTCCGCCCTGGCGGCACTCGGCGACCCGGCCGCGGTTCCTTCGGTCGTGCACACGCTCGTTGCCGCGCAGGGCCACGGGCAGGACCGCGTCACGCAGTCGGCCCTGCAGGCCTTGAGGGCCTTCGGACCGGCTGCGGGAGGTGCGCTGGACGCGATCCGGTCACTGACCACGGCCGCGAACGTGCACGTAAGTCGTGCCGCCGTTGCCGCCCTGTGGGCCGTCGGCCGCGACCGGGGCGAGATCCTGTCGGTCCTGCTCGGTCTCCTCGACGAGGACACCAGTTTCTGCGTCGATGACGCGGCCGACCTGCTCGGCGAGATGGGCCCGTCCGCGTCCGTGGCACTGCCGCGCCTGCGGGAGCACTTGGCCGACGACTACACATGGATCCGGGTGCACTGCGCGGCCGCGCTCTGGGAGATCGGCGGCGAGGCCGAGGCGCCGGCCGTCGTGGACGCCCTGCTACATGCCATGGCGGAGAACCCCCGGACGGCCAACCACGTCGTGGCCTGCCTCGACCGCATGGGCCCCCTCGCGGCACCGGCGCTGCCTCTGCTCCGCGCCCAACTGGCCCTGCCCCGGCGTGGCGGCAGGTTCCAGAGCATCGGCAACGACGAGGAACTCCAGCGGGTCAGCCGCACCCTCATCGCCCGGCTCGATCCCCCGAACGAACCCACGGACCACGAGACGCACAGGGCGGGCCGACCCGCATGAAGCCGATGTCCCAGCCCGAGCCGGCACGCGCGGCATTCGAGGTGGACGGGCGACGCCTGTCCTACCTCGACTTCGGCGGCCCGGGGAGACCCCTGCTCGCCCTCCACGGCCACTTCAACGAGGCGCGCACCTTCACCGGTCTGGCGCGCGCGCTGGCCCCCGCCTGGCGCGTCGTGGCCCTCGACCAGCGCGGACACGGCTTCTCGGACCGGCCGCCGGACTTCTCGCGCGCGGGCTACGTCCACGACGCCGCCGCACTCCTCGCCCACCTCGGCCTGTCTCAGGCGGTGGTGCTCGGCCACTCGCTCGGCGGAGTCAACGCCTACCAGCTCGCCGCACACCACCCCGCCGCGGTCAGCGCGCTGATCATCGAGGACATCGGCGTGGAGATCGACGACGACCTGTCCTTCTGCCTGGCGTGGCCGCACCGGGCGCCCACCCGTACGGCCCTGGCCGGACGCCTCGGCGACTCGGCGCGGTACCTGACCGACGCCATCCGCGAATACCCCGACGGCTGGGGCCTGGCCTTCCGCCCGCAGGACATGGTCACCTCCGTCGGCCAGGTCAACGGCGACCACTGGGACGACTGGCTCGCCACCGACTGCCCCGCCCTGCTCGTCCACGGCACCCGGAGCGACACCCTCACCGCGGAACACGCCGCGGCCATGGCGGCCCGGCGTCCCCGCACCCGGCTTGTCGCCCTGGCGACCGGGCACACCGTGCACGAGACCGACCCCGCCGGCTTCGCCGCGGCCGTGAGCGACTTCCTCGACGGCCTGTGACCGGCCGACGCCACCGCCGGCCGGCCCCTCGCTGTCCCGCTACTCGGTCTCGTGCATCTGCTGCCAGGAGGCCTCGTGGTCGTCCGGGCCCCTGGTGCCGAACCGGGCGTTGAGTTCGGCGAGTTGCCGCTCGGTGGGGTGCGGGCCCAGCTTGCCCATCTCCAGGAAGAGCTCCTCGTTCCCGGCCGGCGACGACACGAACAGCGCCCGTCCGCCGGTGGGCGTGGTGAAGGTGTGCTGGCTGCCCCTGGGCACCACGACGACGGTCCCCGGGCCACCGGAGAAGGTCGCGTCGCCGACCCGGAAGTCGTAGCGGCCCTCCAGGACGTAGATGACCTTCATGAAGTCGTGGTGGGCGTGCGGGGGGTTCTCGGTGATCACGTCATGGGTGAAGACGAACACCCCGAGGGCGTCGTCGACGTCCTTGCCGCGTACCAGCACCTCGAGCCAGTGGCGGCCCCCCGGCTCCACACGCTCGCCCTCACCCGGCGCCACCGCCCAGCCGTCCGTGCCCCAGTTGCCCACCATGTCTCCTGTCCATCGGTCATGTCGAAAAGATCGCCAGAAATGCGCGTACTTCTGCACGGAACGTGCTGAACCGTGACGGTCCGTACGAACCGCATCTCGGGCGCGCACCGCCACGATGGGCGAGCGGCGGGGAGCCGGACAAGAAGTGTTGCTGTTTCCGGGAATCGGGCCGGGGAACACCACGTTCCCCTGGGCGTGGAATCTTCCGGCGCCATCGCCCAGACCCTGGCCGAAGTGGGCCCTCAGCTGCGACGACACCGCATGCGGGCCGGTGTGACCCTGACGGCGCTCGCCAAGGCGACCGGCATCTCCAAGAGCACCCTGTCGCGCCTGGAGGCCGGCGGGCGGCGCCCCGGCCTGGAACTCCTGCTGCCGATCACGCAGGCACTGGGCATCGCCCTGGACGACGTGATCCACGTGTCGCCCCCGGAGGGCCCCGCCAACCGGCTCGCACCGCAGCCGTGGAACGGGATGGTGCGTCTGCCGCTCGCGCAGGAGATCGGCCCGATCCAGTCGTTCAAGCTGATCGTGCCGCCGGGCCGTACCGATCCCGTGCCCCAGACCCACGAGGGGCACATGTGGATGTACGTGCTGGCCGGCCGCCTGCGACTCGTCCTCAACGACATGGACCTTCAGGTGAGGGTCGGCGAGTCGGCGGAGTTCAGCACGCGGATGGCGCACTGGTTCGGCAACAGCGGCCAGGAGCCCGCCGAAGTCCTCTGCCTGTTCGGCCGCCAGGGCGAGCGGATACGCCGCCGCGTGGCACCGCCCCCCACGGGGCACGGTGCCACCTCCCGCGAGGAGCCCGCTGACCCTCCCGCCACGAGCGCGTGACCCGACGGCCCTGAGGCACCCACGACGGACGGGAATCCGGTTGGCCGGTACCCGCGGGTCTGCGACGATGCAGTCGTTCCCCGACCGGAGAGGGCCCTTGTTCGTTTTCGTTTGCGCCCGGTGCGACGCCGAGTTGACCGTTCCGCTGTCCCAGGTCTCGCTTCCGGTCCATGCCCGCCAGGTGTACGGGAACGGCCTTCAGCTTCCGGTGCTCATGGAGTCGGGCACCTTCGCCGTCGACCCGGATCCCTGGGGCGGTCCCTGGCGGGTGTGGGACGAGCTCGATCCGGGCGAGGCGGAGGCACGCGGCATCTACGCGCCCGTGCACGCTCTGTCCGACGCCCCGCCCGGACAGAGCGTCATCGCGCCCGGTGACATTCGCGGGGCCCGGCTGATTCCCGGGAAGCGCGGCGGTGCCTGCTGCGGCCTCGACGGGGCCGACGGGCCCAACATGGCCTGCTTGGGGTGCGACCTGCCCGTGGCGGCGCGCGTCGACGACTGCTCGCTCTGGCAGGTGGTGCGGCTCGGCCCGGACGCCGTGCGCCGGGTCCGGGTGGGTGCGGACGCCGCGCCGCTCTCCTGGGCGGAACTGATGGGAAACGCGGAGAGCGCGCCGCCGTTCGAGCCGATCACCTCGTGGGGAGGACGACGTGGGTCGGGCCGCCACTGGTCCTGGAGCCCGCAATGGACGGCGGCAGCCGGCCGGGCGCTCGCCCACCTGCTGGTGGCCTCCCAAGGGCAGCCCGTGAGGGTCCCCGACGGCATGACCGCCACGGTGTTCCAGCACGCACTCGACACCATGCTGCCCGCCGGTGCGCCGGCCCGGCAGGCCGTCCTGGCAGGACCGGGCCGGCCCGTCCCCGTCGAGGGCGCCGACATCCTCCTCGTGCCGGTCCATCCCGGGACCGGCCGGACCTGGGCCCCCGCCGGCCCGGCGCCCTCCGCGTACTCGGTGCCCTTGCCGCCGGCGGTGTGGCGGTGGCTGGACTCTCCCCAGCCGTACTCGTCCCTTCCCGCGTCGGGCCGCATACCCCTGGACGTCCTGCGCGACGAGTCGCTCCCGCCGCGCCGCGACGAACGTTTCCGGGCCGACTGGCCGACGTTCCAGCACACCTTGGTGCGGCTGCCGGGCGTGCGCAGCCCGTGGCTGCGCACGATCGTCGACACGTTCAGGCAGGACAGGGCCTAAGGCCTCTTCCGGCCACCGCCAACCCGCCCTCAGCGCCAGCCGAGTTCGGGTGCCACGTAGGTGAGGATGCTCTCCAGCAGGTGCGCGTTGTAGTCGACCCCGAGCTGGTTCGGGATGGTCAGCAGCAGGGTGTCCGCGGCCTGGATCGCCTCGTCGTCCCGCAGCAGCTTCACCAGTTCCTCCGGCTCCGCGGCGTAGGAACGCCCGAAGACGGCCCGGGTCGTGTCGTCGATCATGCCGACCTGGTCCCTGGAGCCGCGGTCGCGGCCGAAGTACGCCCGGTCGAGGTCGTTGGTCAGCGCGAAGATGCTGCGGCTGACCGACACCCGCGGTTCGCGGGCGTGCCCCGCCTTCCGGAACGCCTCGCGGTACGCCTCGATCTGCTTGCGCTGCTGGACGTGCAGCGGCTCACCCGACTCGTCGTTCTTCAA
This sequence comes from Streptomyces sp. NPDC046977, assembly GCF_040644455.1. NCBI lineage: Bacteria > Bacillati > Actinomycetota > Actinomycetes > Kitasatosporales > Streptomycetaceae > Streptomyces > Streptomyces sp. NPDC046977. The sequence goes on from NZ_JBEYWO010000015.1 coordinate 30,804, forward strand.
CGTCGAGCTCTGCAGGTTCATCCCCAGCTCGGCGGCCCAGACCGCGGTCGCGTTCGAGGCGGAACCCCACCAGATCCGGTCGCGCAGCCCCTCGGAGTGCGGTTCGATCCGCAGCAGCCCGGGCGGGTTGGGGAACATCGGCCGCGGGTTGGGCGTGGCGAAACCCTCCCCGCCGAGGACGGTGAGGAACGCCTCGGTGTGGCGGCGGGCCATGTCGGCGTCCGTCTCGCCCGGCGCGGGGTTGTAGCCGAACAGCCGCCAGCCCTCGATCACCTGCTCCGGTGAGCCGCGGCTGATGCCCAGTTGCAGCCGACCGGACGAGATGAGGTCGGCCGCGCCCGCGTCCTCGGCCATGTACAGCGGGTTCTCGTAGCGCATGTCGATCACGCCGGTGCCGATCTCGATCTTCGAGGTCCGCGCACCGATCGCCGCGAGCAGCGGGAAGGGGCTGGCCGCCTGCCGGGCGAAGTGGTGCACCCGGAAGTACGCACCGTCCACGCCGAGTTCCTCGGCGGCGACCGCGAGATCGATGGACTGGTGCAGGACGTCCATGGCCGACCGGGCCTGCGAGTGCTCGCTGGGCGACCAGTGGCCGAAGGAGAGGAATCCGATCTTCTTCACCCCGTGCCCAGCGCTCGGCGGCCACGTTTGATTCCCACCGCGGAGCCCCGCGGCGCACGGGCAAGGGGGCGTCAGCCTCGGGGCAGGACGGGCCCGTAACGTACCGGCAGGCTGAGCGGGCCGCGGATCATGCCGGAGAGGATCCAGTCGATCTCGTCGAGAGGGACGGCCGCCTCGATGCCGGGGATGCGCCGCAGCAGCACTTCTAGGCCCGTGGTCGCCTCGAGCCGGGCCAGCGGAGCGCCCAGACAGTGGTGGATGCCGTGGCCGAAGGCCAAATGCCGGGCGGCAGGACGTGACACGTCGAGCACGGAGGGGTCCTCGCCCGCGGGCATGGGTGCGCCGCGGTTCGCGGACCACAGCGCGATGCCGACGACGCTTCCGCGGGGGATGAAGTGGCCGCCGAGTTCGAGGTCACGGGCGGCATAGCGGTGGGAGGCGACTTCGACAGAGCTGTCGTAGCGCAGGAACTCCTCCACGGCTCCCGGGATGAGGCCGGGCTTCCCTTCGAGCAGGCGCATCTGCGCCGGGTCACGCAGCAGCCCGAGGAGGGCGTTGCCCAGGAGGTTCACGGTGGTGTCGTGGCCCGCGATGACCATGAGGATGCAGGTACCGACGAGCTCCTCGTCGGTCAGCCGTCCGTCGTCCTCGTCGCGCGCCGCGACCAGCGCCGAGATCAGGTCGTCCTGCGGGCGCGCCCGCTTCTCGTCGATGAGCCGTCCCACCATGCCGTGCAGGCCGGCCACGGAACTGCGGTGGTCCTCGGCCCCGGTGTCGAGTGCCTTCCTGCTCCAGAGGCGGAAGCGGGCGCGGTGCTCGTCGGGGATGCCGAGCAGTTCGGCGATGACGGTCATGGGGAGTGGCGCGGTGAAGGACTCGACGAGGTCGGCGGTACGGCGCGACGCCATGGCGTCGATCAGGTCCTCCGCGATCTGCCGGACGCGCGGGGCCAGCCCGGCCGTGCGATGCGGGGTGAAGACCCCGGACACCAGGCGCCGCAGGCGGGTGTGGTCCTGCCCGTCGGCCTCCAGCATGTGGCCCCCGAGGCCCACTCCGGGCTTGTTCAGCACGAAATCGGCGGCCGCGAGGGCGTCGGCCGCCGGCGAGGGGTCCTTGAGCAGGGCCGGGTGGGTCAGGGCCTCACGCGCCAGGTCGTAGTCCACGACCAGCCAGCCGTACAGGCCGGGATACAGTTCCGCCCGGTGCACCGGGCCCTGCCGTCGCAGCGCCTCGTAGCGGTTCGGCGCGTCCGCCTTGAATGCGGCGTCCATGTGTACGGGCGAGCCACCCGCCGGGCGACCGGGCTCCTCGGAACGCGTGCGGTCCGTGCACCTCATCGATCATCGTCCTCTCACACATCCCCGAGCGGACCACTGCGGGTAGTACAAGTCGATGAAAGTCGGCATTTCGTACCAAAGGGTACTACCGCCCGGTGATGTGCGACGCGGACTGCTTTTCCGAGCCGAGCCGAGCCGGACGGGCCCCGCCGGTCGCAGCGGCCGACGGATCGCCCGCCATACTGCCGGCGTGACGAGACCGACCGGGCCCGTGATCATCTTCGATGACGCGTTCCACATGTACGTCCTCAGGGACCATGCGTTCGCCGAGGCATGGTGGGAGGAGCCCGACGAGTACACCTGCGGCTTCGACGCCCTGGCCAGGCCCCTTCGGATGACGGGTGAACCCCACCGGGTCCACCTCGAACCGGCCGGCGCGGAACCGGACGAGGCGGAGTTGCGCCGCCTGGTGGCCGGTCACTACCGCCGCTATCTCCGCGATCAGAGGCCGCCCCAGGCGGCGGACCTCGCGGAATTCGTGGCGGCACTGCCCCGCGAGGGCGGGTGACCGCGGCATCGGCCGCCGAGCTGTGAGCCCGGCAGGCGCGCTCTCCTGGGCCGGGGGCGCGGTCCGCGGAAGGGGCTCGCGGTCCTGGAGCCTGCCGCGCCCGGCGGCACGGTCGTGCATGCCGACCCGGTCTGAACCCATTCGCACCTTTTACGCCGTACAATCAGCCGACATCGCCTTGACGGGATGGGTCCGGCCATGCGCACAGGAATCGCGGAGTCGGGGGGCACGCAGGGAGGGCTGGCCCGGGCTTGCCTGATCGCGGTCGTGTCCGTCGACGGCAGGGGCCGGGTGAACGGATGGAGTGACGAGGCCGAGGCCATCCTCGGCTACCACCGCGGCGAGGCAATGGGCCGCCCGGTGCACGAATTCGTCGCCGACGGGCAGCCGCGTCCCCCGCTGGCCGGCCGCACCCGGCACGACCGGTCGAGCCGCACAGTGCTGAGGCACAAGGCCGGTCACCGTGTGGAGGCGAACGTCCTGGTGCAGTCGGCGGTCGCCGACGGCAGCCCCACGGTCTGGTTCCTGAGCCCGGTGTCCCCGGCGGACGCGGCGGCCCGCGACGTCGGCCTGCTCGAAGGGGCATGGACACAGTCCAGCGCCGCCATCTGCCTGTGGTCGACGGAGCTGCGCCTGCTGTGGGCGAACGCGTTCTCGCACGTGGTGTTCAAGGCGGGCACCGACGAGGTGCACGGGCGGCTGCCCACCGAGATCTTCGCGCCCGACAGCCAGCACCACGCGCTCGAGGAGGCCATGCGCCAGGCACGGGACACGGGGACCCCACGCTCCGTCCTCACCTACGAGAAGGTGCCCGGCGAGAACCGGCCGCACGAGTGGGTGATCCACATCGACCCGGTCCGCGACCGGCACGGCGGGGTGATCGCGCTGTGCACCATGGCCCGGAACAACTCCACGGAGTTCTGGGCCCGCCAGCGGCTCAGCCTCCTGGACGAGGCGCGCCGCACGATCGGGCACTCCCTGGACGTGGAGCGGACGGCCCGCGAACTCGCCGACCTCTCGGTGCCGGACCTCGCGGACGTCGCGCTGGTCCACCTGCTTCCCGAGACGCTGGGCAACGACCGGACGGGCGTGCACGGCCCCGTGGAGACACGGCTGGTCGCGGCGAGCGGCGAGCGCGGCCCGGCTGCGCCGGGCACCGGCGTGAACGGCGCACGGAACGGACGGGCTCCCGGCCGCACGGACTGGCAGGCCGTGGACCGCGACTCCCTGCCGGGCCGGGCGCTGCGGGAACGGCGTGCCGTGCGGGTCGATCTGCCGCACCCCGCCGTTGCCTGGCCCGGCTGGGGCACCGACCTGCCCGCGGGCCGGGCCGGGGGAGGGGCGATCTCCGCGCCGCTGACCGCGCGCGGCATCACGCTGGGCGTTGTCACCTTCCTCCGGCACGAACTGCCCTTCGACGCCGAGGACCTGCTGCTCGTCGAGGAACTGGCCGAGACCACGGCCGTCTGCATCGACCACGCCCGCCACTTCGAGCGGGAGCACAGCACGGCGCTCGCCCTTCAGCAGAGCCTGCTCCCGCGGGAGCCTCCCGCACAGAGCGCGGTGGACGCCGCCTACGGCTACCGGCCCGCCGATCTCGCGGCCGGGGTGGGCGGCGACTGGTTCGACGTGATCCCGCTGTCGGGCGCGCGGGTGGCCCTGGTCGTCGGTGACGTCGTGGGCCACGGGGTGGAGGCGGCCGCGACCATGGGCCGGCTGCGTTCCGTCGTCCGTACCCTCGCCGACATCGACCTCCCGCCGGAGGAACTGCTGACCTCCCTGGACGACATCGTGAACCGGATGGACCGCGAGAGGGAGGCCGACGCCTCCGATCCGGAGGTCGGGGCGTCGGTGCTGTACGCCGTGTACGACCCGGTGTCGCGCCGGTGCTGTGTGGCGCGTGCGGCGCACGTGGCGCCGCTGCTGGTGCTGCCGGACGGGACGAGCGAGCTGCTGGACGTGCCTGACGGGCCGCCGCTGGGACTGGGCGGACTGCCCTTCGAGTCGGCCGAGGTGCAGCTCCCTGAGGACTGCCTGCTCGTGCTGTTCACCGACGGCGTCGTGGAGTCCCGGGACCGTGACCTCGGCGCCGGGATCGCGCGGCTGCAGGAGTGCCTGGTCGACGTCAGCGGCTGCTCGCCCGCCGCCGTGTGCGACGACGTCCTGGCCGCGATGCTTCCCCGGCGCGGCGACGACGCGGCCCTGCTGGTGGCCCGGCCCCGCGCGCTGGACGCGGCCGACCTCGCCCAGTGGGAGGTTCCGGCCGATGCCTCGGCGGTGGCCGCGGTGCGCGGCATGGTGACGGAGCGGCTGGCCGCGTGGGGCCTTGACGACCGGTCGTTCACCACCGAGCTGATCGTCAGCGAACTGGTCACCAACGCGGTGCGCTACGGCAAGGCCCCCATCCGCCTGCGGCTGATCCGCGACCAGGCCCTGATCTGCGAGGTCACCGACGCCAGCGACGCAGCACCGCACATGCGGCGTGCGCGCAGCTACGACGAGGGCGGCCGGGGGCTGTTCCTCGTCGCCCAGTTGTCCACGAGCTGGGGCAGCCGCCATGTCACGGATGGCAAGATCATCTGGGCGGAACAGCAACTCGCCCCCGCGGAGTGATCCGCGTGGCACGACGGGTCGTGCGGACTGTTCGGAAGCAACAGAGGGGGAGAGGCCTGTGAGTTACGACATTTATGTCCACCGCTTCGAGGGTGGTGAGTCGGCCCCCTTGGACAAGGTCATCGCGGCCGAGGTCCTCGACTCGTACGTCGTCGTACGTGTACCCGATAACAAATTCCTTCAGCTGGACATGGGGCGGAACGAGCGGGCCGATGTCTACTTCAGCACTGACACCCACATCACTTTCACTCGCTTCGGAGGGGAGAGGATCATGGACATTGTCGCCGAACTGCTGGAACGATTGGGGGCGTCTCTGGTTCTCCTGGGCGGGACGGTGGTCCTCCGGCAGGAGGCGCACCGCGAGCATCTGCCCCAGCTCATGCGGGACGACGACTGGTCCGTCGTCGTTGCGCGGACCGGGCAGGAGATCATGCGGGCGATCGAGGCATCGTGACCCTCCGGGGGCCTGTGCCGGTACCGGTTCACAGGCCCCCCTCGGGGTTCCCGCCTCTGCCGTGGCCCGCGTACCGAGGGGGACGGTTCTGCCAGTTGGGCCTTGGCCGTGGCCTCCGGCCGTGGTCCGTGAGACCACCTCACTCGGTCGCATCCGGGGGCACGAGCACGCTCACCCGGTAGAAGGGCGGAGACGGAAACCGCCCGCACGCTTTGTCGACCCGCACATGACGCAGATCAACCTCGGGTCGCTCCTCGGCCAGAGCGTGGACCCGCGCCCGAACCTCGGCAGAGTCCTCGGTTTCGTACAGGACTTCCCAGCGCCACCCGGCTACGGCCGCGGCAGCCCGTTCGTACTCCTCGCGTACACGCCGCTTCCTCTTCCGCTGTCCGGGCGCGGTCATCACCCTGGCGCCTGGCGGTTCCACTGGCAACGGCGGTTCACGCCTGGTCAGGTGATGCCCAGGCGGGCCAGGACCCCGCTCACGGCGGGCGGGGGGGCCTGAGCCGCCGCTGAGCGGCGAGTCCCACGCGGGGTCGTGCCAGGGGCTCCCGGAGGGGTGCTCAAGCAGGTGCTGTGCGGCCGTCCCGGCGGTGTCCGGAGGGGCTCCTACCGCGATCAGTGCTGCGGTGAGCGTCGTGATCGCCTCGTCCGACGGTTCGTGCGCGGTGAGCAAGGGGAGCAGCAGCAGAAGACGGGCAGCGGGGTCCTTGATCCCTCCGCCTGTCGCGCTCGGACTGTCGGCGATGCGGATGAGGTCACGCCACGTCAGTGTCTCCCCGTGCCAGTCGCCGTCCCAGCCGGCGACTCGCTGCGCGGTGCTCCAACTGGGATGCGTCAACAAGTAGTCGACTCCGTAGTCGTCGACGAGATTGCGGTAGACCACCACGGCCTCGTAACCGCCGTCCACCGGCATCCGGAACACCGGCCATCGCTCCGGGTCCATGAGCAGGTCGGACATGGCGTCGACGTCGGCTCCGTCATCGCCGAACCACTCGGGCCCGGCGCCCGCATCACGACAACACGGGCCCCACAGATGGTTCGACCAGAAGCCCGGGCGGTCCACCAGTGGCTCGCCCGCGACCAGCGGACCACCGTTGTATCCCTTGATCAGCACACCGTAAGCCTGCCATCTTCCTTTGCCGGACCGCCCGAACGGGGTGGGGGCGGTCCGGCCGCCCGTGTCGGCTCGGGCAGTGGGCTACGCGGCGGAGCCGCGCAGGCTTGCGAGGTCGGCGTGTGCCTGCCGGCGCATCGCGGGGACGAGCGGGCGCAGCGGCTCGGGCAGGACCGCCATCATGGCCTCGACCTCGTCGGGCGCGCCCACCTCGTCGATGAAGCCGAACATGAGGTGCGCGGCCACGGTGGGCCCGGTGGCGATCACCCGCTGGGAGAGCTCCGCCCAGTACTCGGGGGTGACGTGCTCGCGCAGGGCGGGGAAGAGGATGGGCTCCTCGTGGTCCAGGTGGCTGTGCACGGTGTCGCGCACCGCGACGGCCGCCTCGTGGAGCTCGGCCCGGGCGCCTGCCCCGGCGCCGGCGTCGTCCCCGGTCAGCGCGACGGCGGCGAGGCGGTCGAGGTCGTCCTCCAGCCGCTCGTGCTCCTCGCTCAGCCCCTTGAGCCCCTCGGCGGCGTCCGGCGCCGTCGCGACGATCTGCGGCCACAGTTCCTCGTCCTCCGTCTCGTGGTGGTGGCGCAGGTTCACCACGAGGAAGTCGCGCAGTTGCGCCAGCGTCTCCAGGGGCGCGGACGGGCGGAGGGCGGCCTCTGCGAGCAGGGTGGTGGCGGCGCGGTGGACCTCGTGGGCAAGGCGGGTCTCGATGACGGCCATGGGCTCAGCGGCAGAATTGATCATATGGCGGAACGTATTCAATATGGGTGCCTATTGTCAATATGGTCACTTGTAGTGAAGGGCGTACACTCCTCCTGTGACCAGCCGGAAGTACCACTCACCCCTGCGCACCCACTCGGCGACCGCCACCCGGGAAGCGATCCTCAGCAGTGCCCACGAGCTCTTCTCGGCCAAGGGGTATCCGCTGGTGACGATCGGGGAGATCGCGGAGGCGGCCAAGGTCGCGGTGCCCACGGTGTACAGCACCATGGGGAACAAGCCGAAGATCCTGACGGCCCTGCTGGAGCCGGCGCTCACCGACCCCGCCATCGCCGACGCCCTTGCCGCGGTCGACGCGAGCGACGACCCGCGCGCCGTGATCGAGCTGACCGCGGAAGGCACCCGGCTCACCCACGAACGCCACTGGGACCTTGTGTACGGGCTCTTCTACCGCGACCCGCCCGGTGAACCGGCCGTCAAGGCCGTCCTGGACAAGGGAGCCGACGACTACGTTCACGCCCTCACCCGCGTGGCGGACCGCCTGGTGGCACTCGAATCACTCGCCGCCGACGTGAGCCACGCCGACGCTGTCGACCTGCTCTGGTTCCACCTCGGCCCGCACGCCTGGATCACCCTCGTCGGCGAGCGCGGTTGGCCCTTCGACCGCGCCCGGACCTGGATCGCCGCCGCCGCCCGCAGGGCACTGCTCCGGAGCTCCTGAATCGTCACAGCAAAGCCGGCAGGTCCCCTCCACCCCGGGAGAAGACCTGCCGGCTCCGCGAAGCGTGCGCCCGAGGCCGGTCAGCGGACGCGGATGAACACCACGTCGTAACCCTGGTTCGTGGCGCGGTTCTTGATGTAGACGCCGTCCTTGCCGCCGTTGGGGTTGGTCGTGTTGCCCTCGACGGTGGTGAAGGAGGCGCCGCCGCTCACCGTGCGCACGATGCCGATGTGCTCGTTGCCGTCGTTGAAGTTGCTCCCGCCGTTCCAGTCGAAGGCAACGATGTCGCCGGGCTGCGGGTTGGTCGTCACCGACAGGTGGTAGTTGCCGGCGCGTGCCTGCTTCACCCAGCCGGAGACGTAGCTGTTGCGGTAGGAGGTGGCACCCGTCTGCCTGGCCACCCAGCTCACGAACGTCGCGCACCAGGCGTAGTTGTTGGTGGACAGGGACAGGCCCACGGACGCACCGTAGCTGTTCGCCCTGGCGCTGCCCTCGACCGTGCCGACCTCGGCGGCGGCGACGTCGAGGAGCTTGGCGTAACCACCGCCGGGCGGCGGGGACGAGGGCGGGGTGACCGCGCCGTACAGGGCGGCCTTGGTGTTCGGGCCCACCCTTCCGTCGACGCCGAGGCCCTTCTCGGCCTGGAAGTCGCGCACCGCGCTGTCCGTCATCGGGCCGAAGTCGCCGTCGACGGCGAGATCGGCGCCGTGGTGGTTGAGGAGGCTCTGCAGTTCGGTGACGCAGCCGCTGCGTTGGCCCTGGACGATGTCCGTCGGGCACGAGGCGGAGTTCAGGTTGATCGGCGCGGGGGCGCCGTTGCCGCCGCCACCGCCGATGTTGGAGTACAGGGCGTTCTTGGTGTTCGGGCCCACCTCGCCGTCGACCGAGAGCCCGGCCGAGGACTGGAACGACCGCACGGCCGCCACGGTCAGGGGGCCGAACTCGCCGTCGATGTCGAGGTGCTGGCCCTTGCCGTTGAGCAGCGCCTGGAGGGTCGCGACGCAACCGCCGGTCTGGCCCTCCACGATGTTCGACGGGCACGAGGACGACCGCAGGTCGAGGCCCGTCGACGGCGCCTCGTCGGTGTCGTACAGCTCCCGCTTGGTGTTCGCGCCGACCTCGCCGTCGACCGACAGGCCGTGCGAGGACTGGAAGCTGCGGACCGCGTTGTACGTCTCCGGCCCGAACTCGCCGTCCACGCTGACCGCGTAGCCGAAGTGGCGCAGCAGCCGCTGGAGTTCGGTGACGCAGCCGCCCTTGGCGCCCTGCACGATGTTCGCGGGGCACGACGAGGACGTGAGGTTCACCGGCGAGGGCGCGGTGCCCCCGGTCGCGTACAGCTTGCTCTTGGTCTGCGGGCCCACCCGGCCGTCCACGGCGATCGCGGTGGCGGCCTGGAACTCCCGCACGGCGTAGAGCGTGTTGGCGCCGAACTCGCCGTCCACCAGGAGACCCGCGCCGTGCGCGTTGAGCAGGTTCTGCAGTTCGGTGACGCAGCCGCTCACCTGGCCCTGGACGATGTCCGTCGGGCAGGACGACGAGGTGAGCTTGATGGGCGCGGGCGCGGCCATCGCCGGGCCGGCGCCGATCAGGGTGGCGGTGGTGAGGATCGCCGCGGTGGCCGCGAAGCTCACGATCCTGGCACGCCAGCCGGGTCTGGGGCGCGCGGCAGGGAGGCGTGACAGGCGTAAGGCGTTTCTCATGACGACGGAGGTCTCCTTCGACGGATCATCTGATGAGCGTCCGGGTCGCGTGGCCGCCGGGCGGCCGCGCACGACGCTGACAGCTGCCGCCCGGGCGGGCAATCGGGTTCCGAACAACTGACCGGATTTCGTCGCCGTGTCCGGGAGGAGGGCTCCGCCCGCACCTCCTCCGGGCCGCGCGTGTCAGCGGGCGTGGGTTTCGAGCCAGGGCACGATGTGGTCGACGTAGCTGTCGACGTTGGACAGGGGTGTGCCGGGCAGGACGGCGATGAGGTGCTCGATGCCGAACGTCGCGTCCCAGACCCGGGCTCGGCGGTAGGTGTCGTGGTCGACGGCGTCACGGACGGTGTCCCAGCCGTGCCAGGCCATGCAGGCCGCGTCGACGGCGGGGTCGAAGGGCAGGGCGAGGTCCCAGTCCAGGACGCCGACGAGCGTGCCGTGGGGATTCCAGTGGATGTTGGAGCCGCCGAGGTCGCCGTGGACCAGTGCGTCCGGTACGGGTTCCAACGCGAGGGCGTCGTCCAGCCGGCGCCGGCCTTCGTCGCGCCAGCGGGCGGGCAGACGCGGGATGACATCCTCGGCCAGAACGCCGGCCCAGCCTCCTGCCGGTGCCGGTGGCCGCGCGGGGGACAGGGCGCGACGGAGTTCCGCGGTGAGGGGGACATCGCGCAGGGCCCGCAGGAGTTCCCCGATCTGAGCCGGGTCGCCCTCGCCTTCGGGGAGTGCGGTGCCGTCGATCCACGACACCGCGACAGCGGCGCGGCCGTCGAAGTCCGTGACGGGCGTGAGCGGCTCGGGCACGGCGAACGGAAGACCGGCGGCGCCGACGGCGCGCAGCAGTTCCGTCCGGCGGGGCAGCGCCTCCGCGCCCGACGGGCGTTTGCTGATCCGGACCGCCGCAATGCCCGGGAGGAGCACGACGTGATGGATGTTGCCGTCGGCGGCCAGCCGCGCGCGGTCCAGCGGCGCGCCCGGCAGGAGCGCGTCGACGATCGCCAGCAGGTCCGCGGGCACGCGGTGGCTCACGTCTGAGTCCCCTTCACATGTCGTGTGCGTGGGCATGGGCAACTGAGCGCTCCCTCAGCACCCCCCTATGCTGCCGCAGCGCGGCAAGCACGGGAAACCGGCCGGGCCCCGGCTTCGCGGAGATGCGTGGTCCCATCGCGTGTGGTCCGATGGACGCCCGGGCCGAGGGCGCACGTCCCGGACCGGCACCGTGCCGCGCGGCGCCGGCACTCGCACTCGCACCGCGGGAGGTCATGATGCGTGGAGGATCGCGGGAGCGCGCCTCCCTCATCCGCCCGGGCGGGTGGTCCGGATGACGGAGGAGCTGCGCGGCCTGCGCGGCATGCTCGAGCAGGTTGACAGCGCGTCCCTGGTCGACGCCATGGGACGCGTCCACGGGCACCGCGCGGACATCGTCGACCTCGTCAGCCCCGACCCGTCCCGGGTCATGTTCGGACCGGCCGTCACGGTCGCGTTCCTGCCGTACCGCGACGATCTGCCGGAGAAGGACCTCGGATTCGCCACGGTGTTCTACCGGGCGGTGGGCGACGCCCCGGAGGGCAAGGTCGTGGTGATGTCCAGCGGTGGCCATCCCGACGTCTCCCACGCCGGTGGCACCAAGCTGTCGCGGCTGCACAACCACCATGTGGCGGGGGTGCTCGCCGACGGCCGGCTGCGCGACTTCTCCGAGCTCGCCGGCTACGGATTCGCCACATGGTGCCGCGGGCAGGCCACCCACTGGGGCGGGGCCACCGTGATGCCGTACGCGGCCAACATCGCCGTCGAGATCGGCGGCGTCTGCGTCGTGCCGGGCGACTACGTCTACGCCGACTCCGGTGGCGCCGTCGTCATCCCCGCCGGCAGCGTGCGGCGCGTGCTGGAGGAGGCGGTCCGCATCGAGGCCGAGGACAAGCACAGTGCCGAGGTGATCCGCGCCGAGGACCCCGTCCGGCTGCGGAGCGGCGAACAGACCGCGAGCGAGACGTAGTCCGAAGGGGCGGCCGTTCGGGACGGCCGTCCCGCTGCCGAATGGCTCACGGCCCGCGCGTCGCGTCGCGATCGGCTGGCGGACCGCGTGGGCGGACGTCATTGTGGCAGGAAGATCGCCGACCGCATGGCCGCCGCCGGGCCGCCGCGCAGGGCCCGGTGACGGAGTGACGGAACCCCTGGAGCGCCCACGTGACCGGCCAGCCGGAATTCGCCGACAGCCCGCCCGCCCGTTACGACGACCTGCGGGCCCTGATGATCAACTGCACGCTGAAGCGGTCGCCGGAGGTCAGCAACAGCCAGGGGCTGGTCGACCGGAGCGTGAGCATCCTGACCGAACAGGGCGTCGGCGTGGACGTCATCAGGGCGGTCGACCACGACATCGCCACCGGCACCTGGCCGGACATGACCGAGCACGGCTGGGAGAGCGACGCGTGGCCCGAGCTGTACCAGCGGGTCCTGCGTGCGGACATCGTCGTGCTGGCCGGCCCCATCTGGCTCGGCGACAACAGCTCGGTGATGAAGCGGGTCATCGAGCGGCTGTACGCGTGCTCCAGCCTGCTGAACGAGCGCGGCCAGTACGCGTACTACGGGCGGGTGGCCGGCTGCCTGATCACCGGCAACGAGGACGGGGCGAAGCACTGCGCCATGAACATCCTCTACAGCCTCCAGCACCTCGGTTTCACCATCCCGCCGCAGGCCGACGCCGGTTGGGTCGGCGAGGCCGGCCCGGGGCCCTCCTACCTCGACCCCGGTTCCGGCGGGCCCCAGAACGACTTCACCAACCGCAACCTCACCTTCATGACGTGGAACCTGCTGCACCTGGGCAGGGCCCTGAAGGACCTCGGCGGCATCCCCGCCTACGGCAACCAGCGCAGCGCCTGGGACGCGGGCTGCCGCAGCGGGAACGCCAACCCCGAGCACCGCTGACCGTCCCCCGGAGGCGGGCCGTCCTCCCCGTACGGCAGCGGTGCGTCAGCGCATCCGGAAGACCGGGCCGCGGGGGGTGAACGGCAGTACCGCGCGCTGCGGTACGAGGAAGGCGTGCTCGCGCCGAATGCGGAGGACGTCGCAGTCGCCGTCGGTGATGACCAGGACCGGAGCCGTCGGCGGGAAGTCCTCGGCCCGCTGCAGGAGGTCCACGGCCGGTTGCAGCACGGTGCCGCCCCGGCCCCGGACTCGTACCCGGTGGGCGATCTCGGCGACGGGCAGGTAGCCGGCGTCGAAGGGGGCCGCGTCGCAGAAGACCACGCGCGCCCCTGTCACGTCACGGGCGGCGGCATAGGAGGCGATCGCGCCGAGACCCTTGCCCAGCAGCGTCCTGTCCATGGACAGCGAGGTGTCCAGCAGCACGCCGAACGTGCAGCGCGCCACCTCCTCGGGAGGGAAACTCCGGCCCGCCCGGGGGATGTCCGGCGTGGAGGCCTGGCGGCGCGCGGGACGGGCGTAGCTGCGTACCGCTTCGGGCCGCGGCACGTACTCGTCGAACCAGCGCGCCAGTCTGGCGTCCCAGGGCAGCGGCGGATGGGAGAGCGCCTGGATCTCCTCGACGAGTCCGGCCGGCAGGAAGCCGCGCTCGCGCCGGTGCAGATCGAAGCCCTGGCGCAGACCGCGCCGGTAGAACTCGTCCAGGTCCACCCAGGCCGGGGCGGTCTCCCCGGGGCGCGGCAGGGGCTCGCCCAGGACGTCCCCCAGCCCCTTGCCGCGCAGCGTGGCGAGGCGGCGCAGCCTGCGCTGGTCCCGGGCGATGCGGTCGTAGACCTCCTCGGTGGACAGGCCCGCGAGCGCGGTGTCGTGGAGCAGTCCTTCCGGCATCTGCCCGACGTCCATCTCGACCAGCCAGCCGTTGATCACGTAGTCGGCGGCGACATTGAACAGGTACGGGTCGCGCCCGCCGAGGCGCTCGCCGTGGCGCAGCGCGGCGTGCAGCATCTCGTGGGCGAGAACGAACCGCCATTCCTCGTCGGTGCTGCGGTACAGGGGGTTGAGGTAGATCTCGCCCGCCTCGGCGTTGACGGCGGCGATCGAGATCCGCTGGGCGCGGGCGAGTTCGGCGTCGGCCACGAGGGTCATGCCCGCGGCGATGCCGCCCAGCAGCGGGTACGAGGAGACGAACCAGCTCAGCGCCCGCTCCCAGGGACGCTGGGGCCGGCGCGCCCCGGTGAGCTCCTCACGGCGGCCACCGGCGACGTCCATGGCCGCCGACATCGTCCGGGTCAGGGCGCTCGCGAAGGCGGCGGTCCAGTCCTCGGGGCTCTGCCAGGGCCGGTGCCAGGGGCGCAGCAGCTGGTCGGGGTGCGAGCCCGCCGTACCGCACGCGGCGTGCTCGGGCGGGATGCCGTCGCGCCGCCAGCGCGCGGCCAGTTCGTCCTCGTCGCCGCCCGGGAAGCTCTCGGGGAGGGCCACGGGCGCCCGGCCCACGGGGAAGGTGGCCAGGAAGCGGTTGACGACCGTGCAGCGCGCGGCCAGGTCGAACCGGTCGGGCTGTTCCCGTGCGCCCCGGGCTGCCGGGACATGGCCGAAGCCCAGGTGCAGAAGGCAGTGCGCCAGCACCCAGGCCCACTCCTCCGGCTCGCCGCGGCGCAGCGGGTCCGCGTGCACGACGCCGTCGGAGGTCACCGCGGCCCAGCCGCCGCCGCGGGGGTGCTCCGCGCAGTCCTTGCCGCGGCACAGGGTGCCGTTGACGGCGGACAGGGCGGACAGGGCGGCCAGTGCGGTGTTGCGGCGCAGCAGGTCCACCCCGGCCGCGAACGCCTGGGCCGCCGGGTCGTCCTTGGCCTCGGAACGCCTCCGCGACGACGAGCCCCGCGCGCCGCTCACCGGCGCGCCTCGACCAGCCGCGGCATGTCGCGGGCGGCCTCCAGCAGGAACCAGGAGGGCAGCACAGGGTTGTCGTCGGCGCCGTCGGCGATCACGGTCTGGGCGACCTCGACGGAGATCTCCGCCAGCTGCACCAGCAACGACTTGGCGCGGTAGGCGGTCTGGCGCACGGCCGGGGAGGCGTGCTCCTTGTTCGCCGGAAGCTCCTTGATGAGGCGGCCGCGGAAGGAGTCGGCGAGGTAGTAGAGCAGGTCGCGGTCCTCGACGCGGTGCGGCCAGGTCGCGTCGCCCTTGAGGATGGCCTCCAGGCCGTACGAGTGACGGACGATCTTGACGTAGCCGCAGAAGGCCACCGCGTGCGTGGGACTGAGCATGCCGTGGGCCAGGACCTTGAGCGTCTCCTCGTCCAGAGCGGGGCCGAAGGAGTGCAGCGCGTCCGAGAGCATGTGCCAGGACCGCGGGGTGGAGAACGGCTCCTCGGTCTTGGGAGGGGCGGACCACAGGTGGTCCGGCCGGTCGGTGAGGTGGTCGGTGATCCACGGATGGATGCCGGCGGTCGCCGCCCACTCCAGCCAGTCCGTGGCCGAGGCCCGGAGATGCACGTGCGCGAGGCGGTTCACCAAGGCGGAGGCCATGGGCCGGGCCAGGGCGTTGTCGGTGGCGCGGTTGCCCGCACCGATCACGATGCTTCCGGCCGGCAACTCGTACGAGCCGATGCGCCGGTCGAGGATCAGGGAGTAGAACGCCTTCTGCACATCGGGGGTGGCCGCGTTCAGCTCGTCCAGGAACAGGCAGTACGGCTCGTCGCGGGCGATCGACTCGGGCGGGCAGAACCGCGACCGGCCGTCGACGATCTGCGGTACCCCAATGAGGTCCTCCGGAGCCAGCTGGGTCCCGATCAGGCTCACGCAGTCCAGGCCCAGCGAGTCGGCGAACTTCCTGACCAGCGACGACTTCCCGATGCCGGGTGCGCCCCACAGGAACACGGGCCGGACGGTGGCGAGGCCCAGCAGCAATTCGGGCACCTGGGAAGGCGATACGGTGACAACACCCTGCAAGCGTGGGCTCCTTGGCTGACCGGGAAGGTGTGGCGACGACGGGCCACCGCGCACGGCGCGGGTGACGGCGACCAGCATTTCCTGCGACAGTGCCCGCGCGCATCCGCTTTTCGCGGCGCGGGCGCGGCGGCCGAACGTCCAGGCCTCACACGTTCGCGATGTGCCCTGGTCTTCAGGGGCATGAGTACATCCTGGGGTCCCCGCACGCCGCGCCGCACTGCGTAGGATTCCGGACGCCCATGCTGACCAGAACAGCGCTCAAGGAGCAGTGCGTGGCATCGACCCTCGTGTGCACGATGCTCTTGTCCCGTGGAGCAGAGGCCGTCTACGCGTGGGAAGACGGCGATGGAGCCGTCGGATATGTACTCATTGACGCTGAGGAAGAAATCGCCCGTCCTTGCACGCGGCAGGGGAGAGCGCTCGGCGACACGGTGCTCCGCAAGCACGTGGGCAACGTCGAGGAACCCGACCCCGACCCGGTCAAGAGGCGTTCCTTCCTGGTCGCGGCGTCAGTGATCTTCCAGGAGTGGCAACGCCAGGGCCGGTTGCCGCAGAGGATCAGCCGCACGTACTGGTAGCTGACGCGGCAGCGGGAGAAGCGCGGGCCCGTGCCGGTGTCCTGGGCATCGTCCAGGGTTCCCAAATTGGGGTGAACCGCCATTTCATTCCACATTCCCACGCGGAAGAACTGAGGAAATTCTTGCGACGGGATGGGCATCCTTTTGCCTCCCTCGGGAGTCTCCATCGGGGTCGGCATTGTCATGCCGTCAGCCCAGAGAAACATTTGAGGTATACACTTTGAAAAACGGCATAAAGAACATGTCCCGCGTGTCCGCGGTGACCATCACCGCGGGAGCGGTGATATCCGCCGGAGCGCTCACGACTCCGGCTCACGCCGCGACGATCGCGGTGCCCACGATCACCGCCCAGGGCGGCTTCGTGATGAACAACGGGACCGGCGCGGCCCTCTTCTCGAAGGCCGCCGACACCCGTCGCTCCACCGGCTCGACGACCAAGATCATGACTGCGCGGGTCGTGCTCGCCCAGCCGCATCTGAATCTCGACACCAAGGTCACGATCCAGAAGGCGTACAGCGACTACATCGTCTCCAAGGGTGCGTCCTCGGCGCACCTGATCGTCGGCGACAAGGTGACTGTCCGTCAGCTGCTGTACGGGCTGATGCTGCCTTCCGGCTGCGACGCGGCCTACGCCCTCGCCGACAAGTTCGGCACCGGCACCTCGCGGGCAGCGCGGGTCAAGTCGTTCATCGGCAAGATGAACTCGACGGCCAAGAGCCTGGGTCTGAAGAACACCCACTTCGACTCGTTCGACGGCATCGGGAGCGGGGCGAACTACTCCACCCCGCGCGACCTGACCAAGCTCGCCAGCAACGCGATGAAGTACGCCGACTTCCGCACCGTCGTGAAGACGAAGTCGACCAAGCAGAAGGTGACCACGAAGAGCGGCGGCTACCGCTACATGACGTGGACCAACACCAACACCCTGCTCGGCAGCTACTCCGGGACCATCGGGGTCAAGACCGGCTCCGGTCCCGCTGCCAAGTACTGCCTGGTCTTCGCGGCGACCCGGAACGGCAAGACGGTCATCGGTACCGTTCTCGCTTCCTCTTCGGCGGCCAACCGTACGACGGACGCGACGAAGCTGATGAACTACGCGTTCAAGAAGTAGTCGCACCGGCATGAAGGAGGGGCTGCTCACGACCGTCCGGTCGTGGGCAGCCCCTTCGTCGTTTCGTCGTTTCGTCGTCTCGCCGCGGCAAGCGGGGAAGCAAGCCCACCAGCGGCATCGCGTGCCGCCGTGCGCCGGTGCGGGGGTTCGTCTGCGGATCCCCAAGTCCCTTTAAAATAAGGGTGGTTGTGAGCACTCCGCTTGCGGTCGGCGTGTTAGCGTCCCGCGTCGGTCGCCAGTGACCGTGCACCCCTCGATTGGAGTCTCATGGCCTCAACAAGGCTGGCCCGGATACGACACGCTTTCCCCGCCGTCGCGTTGGTACTGGCCGCGGGCGGCTTCGCCGCCGCGGCTCCCACGACCGCCGTCGCTGCCGCCTCCGCTTCGATCTGCACCTCCAATGTGAAGGCGACCGGTGTGAGCGGGCTGTGGCTCGAAGTGCCCGGCACCTCGTCCGGAAGCTCGACGTGTTTTCTCGAGCAGGGCGACAACAGCGAAGCGGTCCGCGCGCTGCAGTACTCGATGAACCGGTGCTACGGCAAGAGCCTCTCGCTCGACGGGGACTTCGGCCCGGCGACCAGGAGCGCACTGATCTCGGTCCAGAAGGCCATCGGCGCCGCGCAGGACGGCGGGTACGGCACCGAGACGCGCGGCAAGATGCTGCACGCGGGCACCGTCAACGGCTGCCAGAAGTGGTCGCACGACGGCTGGACCTGACGGGCCGCCGCCGGGTCGGTACGCCATGACCCGGCGGCACGACAGTGTGAGGCGCGCCGGGCCGTTCGGCACCGGTGCGCCACACGCCGGCCCATGGTCAGCCGCCGTCCTGAGAGCGAAGCGGAACGGAGTGCCCGGTGGTGGAGTCGATTCCGATGACCTGTTCCGTGCCGTCACCGATTCCGACGGGGAACTGCCAGACGGTGTGCCACGTCCCCTCCTGGTCCGCGAGGGCGAGGGTGCCCTTGCCGATGGTGATGTCCGGGGTCAGGTTGAGGTCCGGACTGCGGCGGGCGGCAGCCCTTGCCTGGGGCTCGGTGAGCTGGGGAGCCGGCACATCGACGGGGTCGGCGACCTCCCGCACGCGGATGGCGAAGAGCCGGCCCGTGCTGTCGATCTTCACGTCGAGACGCATGGGCATGAGCACGCCGTGGACGGTACGCCGCCAGCTGACGTTCCACCCCGGCCCGCCGTCGACGACCGGGCGGCTCTCGACCCGCGAGCCGGGCAACGCCCAAGGAAAGTGCTGCCGCACGTAGTAGGTGGCGATCGTGCGGGCGTCCTGGGCGCTCTTCGGGGCGCGGAGGCCGTCCACGACCGTGATGGAGCTGACGAGAGAGGAGTCCACGCCCTCCTGGTACGGCATGAAGTCGGCGCTGAAGTCTCCGTCGTCGGGCCAGTTCAGCATGATCGAGCCCTTGCCTATCACGGCTACGACGAACTTGCTCCCGGGAACGTACTGCACTTTCCCTACGGTGAGCCGGGTCCCGAAGGCCTCGCGGGTCCGGGCTTCGGCGGCCTTGCGCATCTCGGCGCTGCCGTACTGCACGCTCGTGGCGTCGACGAAGAACAGCTTCATGAGCAGGAATCCGGCCAGCGCGTCGACGGCGAGCACGCCTGCGAGGGACCAGGCGAACGGCCGGGGATTTCCGCGCCAGGCCGGGACGCGCATGCGGGCGGCCGCAGCCGTCAATCCCCAGCCCAGGGCCGCGCCCAGAGCCGCGCCAGTGGAGTTGGCCACCCAGTCCGAGCTGTCGCAGGTACGCGCCACCACGGGGACGGTGCCCTGGACGACCTCGATGGTCAGGCTCAGCGCACCGGCTCCCAGGGCCACGGCGACGGGCTGCCGGAGGGCGAGGGCGCCGAACAAGCCCAGAGGGACGAACAAGGCGACATTGAGCAGCCCTTGGTCGTTGAGGAAAGCCTCACTCACCTGGCGGCTGATCGTGCAGTTCCCCACGTACCCGCTGCCTGATCCCCAGAAGGTGAGCAGCAGGACGGCGGCGGTGCTGCCGGTGAAGCAACTGGTCGTCCACGGACGGGGATGATGACCGCGGCGTGCCCACGTGTAGGTGGCCGCCATGGTCGCGAGGGTCAGCAATAAGGCGATGGCGATGAAGCGTCCGTGGCCGTCGAAGACTGCGTGCAGCATGTGTGGGGAGCTCCAGGGATTGCGGGCGGCCGAAGGGTGGTGACAGTGTGTCAGCCAGAGAGGTATGGGCGTGACGCAGATCGTGCCGTACGGGCTCAGGCTGTCCGGGCCCGTTGTCCCGCGCGCCAGATGCGCCTGAGGGCTTCGAGTTCGGCGCGGGGAAACTGTGCACGGGGTTTCGCCTCACCGGCGAGCAGGCCGGCGACTGCTGTCAGCAGAGCCTCCGGCGCGGTCGTGATGCAGGAGGCGGTGACGGCGGCCTCGGCTTCGTTATCGGCTCAGGATCGCTGTTGCGACCTCGTCGGGGTGGGTGAGCATACCCTCGTGCGTTCCAGGAACCATGACAGGCTCCAATCCAAGTCGCGCCGCGAACTCGGCACCTGGCCTCGGAAGCGCGCGATCGTCCTCGCCGAGGATGTACAGGGCAGGTATGCCGAGCTCCGGAACAGTGGGGACGTCGAGGGCGTCCAGAAAGTAGTTTCCAGGCTGTGGTGTCAGCAGATCGGCGACCAGTCGCTGCGTGCTCACGTCGACGTCCTGCATGAGCATTTCTTGCACGCGTTCCAGCGTGGGCGGAATGGAACGTCTGAAGGTCGTGGCCGGCCGGGTCGTCACCGTCCCCCAGACCAGGAAGAGTGAGGCACACAACGTGGCGCCCGGCCGCGCGCAGCCGCTCGGCCACGGGACGCCAGGCCCACCCGCCATGCCAGGCACCCGGGATGGCAACGAACGCAGAGTTCATGCTGAGTCCTCAAAGGGCCGCGTATGACTCCGCCCCTGTACACCGGAGAAGAGCCAGACATCGTTCGCGCCGGGACGCCCGAAATCATCTGGAATGGCGTGGCCTTCCTTGCGGCTCTCCTCCGTGAGAGTCGTGACTTCTGTCGGAGCCCAGCTGTGCGAAGCGAGCCACTTATCGGGGTTGTCGTCGACGGGACCGTAGCGGAAGACGTTCGTCAACAAGTTCCAAGCCGCCTTCTCCTCCTCGTCCAACGCGTCGTACTGAACATCCTCGTTCCTCCAGACGCGAACGAAGTACTCGCTCACCATCGCACTGCCGCGCGCAGAAAGACCAGTAATTTCCGCCATCAGCCGGTCCGTGGCCTCGCGAGTCAAGTACATCAGAAGCCCCTCAGCGACCCAGAGCGCAGGTTTCGAGGGGTCAAACCCCCCCGTGGCGCAGCGGTTCGGACAGCCCGGCCGTCACATCTGCAGTCCATGCTTTCCTGCGGCATGTGGGCACTCTGCGGCCTTGGCAAACCGCTTGCGGGGCTGGAGCGCGAGTTTTGGCCCGAGGTGATTGATGATGCGGTCCACCGCCGACTTGGAGACCCCGAACAGCGGGGCGAGCTGCCGCAAGGTCAGGTTCGTCCGCCAGTACGCGACAACCAGCAAAACCCGGTCCTCCAACGGCAGGCTCCACGGTCGTCCTCTACGGACCGCATCCGCTCCTTCGCGGCGCAGCGCGGTGATCAGCTTGCCAAACTGACGCGGGCTCAGCCCAGCGAACGGGGCTGTCCAGGACGGGTTCGACGCTGTGATCACACCAGGCACCACAAGATCTTTTCACGCACCGCACCCGTGCTGGCCTGCGGGTAGTTAGGAGAAGAGGTATCTCTGCGGCTCAACAGCGCTGAGCAGGCACTCGCGGTCGTCCGCGCTGATCAGTCCGTCCGGAAGAGTCTCGTCCGCCAACAACGCGCGCAGCGCAGAAGCGTGTGCGGCGAAGGCGGCCCTGCACCATTCGCGTTCCGGGTGATCGCATTCGTTGCCGAGCAACAGGACCTGGCGTTCGTTGTCCGCGTCGACAGGTTGAGACAGCTCCGCGGCAACGACCAAGAGGTCGACCAGGCCGGAACGCACCGCGATGTCAGGGAGGGCTGCCAGACGGATCAGGAAGGGCAGGGCGGCTGACATCGCGGCGCTCACGTGAAAGACGCTGTTCATCAAGACGTTGTCCAGCGTGCGCAGGGCCTCGGGGCCGGCTATCTGATCGAGGAGACCGCGGAGCAGGACCGGGATCCCGGCAGGACACCCCGGAATCTGCGACCAAGCGACATCGGCGCAGCCCAGCAGCGCCGGGTGGCCGCATTCAGCTTGCTCTATCTGCGGATACTCGCGGAGGAACCAAGCGACGGCAGCCTCCTTGGCTGCCGCATCCATTACGCACATCCCTCCGCCCCTGCCCCATCTCGCACGACATCGCCCCGAAGGGCGTCCGCCGGATGAAACTCTTCCCGGGGCGGGCGTCGAACGCAAGCGCCGAGGCCAACAGCCGACGCCCCACCCTGAGGCAGGGGCGTGACAGCCCGGCACCGCATTCCGGGACAGCCCTTAGGCGATGCCGGGTGATGCGCAAATCGAGCGGCCGCGGCGGACGTTGAGCAGTTCATGGGGCGGGGTACGCGCATTGGCCATCGGGTGCGCGTGGCGGGCTCTGCCGCCGTGCTCGGGGATATCGAAGTCGACCGCTCACCGCCGGCTGGTGCTCATCTGCTGAGCAGGAGGCAGGGACCAAGCCCTTCGTGCCTTGATCCCGCGGGCAGGGGCGTTGTCAGAGCCTGCCGGTAGGTTTTGCCGTCATGAGCCCCCCCGAGGAACTCGGCATGGTGGACTGGTCCGCCCTGAAGGACGCGTACGGTCCGGCCGGCGAGGTGCCCGTATGGATCCGCGCGCTGTACGCGGAACAGGATCCGGAGACCGAGGACGGCGAGTCGGTGATCGGCGAGCTCGTCAACCACATCAACCATCAGGGGTCGATCCACCCGGCGACGGTCGCGGCCGTCCCCTTCCTCGCGCACCTTGCCCTGCACAGGGATTTTCACCGGGCAGGCCTCCTGCACGTGCTGACCCGTCTCGCCGGGGATCCCGAGGAGGGGGCCGAGCGCGACCCTCTCAGTGAGCGGCTGCGAGCCGCGGTCGTGGCCGAACTACCTGCGCTGATCACGTGCCTGACCGATCCCGACAGCGCGGTGCGGCAACAGGCGATCCGCTTGACCGTGGTCGCCCCGCAGCCGCTCGATCCAGCCGTTCGGGCCACCCTGAGCGACCTGTCCGCACATGATCCGGATGCATGGACCCGGGCCGACGCCATGACCGCCCTGGCCGTGACCGATCCGGACCAGGACGCCGTGCGATGCAGGGAAGCCAGGGCACTCGCGGACGACGCGCCCGAAGTCCGGTTGTCCGCAGCCCAGCTCGGACTGGAACGCGCGCAGCGGCCGTTCCCGGCCGCGCTGGTGAACATCGTTGCCGTGGACGGCGCCAGGGACCTGGGCTGCTACTGGGCAACAGGGCGCCTGGAACCCTTTCCGTCCCCCGGACCGCCCGACGCCCGGCTCGGGGACGTGCTGGTCCAGGACCCGCAGGCGGCGCTCACCGTGGCCGAGGCCTGGATCGCGGCGGGCGACGTGGACTACCGCGGCTCCCACCTGGCTGATGACGTGGGCGAGACCTGGCGCGACCAGGACTCCCGGATCGCGGCCGCCCTGGCCCGCGCGGTGCCGCTCTCGCGCCCAGTGACCCACGACCAGTGGATGGCACCCGCACGCGAAGCCTGGCTGCTGCAACAGCTCGCCGACTGGATGCCCCGTGCCGGCGATCCGGGCCCGCAGGTACGGGACATGCTGCTGGCCCAGGCATGCCGTGACGCACCCGAAGCCGCCGCTTCGGCACAGCTCGCGCTCGGGCACTGCGGCGATCTGCGGCTGCTGGAAGCCGGCGCTGTCCCCACCGACGAGGCGATCGCCGCACTGGTCACCCACCACGAGCCGAACCTTCCACCCGTCCTGCACCGGGCTCTGGAGGAACACCTGCCCCAAGGCGCCCCGGCCCTGCTCGACGCACTCACCCCGGCCACCGCCCGCACCTACGCCGCCCACATCGCCGAGGCGTTCCGGGCCCGCCCCACGTTCAGCGCGGCCCAGCTCCTGGGCACCCTCGATCCGGACCTTGTCGACAACGCCACCTTGGACCGCCTCGCGGCGGCCCGACGCGACCACGAGAGGGAGGCGGTGCGTGCCACCGCCGCCGTTTCCCACGCGCTGCTCACCGGTTGGCCCGGAGCCGCGATCGGTCTGCTGCGCGAGCTGCTGGCGGGGGACTCGCCGGAGTGGATCCTGCCCCGGGCCGGCAGGCTCGGGTCCCTGGGGACACCTTTGGCCGCACAGGTTCGGGGACTGTTCGCCGGGCGGGGCGGCCTGGGGCGTGCGGAGGCGGCCGACGCCTACTGGCGCATCACCGCGGATCCCGGTCCGGTGCTTCCCCTGCTGGTCGAACTGGCCGTACCCGACAGGGAGCCCCACGCCGACGACCGCGCGTGGCACCGCCTGGAAGCGCTGCGCACCCTCACAGACATCGGGATCACGCCGCCGGAACTCCTGCCCCTGCTGGACGCATGCGCCCGCTCGCCGCACCGGGTCGCCCGCCCGGACGAGGACGAAGAGCTGCGCGAGCTCGCCGTCGGACTGCTCGCGCGTGCGCGGTGAGCGGCGCAGGTACCGCGGCTTCCGGACGTGGCTGTACAGCCGCCGTGGCCTACCAGTCGCAGCGGTACGAGAACATCTCGCCTTGCCCTTGTGCTGAATAGCCCATTGCCTGGATGGTCCTGTCTCTCGGGTGCCTGTCGGCGAACTGGCTCAGCAAAGTACCGAAGCGGCCCGCCTGACGTGCCACGCCGCGGAACAGATCCTCGGCAGGGTTCGCGAGGATCTCTGTGCTGTGCCACAGAAGTGCCTGGGCGATGGCGATGTTCCGCGGATCGTCAACGGCGGAGGCCAGTGCCGCAGCCCTCAACCCGTCTTCGACAGCTGTCGCGTCACACCGCCGTACGGCCTGGACGGCGACGCGTTCACTGAATGCGAGAAGGAGGGTCTCTCCCAGGCCTTCTATTGCGGCAGCCGTACGGGCATAGTCCCGTTCCGCGCGAAGCGTCCGTACCAGGTCGGTAATGCGTGCATCGCGCGGCGAAGGCGTGTCTTCGTGCCGGTACCCGCCGCGTCGCGGGACGCGCAGGATGGCTGCGACGTTCTTCGGGCTGTCATTCATGGCACCACTGGGGCCGTGGACGACTCGCGGGACGGGAGCGGCCGGCGGGTTTTCAGGTGGTGTCCCACTGGCGGAGCTGGAGGGCGATCCGGCGGACGGGTGCCTCGCCGGCGATGACGTCGCGGACCAGGATCGCGGCGTCCTTCGGCTCGTACGTCAGGGTGTGGCCGTTCACGCGGAGGAACGCGACCGCGGCGAGCCACCCGAACTGGCCGTTGGAGTGCTCCAGGGCCGGGAGCCTGGCCAGGGTGTGGAGCAGCGCGGCGGCCTTGAGCCAGATCGAGCCGTAGATCTCGCGCCGCATGGCCTCCGAGCGGTGCCGGGCGACCGCGGCCGGGAGGATGCCCAGGTCGTCGACCTGCGGGTCGCCCGTGATGTGCTCGGCGACCTGCAGCAGCATCGGGACGTCGGCGTAGATCACTGCGTCGGGACGGCTCACGCGGCGGTCCCGTGCGCCTGGTCGTCGGTGTCGAGCTCGGCCAGGCGGCGGCCGGCCTCGGCGTCCGCGGCGCGGTACGCCTCGTTCGGACGGCCGTCCTCCGGCAGGATCTCGGCGAACGCGTCCTTCACCTTGGCGTGCGCTTCCATCGCGGCTTCCAGGAACGCGGTCGGGACGGCGTTGGCCTGGATGAGCGCCGCCTGCCGGATGAACTCGCGGGTGGGCAGGCCGGCGGCCGCCGCCGCGCGTCGCACCTGGTCGAGCTCGTCGTCGTCGGTGAAGGGGACGTTCATGCCCTTGGTACTCGTCATGTACTGACAGTACCGCCAGTACATCGCATGCCGCGACGCCTTCCGTGTTTTCCGGCGGGGAGGCGGCTTCCCCTTTGATTTTGCGCCGAGTGTTGACCCGCCAAGACATCCGATGTTCACTTCCTGTGGCACGGCCATGCCAACGCCGTGACGTACCCGCACGCCGTCATTCCGCTTGTCGCAGGCGCTTCGAGAGCGAACGGCCTCATGCGCCTTGCTCTGCTCTTTCCGCTACATGTCCCGCCCGGCGCGCCGCTTCACCATGCCCTCGTACGGCACGGGGAGCGAGGGCGCCGGAGAAGCAGTCCCAGCAAGTCATCCGATCAATCACGCTCCACGTCGGCCGGTCGCACCCCCGTCCCAGGCTCTCAGGGCGCCGGTCGGCGCACCCCCATGACCAGCAGGGAGGACATTCGATGAGACTGCGCAGACTTGTGCGAGCGGCGCTCGCAGCCGTCTGCATCATGACCGCGACCGCCGTCGGGCTGTCGGCTCCGGCCGCGGCCGCACCGACGGAGGCCGCGTTCGACTCCGCCGCCGGAGCCCTGAACGTGGATCGCGCCGCCTACATGTCCAAGCACGACCTCGTCTACAACCGGCCCACCACCAACCCCCTGCACGGGCTGACCGTCGGCAACGGCCGTACGGGTGCGATGGCCTGGCAGAACAACGGGCTGACCATGCAGGTGTCCGGCGTCGACACCTCGCAGCAGACGGCGTTCGGGGCGGGACTGCTCAACCTGTCCACGACCCCGGCGCTCGAGAGCGGCTACAGCACCTATCAGCAACGCCTCTCGCTCTACGACGGAACCCTGACCACCTCCTACGACGCCAACCGCACGGTGACGGTCATGGGCGTGCCGAACTCCGAGGTCATGGGCGTGCACGTCGAGGACTCGCGCTCCGGGGTCTCCGCCGTCAACCTCGACCTGGGCCTGTGGGACGTCTCCCAGCTGGGCAACAGCGGTGACGTGCCCAACCTCACCACCTGGAAGACGGTCTCCACGTACGCCGACTCCACCGGCGCCGGAATCAGCCGCGGCCAGTCCGACCCGCAGAACTTCGGCTACACCCTGGCGGCCACGGTGGAGGGGGCGGCCTACAGCACACGGGTCGTCGACGGCCGGACCGTCCGCCTGTCGATCACCCCGTCCCGCAGCTACACCATCTGGTTCACCGCCAGTACCCGGCTCAACGCGCCCTCGCACGACTCGGTGACCGAGGCCAAGCGCGCACTGGCGGCGGCCAAGAGCCGCGGCTACAGCGCGACGCTCGGCGACTACACGTCCTGGTGGCACAACTTCTGGGGCAAGTCGTTCGTGCAGTACTCGGGGCTGTCCGGGGACGCGGACTACCTGGAGAACATCTACTACCTGAGCACGTACATGATCGCCGCCGGCGGATACGGGACCAATCCGTTCCACTTCATCAACGGCGTCTTCCGGGCCACCGGTGACCAGACCAAGTGGAGCAACGCGTACTGGTTCTGGAACCAGCGCGATGTCTACAACTCCTTCCTCGCCTCCAACCACGCCGACCTGATGGCCGGCTTCAACCGCCTCTACAGCGGCAACGCGGCGGCGCTGAAGGCGTACACCGGGACCCGCTACGGCGTCGACGGGCTGTGGGTGCCGGAGACCATGGGCTGGGACGGCAACGCCCGCGGCACCGTCAACAGCGACTTCACGAAGAACATCTGGTCGACGGGCACCGAGGCCGCGTACAACATGTACCTCCAGTACGCGTACACCAACGACTCCGCCTACCTGCGGAACACCGCCTACCCGTTCATGCGGGACGTGGTGAAGTTCTATGCCGCGAAGCTGTCCTTCGACTCCGCGTCCGGGAAGTACTACGTCGCGAGTTCGAACGCGCACGAGACGTACTGGAACGTGCAGAACGCGATCACCGACCTCGCCGCGGTGCGCACCCTGTTCCCCCTCGCGATCAGCACGTCCCAGTCCCTGGGCCTGGACGCGGACCTGCGGCCGCAGTGGCAGCGGATCGTGGACAACCTGATCGCCTACCCGTCCACCGCGGACGTCTACCTGCCGCACACCCCGCCGCTCGCCCAGACCCGCAACGGGGAGAACGTGGCGGCCGAACTCATCTGGCCCTACGACCGGACCGGCATCGGCGCCCCGGACCAGCAGAAGGCCGTGAACACCTTCAACGCCCGTCCCTTCCCGTACGGCAACGTCTGGGCCAACGACGCCGTGCAGGCGGCCCGACTGGGGCTGGGCGACCAGGCGTACCAGGGCATGAAGACGATGCTCCGCAAGTACCAGACGTATCCCAACGGCATGACCGACAACACCAACGGCGTCTTCGAGTACCTCGGGGTGCACCTCGCGGCCCTCAACGAGTCGCTGCTCCAGTCCTACAACGACAAGATCCGGGTGTTCCCGGCGGTGCCGAGCGACTCCTCGTTCACGGGACGCTTCACCCTGCTCGCCAAGGGCGGCTTCACCGTCAGCTCCGAGCGTGAGGCCGGCGAGGTGAAGTACATCGGCATCAAGAGCCTGTACGGGAAGACGACGCGGGTCGTGAACCCGTGGGGGACCCAGCAGGTGAGGGTCCGCGACGTCACCGGCGGCACGACGGCGCTCACCACGAGCGCCGCCGAGTTCGACCTGCCGACGGTCGCCGGCAGGGTGTACGTGGTGGAGCGCACCGCCAAGCCGCTGTCGTCCTACACCGCCGTCCGCCTCACCGGAACCGCGAACCAGGGGGAGAAGGCGCTGAGCGGCACCACCTCCACCCTGGGCATGGCCCAGACGCCCAACCCCATGGTGAACGACAGTCAGTTGACCTACGACAGCAACTGGTACGGCACCAGCGGGCGGGGTTACGGCGACTACAACGACGACACCCACCACAGCACGACGGTGAACTCCGTAGCCCAGTACACCTTCACCGGAACGGGGGTCGGCTACATCTCCGAACGCAACGGCGACATGGGGCCGGTCGACGTCTATCTCGACGGTGCCCTCCAGGCGACCGTGGACCTGCGGGTCTCCGGCGCGCGCCAGGCGCAGCAGACCGTCTGGCAACGCACCGGACTGACCCGGGGAACGCACACCATCCGCATCGTCAACCGCAGCACCTCGGTGGGGATGGTGGACGCCCTGCGCATCACACCGTAGGACGTCCGCGGCCCGGGGGCGGCAAGCGCCCCCGGCCGGGTGCCATGGGCTGGGCGGAGGTCCGGCCCGGCCCATGGCGCCTCCCGGCTCCGCGTACGGCGCGGTCGATCATGACTTGGATTTCATTTTTAAAGTCAGCTAGTCTGCGTCGCATGTCAGACACACAGCAGTTCCACGTGACCGAGGTGTCGCCGTCCCACTGGGACGTGACCTTCTCCAACGGTCCGGTCAACCTCATCGACGTCGACACCATCGAGCAGCTCGCCGCTCTCGTCGACCGCATCGAGCAGGCGCCCGATCTGACCGTGGTCGTCTTCCGCAGCGACAACCCGGACTTCTTCATGGCGCACTTCGACTTCCTGGCGGACGGGGCCAGGGTGGCCGCCATGAAGCCCGGCCCGACGGGACTCCACCCCTACGCGGACAACTTCGTCCGCCTGGGCAAGGTCCCGGCCGTGACGATCTCCGCGATCAAGGGCCGCGTCCGCGGCGCGGGAAGCGAGTTCGTGCTGGCCACGGACATACGCTTCGCCGGGCACCAGGCGATCCTGGGGCAGTTCGAGGTCGGCGTGGGCGCCGTGCCCGGGGGCAACGCGACGGGGCGCCTGAGCAGGCTCGTGGGCCGGGGCCGCGCGATGGAGATCCTGCTCGGGGCGGACGACTTCACGGCCGAGCTGGCCGCCGAGTACGGCTATGTCAACCGTGTCGTCCCCGACGACGAACTGGACGCCTTCGTCGACGCGTTCGCCCGCCGTATCGCGGGGTTCGACAAGACCGCCGTGGCCCGGATCAAGGCCCTCGTCGACGAGAGCGCCCCGATCTCCGACGAGGAGGCCGGATCGGCGTTGTCGGCCTACTTCCAGACCGCGGGACGGCCGGAGAACGCGGACCGCGTCCGTCGTCTCTTCGAGCGCGGCCTGCAGAAGCCGGACGGCGTCGAACTCGACCTCGGCAAGCGGGTCGCGGAGAACGACTGAACTCCGCGGACGTGCGGGACCCGCGGCGGCCCGGTCCCCGGGGCATCCTGAGCCCCGGGGCCCGGGCCGCCGCGGCGCACGCGAAGCCGGCCCGGTCCTGATCGCTTCGCGACGTCCGTGCCGGACGCCCGGGAGCGAGTAAAAGGATTCAACAATGCCGAAACCCGATATTCGTGGGTTCGGCGGAGTACCGGTTGGATCGTGATATGTCGCCGTCCTGCCCGCGACCGGGAGACCCTTACCGCCGGCTCCGCGGCCCTGTGCCATATCGCTTCGGCCGGCAGCGTCGCCGCGGGGCAGAACGGGTGAGACCCGCCCAGACCCGGCGCGACCTTATCCGGGCATCACGGGCGTTCCGCCTGCTTCAAACACCCTCTTATCCGCCGAACCCGGCACCTTTTCCCGCAGGGTCGCCACCCTTCGCCGTCCATCTGTCCGCCAGGGGTGTTTCGGGCATGTAGGGGTGCCGATTAGGGGTACTCCGCCGCTTGATGCCTCTGCTAGACATGGCGCCGTGAAGGAAACGTGTTCATGCCGTCGCGGCATCGAGCGCGCGATCGCGTCCCGACGTTGAGTGGAAAGTTTCAGTCAGTTGGCAGAAAACATGGCCTCGAGTCGCTGGATCCGCCGCTACCACCCGTCGGAGGGGGGCCAGGTCCGACTGGTCTGTCTGCCGCACGCCGGCGGCTCGGCCTCCTTCTACTTCCCGATGTCGCAGGCGCTCGCTCCGGCGCTGGACGTGCTCTCGGTGCAGTACCCCGGCCGCCAGGACCGCAGGGACGAACCCGGCATCACCGACATGGCCCGCTATGCCGACGAGTTGACCAGGGAACTCCTGCCGTGGCTCGACCGGCCGCTGGCCTTCTTCGGGCACAGCATGGGCGCGGTCCTGGCCTTCGAGGTCACGCGGAGACTGGAGCGCGACCACGGTGTCACCCCCGTGCGGATCTTCGCCTCCGGGCGCCGCGCGCCGTCGAGTCACCGCCACGAGACGGTGCACCTGCGCGACGACGACGGCGTCGTAGCGGAGATGCGTGAACTCAGCGGGACGGATTCGAGGATTCTCGGGGACGAGGAAATCCTCCGCATGGTGCTGCCCGCAATTCGCACCGATTACACCGCGATCGAGAACTACCGGGCCACGCCGGAGGACGTCGTGCGCACGCCCATCACGGTGCTGACCGGAGAAGCGGATCCGAGAACGACCCGCGAAGAGGCGGAGTCCTGGGAAAAGCACACGACCAGTGATTTTGAAATTCACTGTTTCCCTGGGGGTCACTTCTTTTTGGCGAACCATCAGGAGCGCATCATGAGAATTGTTTCAGAGGGGTTGACCGCGGACGCTCGGACGAACTGAACCAAGCGCTTCGGCACAACGGGGGATCGCGTCCGACAGGCCGCGAGTTCGAGTGCCCGCCTCCGCCTGACGGCGGGGGCGGAAAGCCGCCGGACATCGATGTCCTGGCGGACGACCGTATGGGGCAGGGCCGCACAACGGCCTGGGACGAGCCCCGCGGTGCACAGATGACAGGACGGCACTGCACGGGCCCACCGGCACGGCGCGCAGTCGTCACGTCCTCCGTAGACGTGTGGTAGCGGGAGGGGAAACTCCGTGTCGGCAAGGCTGTTCGAGCGCGGGAAGCAGCTGGACACCCTGAGCGAACTCCTCGGCAGCGCGATGCGCGGCCGGGGACGGGTCGCCGTGATCAACGGGGCTGTCGCCAGTGGGAAGACGAGCCTTCTGGAGAGATTCACCGACGAGGCGATCTCCGCCGGCGCACTGGTCCTCGAAGCCTCCGGTTCCCGCTCCGAACGCTTTCTCCCCTTCGGCATCCTGCGCAGGATCCTCGACAGCGCGGGCCACCACTCGCCGGAGGTCCACGCCTACGCCACCGAACTGCTCGACGCCGCCTCGGAGGAGACGGCACAGGCCGCGGACGGCACCGAGGCGGGCATGCGCATCATGCCGCACCTGTCCACCGCGGTGCTGCGACTCGCCCGGAACAGGACCGTCGTCATCGCCGTCGACGACGTCCACCACGGCGACGAGCTCTCCCTGCACTTCCTGCTCTGCCTCGCCCGCCGGGTGCGCCAGGCCCGGGTGCTGATCGTGCTCACCGAGGCGGTGCGGCTGCGACCCGCCCAACTCGCCTTCCACGCCGAGCTGCAGCGCCAGCCCAACTGCACCAGCATCCGGCTCCGCCTGCTCACCCCCGAGGGCACCGCGGGGGTCCTCGGCGACCACCTGCCCGAGGCGGCGGTCGGCCGGCTCGCGCCCGAGATCCACCGGACGACCGGCGGCAACCCGCTGCTGCTGAAGGCACTGCTGGAGGACGGCACCTCCGCCGTCCCCGGTGAGACCTTCCAGCAGGCCGTCCTCAACTGCCTGCACCGCGGCGACCCCGAGATGCTGACCGCCGCCCGCGGCGTCGCCGTCCTCGGCGACGGCTGCTCCGCCGGCCAGCTCAGCCACATCGTCGACCTGCACGTCAAGCCCACCGAACAGGCCCTGCAGGACCTCGAACGCTGCGGCGTCCTCCACAAGGGCGCCTTCCGCACCCCGGCCGCCCGCGAAGCCGTCCTGGACGCGGCGCCGCCCGCCGCGCTGTCCGCACTGCACCTGCGCGCCGCCAAGCTGCTCCACCACGAGGGCGCGGCCGCCCTCGACGTGGCCCGCCACCTCGTGGCCGCCCGCAAGAACGTCGAGGAGTGGGCCATCCCCGTCCTCAAGGAGGCCGCGGAGTACGCGCTCGTCGAGGACGAGGACGAACTCGCCCAGCAGTGCTGGGAACTGGCCGTCGCCTCCTGCCCCGAGGGTCCGCAGCGCGCCGCCCTCAAGTCCCGCCTGGTGAGCCTGGTGTGGCGCAGCAGCCCCGCGGCCGCCGAGAGCCACCTGCGGCAGCTGTGCCGCGAACTCGCCGCGGGCCGGCTCGCCGACCGGGACGTGATCCAGGCCGTGTCGGCGCTGGTGTGGATGGGACAGACCGAGGGCGCGGGCGAGGCCCTGCGGCACCAGATGACCTCCGCGGCCCCTGCCTATGCCCAGGCCAGCATCGCCACCGCCCGGACCTGGCTGACGACGATCAGCCCGCCGCTCACCGCGCTCTTCGCGGACGCGGACATGGAGACGGGTACCGACACCCCTCCGTCCGGTTCCGCACGGCCCGGCGGCGGTACGCACATGCCGACGGCGGTCGCGACGGCGGTGGCCCCCTACGACTCCGCGGACTGCGCCTACGTCCAGGCCGCCGGCGCCGTCCTGACCACCCTGCGGGAGCGCCGGACGGACGCCGCCGTCGCGGAGGCCACCCAGGTCCTGCAGCGCTACCACCTGGGCGACCGGACCATCCAGCCCCTCGTCTTCGCCCTGCTGACCCTCATCTACACGGGCCGCCTCGACCTGGCGCTCGCGTGGTGCGAACGGCTGCTGGGCGAGTGCTCCGCACGCAACGCCCCCGCCTGGCACGCCGCGCTCGGTGTCGTCCGCGCCGAGATCGCCCTGCGCCGGGGCGACCTGCCCGGCGCGGCCGCCCAGGCCCGCCAGGCCCTCTCGCGGATCTGCACGCAGAGCTGGGGCGTCGGCATCGCGCTGCCGCTGGCCATCCTGATCGAGACCGAGGTCCAGATGGGCAACCACGAGGAGGCGATGAACCTTCTCGAACAGCCCGTTCCCGAGGCGATGTTCTCCACGTTCCTCGGTCTGCAGTACCTCAGGGCGCGGGGCCGCTGCCACCTGGCCACCGGGCGCTACCACGCCGCACTGCGCGACTTCCTCACCTGCGGCGAGCTGATGCAGGCATGGGACATGGACGCCGTGGAACTGGTGCCCTGGCGGCTCGACGCCGCCGAGGCCTGGCTGGCCCTCGGCAACACCGGACGCGCCCGCGAGTACGCCGAACAGCAGAGCCAGCGTGACACCGGACTCGAGGGCAGCCGCTCCCGCGGCGCGCTGCTGCTCATGCTCGCCCGCACCGGAGGCGACCTCACGTACCGGCTCAAGCGCCTCACCGAGGCCGTGGACATCCTGGAAGTCGGCGAGGACCGCCTGCAGTTCGCCGTGGCCCTGGGCGAACTGGGCCGCGCCTACCGGGCGCTCGGCGACTTCAACCGCGCCCGGATCCTCGTCCGCAAGGCCTGGCACGTCGCCAAGGCCTGCGGCGCCGAGCCGCTGTGCGTGCAGTTCATGCCCGGCGGCCAGGCCGGCACCGAACCCGCCGAGGCGACCGGCCGAGAGGCGGCCGAACCGCCCAAGGAGACCGAGGTGCTGTCGGAGGCCGAGGCGCGCGTGGCGCTGCTGGCCGCTCGCGGGCACACCAACCGGGAGATCGCGACCAAGCTCTACGTCACCGTGTCGACGGTCGAGCAGCACCTGACCCGCATCTACCGCAAGCTGCACGTGAAGCGGCGCCGGGACCTCCCGGCGCGGCTGTCCGACCTGAGCCTCACCGGGGCCGCCTGAGCCCGCGACCGGCCGAGGAGGCGGAAGCAGTGGACAGCACGCACGACGTCGGGCTCAGGCCCCCGCGCCACCGCGTCGACCGGCGCGCCCTGGGCTGGTGGACGCTCCAGTCCGCCGTGTTCGCCCTCCCGCTGCCCCTGGTCTTCGGAGCGCTGTACCTCTTCATCCCGCCCGCCCGGTTCGTCTTCGTCTGGCTGTTCCTGGCCTTCCTGGTGCCCGGCGTCGCGTACATGGCCGTCATGCCGCTCTGGCGCTACCGGGTCCACCGCTGGGAGGTCACGGACCAAGCCGTCTACGCGGCGTCCGGCTGGCTGTGGCAGACCTGGCGGGTCGTGCCGCTGTCCCGCGTGCAGACGGTGGAGACGCTGCGCGGCCCGATCCAGCAGCTCTTCGGGCTCTCCGGAGTGACCGTCACCACCGCGTCGTCCTCCGGCGCCGTACGGATCAAGGGGATCGACCGGCGGATCGCCCGCGATCTCGTCGAGCACCTCACACAGGCCACGCAGGCCACACCGGGTGACGCCGCGTGAGCCCGCAAGGGGTTGAGCGGGCGGCCTCCGCGGAGGACGGCGGGTGGCGCCGCCTCAGCCCCCGGCTGCTGCTGGTCAACCTCGGCATGCTCAGCGGGCCGCTCGCCCTGTTCGCCCTCACGCTGCTGCTGACCGGCGCGAACCTCCAGGCCCTCATCTCCCTCGGGTCCCTGCTGACCACCTTCCTGGTGATCACCTGGATCGGCACGATGCGGCTGCTCACCACCCGCTTCCGGGTCGCGCACGGCCGCGTCGAACTGCGCTCCGGCCTCCTCTTCCGCAGCCACCGCTCGCTCCCCGTCGACCGGATCCGCAGCGTCGACATCCACGCCAAGCCCTCGCACCGCCTCTTCGGCCTCGCGTCCCTGCGGATCGGCACCGGCGGACAGGGCTCCCCCTCCGGCCGGGAACTGCGGCTGGGCGGCGTCACCCGGAGCCACGCGGAGGACCTGCGCCGGCTGCTGCTCGACCCGCACGGGCGCACCGGCGCCGGATCGCGGACACCGGAATCCGGCGAGGAAGGCGACCGCCTCGTCGCCGAGTTGGACTGGGCCTGGCTCCGCTACGCGCCGCTGAGCCTGTGGGGGCTCGGCGCCGTCCTCGCCGGGGTCGGCACCGTCGCGCGCGTCCTGGGCGAGATGAAGATCAACCCCCTGGACCTCGCCGTCGTCGTGTACGTCCGCGACCGCTTCGGCTCCGTGCCCTGGTGGTTCGGCATCCTCGTGACCGTCGTGGCCCTCCTCGTCGTCGGAGCGGCGCTGTCCACCGCCGCCTTCGTGGAGGGCTGGAGCGGCTACCGGCTGGAGCGGGAGGGGGACGACACGTACCGGGTCCACCGCGGACTGCTCGTCCACCGCTCCGTCACCCTGGAACGCCGCCGGCTGCGCGGCGTCGAGATCATCGAGCCGATGCCGCTGCGCCGGGCCGGTGCCGCCCGCCTCGACGCGGTGGCCGGCGGCCTCGGCAGCAGCGAGGAGAACCGCAGCCGGCGCTCCCTCACCCCGGCCGTTCCGCGGCAGGAGGCCCTGCGCGTCGCCGCCGATGTCCTCGCGGAGGGACGGTCCCCGACGGAGACTGCGCAGTTCCTCGCGCATCCCCGGGTCGCCCTGCGCCGGCGGATCAACCGCGGACTGCTGGTCCTCGCGCCCCTCGTGGCCGTTCTCCTGGGGCTCGGGCCGTGGCTCGGCCCCGCCGTGGTGCACGCGGCCTGGATCACCGCGCTCCTCGGAGTGCCGGTCGTCCTGGCGCTCGCCCACGACGCCTACCGCGCCCTGGGTCACGGCCTGCGCGACCGCTATCTCGTCGTCCGCGCGGGCACGTTCGCGCGCCGCACGGCCGCCGTGCAGCGCGACGGCGTGATCGGCTGGAAGATCACCCGTACCGCCTTCCAGCGCCGCAAGGGGCTGCTGACCCTCGGCGCGACGATCGCCGCGGGCGACGGCTGCTACAAGGTCCGGGACGTCGGGGTCACCGACGGGCTCGCCCTGGCCGAGGAGGTCGTGCCGGGGCTCCTGACCCCGTTCCTCGAACGCGACCCGGAGGGCGGGGCGGGGCCGCGGGGCGAAGGGACGTCCACGGGTAACGGAAGGCGTTCCTGAAGCCCATTTTCCCGTACCCGCGGACACGCCTCGCGGGAATTCCGGCCGCAGTTTCCATTCTTTCTTGCAATTGCCTCCCCTCTCCGCGCATCCTGGTGCAGTCGCACGTCAAACGGCTGTACCCAGGGCCAGGTCAACCGCTTACCGCCTAGGGGCCCGTAGGGGATTGGTAGGGGTTTCTCGCCCCTGTCTCCCATGCGAGAGTGACCCCTGGTCTTGGGTTCTTGTCCGGGGGTAATGGAGCGTGCGATGGTGAATGAGTCCGGAGAATTCCCTTCCGAGATCCACGCCGTTTCCGAATCCGTACCCGATGCCTTCCAGGACGCCTCGCCGGACGTGGAGTCGGACGCGGGGCCGGACGTACGGCCGGACGCCCCGTCATGGCGCGAGCGGCTGACCCTCCTGACCGACGCCGAGCAGCACGCCGCCCTGCTCGAATGGGTCGCCTCGCTGGTCTCCGCCGCGCTCCGCGACTCCGCCCCCGCCGTGCTCGACCCGCAACGGCCCTTCCTGGAACTCGGCTTCGACTCCCTCGCCGCCGTCGACCTGCACGCCCGCCTCACCGCGGGCACGGGCCTGCGCCTCCCCGTCACCCTGGCCTTCGACCACCCCACCCCCGCCGCCCTGACCCGGCACCTGCGGGCCGCGCTCCTCGGCCTGGACGACACCGACGCGTCGCCCGTCACCGCTGCCGTCATCAGCGACGAAGCCATCGCCATCGTCGGCATCGGCTGCCGCTTCCCCGGCGGCGTCCAGTCCCCCGAAGCGCTCTGGGACCTCGTCGCCGCGGGCACGGACGCCGTCTCCGCATTCCCCACCGACCGCGGCTGGGACCTCGACGCGCTCTACGACCCCGACCCCGAGCGGGCCGGTACGAGCTACACCCGCGAGGGCGGATTCCTCCACGACGCCGCCGAGTTCGACGCCGCGTTCTTCGGCATCTCCCCGCGCGAAGCGCTCGCCATGGACCCCCAGCAGCGGCTGCTGCTGGAGACGTCCTGGGAGGCGTTCGACCGGGCAGGCGTCGATCCCGCGGGACTGCGCGGCGGCCAAGTCGGCGTATTCGTCGGCGCGGAGACCCAGGAGTACGGCCCCCGACTCCAGGACGCCACCGACGGCTTCGAGGGCTACCTCGTCACCGGAAACGCGGCGAGCGTCGCCTCCGGCCGCATCGCGTACACCTTCGGCTTCGAGGGCCCGACGGTCACCGTCGACACCGC
Source organism: Streptomyces sp. NPDC046977 (assembly GCF_040644455.1). Taxonomy (NCBI): domain Bacteria; kingdom Bacillati; phylum Actinomycetota; class Actinomycetes; order Kitasatosporales; family Streptomycetaceae; genus Streptomyces; species Streptomyces sp. NPDC046977. Next base: position 68,026 of record NZ_JBEYWO010000015.1, read on the forward strand.
CTGCTCCTCCTCCCTCGCCGCCCTCCACCTCGCCGTCCAGGCCCTGCGCACCGGCGAGTGCTCCATCGCCCTGGCCGGCGGCGTCGCCGTCATGGCGAGCCCCGGCTCCTTCATCGCCTTCAGCCGTCAGCGGGGCCTGGCCCCCGACGGCCGGTGCAAGCCGTTCGCCGCCGCCGCCGACGGCACGGGGTGGGGCGAGGGCGTCGGCATGCTGCTGGTGGAGCGGCTGTCCGACGCCCGCCGCAACGGGCATCAGGTGCTCGCGGTGGTACGGGGCTCCGCCATCAACCAGGACGGCGCCAGCAACGGCCTGACCGCTCCGAGCGGCCCCTCGCAGCAGCGCGTGATCCGCCAGGCCCTCGCCAACGCCGGCCTGTCGGCAGCCGATGTGGACGCGGTGGAGGCCCACGGCACGGGCACGACGCTGGGCGACCCGATCGAGGCGCAGGCGCTGCTCGCCACGTACGGACAGGGCCGGGGCGACGGCAGCCCGCTGTGGCTCGGCTCCCTGAAGTCGAACATCGGGCACACGCAGGCCGCGGCCGGTGTCGCTGGCATCATCAAGATGATCATGGCGATGCGGCACGGCGTACTGCCGCGGACCCTCCACGTCGACGAGCCCACCCCGCACGTCGACTGGGAGGCCGGAGCCGTCTCCCTGCTCACCCAGCCCGTCGACTGGCCCCGGGGCGACCGCCCGCGCCGCGTCGGCGTGTCCTCGTTCGGCATGAGCGGCACCAACGCGCACACCATCATCGAGGAACCCCCGGCCGAGGACACGGACGCCACCACCACCACCACCGGTAACGGCGTGTCCGGGGACGGCGCCTCACGCCCGCCGGAGCTCCTGCCCTGGGTACTGTCCGCGAAGACCCCCGAAGCCCTGCGCGCCCAGGCCCGGCGGCTCGCCGGCCATGTGAGCGCCGACCCGCGACTCACCCCCGCCGACATCGGCCACTCCCTCGCCACCACTCGCGGCGTCTTCGAACACCGCGCCGTCGCCCTGGGCCCCGACCGCGACGCGCTGCTGCGGGCGCTCGACGCCCTCGCCGAAGGCACCGACACCCCCGCCGCCGTCCACGACGAGCTCGCCCCCGGCCGGCTCGCGTTCCTGTTCACGGGGCAGGGCAGCCAGCGCCTGGGCATGGGCCGTCAGCTGTACGACAGCTGCCCGGAGTTCGCCGACGCCCTCGACGACGCGTGCTGGTACCTCGACGACCAGCTCGAACTCCCCCTTCTCGACGTGCTGTTCGCGGAAGAGGGCACGCCGGAGGCCGCGCTCCTCGACGAGACCGCCTACACCCAGCCCGCGCTGTTCGCGGTCGAGGTGGCGCTGTTCCGGCTCCTGGAGAGCTGGGGGCTGCGGCCGGACCTCGTGTCGGGCCACTCCGTCGGCGAGATCGCCGCCGCGCACGTGGCGGGAGTGTTCTCGCTGGAGGACGCGTGCACGCTGGTCGCCGCCCGCGGACGGCTCATGCAGGCGCTGCCCGGCGGTGGCGCGATGATCGCGCTGCAGGCGTCGGAGGACGAGGTCCTGCCGCTGCTGGACGAGCGCGTGGGCATCGCCGCCGTCAACGGCCCCCGGTCGGTGGTCATCGCCGGTGACGAGGACGCCGCGAAGAACGTCGCCGCCCACTTCGCCGCCCAGGGCCACAAGACCAAGCAGCTCGTCGTCAGCCACGCCTTCCACTCGTTCCACATGGACGGCATGCTGGACGAGTTCCGCCGCGTGGCCCAGGTGATCGAGTACGGCATCCCGACGCTGCCCCTCGTCTCCCTCCTCACCGGACGCGCCGCCGGCGCCGCCGAACTGACCGACCCCGAGCACTGGGTCCGGCACGCCCGCGAGGCCGTACGGTTCCACGACGGCATCCGGACGCTCGAGGACCGCGGCGTCACCACGTACCTCGAACTCGGCCCCGACGCCGTGCTCACCGCGATGGCCCAGGACTGCGTCGACACCCGGGGCACCGCCTTCGCTGCGGCCCTGCGCTCCGGCCGGCCCGAGGCCACCACCCTGCTCACCGCCGTCGCCCGCGCCCACGTCCGTGGCGCGGCCGTCGACTGGAGCCGCCTCTTCACCGGCAGCGGCGCCCGGCGCGTCGACCTGCCGACGTACGCCTTCCAGCGCTCGCGCTACTGGATGGACGCGGGCCCCGGGACCGCCGCCCACGTGGCACACGGCCCGGACACCGCCGACACCGCCTTCTGGGACGCGGTCGAGCAGGAGGACGTGGCCGGACTCGCGACGGCGCTCGGACTCGACCTCGACGGCGACCGTCCGCTCAGCGAACTGATCCCCGCCCTGTCGGCCTGGCGCCGGCGGCGGCGCACGGAGTCGGAGGTGGACGGCTGGCGGTACCGGGTGGTGTGGAAGCCGCTCGCCGAGGCTTCCGGTGCGCGCCTGTCCGGGGCGTGGCTGCTGGGCGTTCCGGCCGGAAGTGACGTCGACGCGCCGGTGATGGACGCGCTGACAGGGCGCGGTGCCGAGGTGCGCCGGGTCGAGGTCGAGCCGGGCATGGACCGGGGCGTGCTGGCGGGACTGGTCGGCGGTGAGTGGGCGGGTGTCGTGTCGATGCTCGGGCTCGCCGACACGGTCGCGTTGGTGCAGGCGCTCGGTGACGCCGGCGTGGAGGCCCGTGTCTGGGGCCTGACCCGGGGTGCGGTGTCCGTGGGCCGGTCCGACCGGTTGGCGTCACCGGTGCAGGCGCAGGTCTGGGGCCTGGGCCGGGTCGCCGCCCTGGAGGTGCCGGAGCGCTGGGGCGGTCTGATCGACCTCCCGGAGGTGCTGGACGAGCGGGCGCTGTCGCGTGTCGTCGGGGTGCTGGCCGGCTCCGGTGAGGACCAGGTCGCGGTGCGGTCGACCGGCGTGTTCGGGCGCCGGCTGGTGCGGGCGTCGCTGCCGGAGAGCACAGGATCGTGGACCCCGTCGGGCACGGTGCTGGTCACGGGTGGCACGGGCGCGCTGGGCGGCCGCGTCGCGCGGTGGCTGGTGGACGCCGGCGCCGAACGGCTGGTGCTGATCAGCAGACGCGGGACGGATGCGCCCGGTGCCGCCGAGTTGGTGGCGGAGCTGGGCGTCGACGTCTCCGTCGTGGCGTGCGACGCGTCCGACCGGGATGCGCTGCGTGCGGTGCTGGCCGAGCACGCGGAGTCCCTGACCGCCGTCGTTCACACGGCGGGCGTCCTGGACGACGGCGTGCTGGACGGCCTGACCGCGGAGCGCATCGAGAGCGTCGTGCGGGCGAAGGCCACGTCGGCGCTCCATCTGCACGAGCTGACGATCGAACTCGGCGTCCAGCTGGACGCGTTCGTGATGTTCTCGTCCATGAGCGGCACCATCGGCGGAGCGGGCCAGGGCAACTACGCCGCCGCGAACGCCTTCCTGGACGCCCTGGCGGAGCAGCGCCGCGCCGACGGTCTGGCGGCGACGTCGATCGCGTGGGGTCCGTGGGCCGAGGGCGGCATGGCCGCCGGCGAGACGATGGACGCCCGCATGCGGCACGAAGGCGTCCCGCCCATGGCGCCCGAGTCGGCCATGGCGGCCCTGGGACCGATCGTCGCCTCGGGCGAGGCCTCGCTGACCGTCGCGGACCTCGACTGGGACCGCTTCGCGCCCTTCATGACGTCCGTCCGACCGCTGCCGCTGATCGGCGACTTCATCACGCAGGCGGAGACCGTCACCGGCGCCGACGTCGCGGGCACCGCGGCCCGCCGCCTCGCGGGTCTGACGGCGGCGGAGCAGGAGCGTGAGCTGCTCACCCTGGTCCGTACGCACGTCGCGGCCGTCCTCGGCCACGGCGGAGCCGAAGCGGTCGGCGCCGACCGCGCCTTCAAGGAACTGGGCTTCGACTCCCTGACGGCCGTCGAACTGCGCAACCGCCTCGGCGCGGCCACCGACCTGCGCCTGCCCACCACTCTCGTCTACGACTACCCGACCGCCACCGCGCTCGCGGCCTTCCTGCGCCACGAACTGCACGGCGCACAGCCGGAGGTGACGGGGCCGGTCACCGCGGCGGCGGCCGCCGACGACGACCCGATCGCCATCGTGGCGATGAGCTGCCGCTTCCCGGGCGGCGTGCGCACCCCGGAGGAGCTGTGGACGCTCCTCGTCGACGGGGCCGACGCGATCGGCGACTTCCCCTCCGACCGCGGATGGGACCTGGCCGGCCTCTACAGCGCCGACCCCGACCGCCCCGGGACGACGTACACCCTGGAAGGCGGATTCCTCCACGACGCCGCTGACTTCGACGCCGACCTCTTCGGGATCTCGCCGCGTGAGGCGCTGGCGATGGACCCGCAGCAGCGGTTGCTGCTGGAGACGTCGTGGGAGGCGTTCGAGCGGGCCGGCATCGCCCCGTCGTCGCTGCGCGGCAGCCAGGCGGGCGTCTTCGTCGGCACCAACGGGCAGGACTACCTCTCGCTCGTCACCGGTGACACGCACGGACTGGAAGGACATGTCGGCACGGGCAACGCGGCGAGCGTCGTGTCCGGCAGGCTCTCCTACGTCTTCGGGCTCGAAGGCCCCGCGATCACCGTCGACACGGCCTGCTCGTCCTCGCTAGTGGCCCTGCACCTCGCAGTGCAGGCGCTGCGGCAGGGCGAGTGCTCGCTCGCCCTGGCCGGCGGCGTCACGGTGATGTCGACGCCCGAGGCCTTCGTGGACTTCAGCCGTCAGCGGGGCCTGGCGGAGGACGGCCGGATCAAGGCGTTCGCCGCGGCGGCCGACGGTACGGGGTGGGGTGAGGGCGTCGGCATGCTGCTCGTCGAGCGGCTGTCGGACGCGCGGCGCAACGGCCATCCGGTGCTCGCTCTTGTTCGTGGCTCGGCGATCAACCAGGACGGCGCGAGCAACGGCCTGACGGCGCCCAACGGTCCCTCGCAGCAGCGCGTGATCCGCGCCGCCTTGGCGAGCGCCGGCCTGTCGGCCGCGGAGGTCGATGCGGTGGAGGCGCACGGCACCGGTACGCGGCTGGGTGACCCGATCGAGGCGCAGGCGCTGGTGGCCACCTACGGTCAGGGGCGTTCGCCGGAGCAGCCGCTGCTGCTGGGGTCCGTGAAGTCGAACATCGGGCACACGCAGGCCGCGGCGGGCGTCGCGGGCATTATCAAGATGGTGCTGGCGATGCAGCACGGCGTGCTGCCCCGGACCCTGCACGTGGACGAGCCGACCCCGCACGTCGACTGGTCCGCCGGCGAGATCGCCCTGCTGACCGAAGCCGTCGACTGGCCCGAGACCGGGCGGCCCCGGCGCGCCGCCGTCTCGTCCTTCGGCCTCAGCGGTACCAACGCCCACACGATCGTCGAACAGGTCCCGGCGCCGGCGCGTGCCGACGCCTCCCAGGCCGGCACGGCACCCTCGGTACTGCCGGTCCTGCTCTCCGCGCAGAGCACGACCGGGCTCCGGGCTCAGGCCGCGCGCCTGGCCGCCCACGTGGCGTCGCAGCCCGAAGCATCCACCCTGGATGCGGCATTCACGCTGGCGACCGCTCGTCCGGCCCTGGAAACGCGCGCGGTCCTGGTCAGCCGCACCGAGAACCACGACGCGCTGCTGGCCGGGCTCAACGGCCTCGCCGCCGGCGAAGCGCCCTCCGGCCTCGTACAGGGCACCGTCACGACCGGCGCACTCGCGTTCCTGTTCACGGGGCAGGGCAGCCAGCGGCTGGGGATGGGACGGGAGCTCTACGAGGCTTATCCCGCGTTCGCGGACGCGCTGGACGCGGTCTGCGCCCACCTGGACGCCCACCTCGATGTGGCGCTGGGGGGTGTGCTGTTCGGGGAGGACGCGGCGGTTCTGGACCGGACGGAGTTCGCGCAGCCGGCGTTGTTCGCGGTGGAGGTGGCGCTGTTCCGGTTGCTGGAGTCGTGGGGTGTGAAGCCGGACTTCGTGTCGGGGCATTCGGTGGGTGAGATCGTCGCCGCGCATGTGGCGGGGGTGTTGTCGCTTGAGGACGCGTGTGCGCTGGTGGCGGCGCGTGGGCGGTTGATGCAGGCGTTGCCGACGGGTGGCGTGATGATCGCCTTGCAGGCCTCGGAGGACGAGGTTCTGCCGTTGCTTGATGGCCGGGTGAGCATCGCGGCCGTGAACGGGCCGGAGTCGGTGGTCATCGCGGGTGACGAGGATGCCGCGGTCGCGATCGTGGAGGCGTTCCCGGACCGGAAGTCGAAGCGTCTGACGGCCAGTCACGCGTTCCACTCGCCGCACATGGACGGGATGCTGGAGGCGTTCCGTGAGGTGGTGTCCGGGCTGTCGTTCGAGGCACCGCGCATCTCGGTGGTCTCGAACCTGACCGGTGCCGTGGTTGCCGACGAGATGGCGTCGGCGGACTTCTGGGTGCGGCATGTGCGGGAGTCCGTGCGCTTCCTGGACGGTGTGCGCGCTCTGGAGGCGGCCGGGGTCACGACGTTCGTCGAGCTCGGACCGGATGGCGTGCTGTCGGCAATGGCGCAGGAGTGCGTGACGGGCGAGGGCGCGGCCTTTGTTCCGGTGCTGCGCAAGGGCCGCCCGGAGGCCGAGAGTGCTGTCACGGCGCTGGCACAGGCACATGTGCGGGGCGTGGAGGTTGAGTGGGCCGGGTACTTCGCCGGCACGGGTGCGCGGCGGGTGGACCTGCCCACGTATGCCTTCCAGCGGACGCGGTACTGGCCGGAGGCCCAGCAGGACGCTACAACTCCCGCCGGGGGGATCGTCGACACCGTCGACGCACGCTTCTGGGATGTCATCGAGCACGAGGACCTGACGACCCTCGAGTCCATGCTCGGCCTTGAGGACACCGCGTCCTGGGGGAACATGGTCACGGCTCTGTCGGCGTGGCGCCGACGTGGTCAGGATCAGGCCCAGGTCGACGGGTGGCGTTACCGGACCAGCTGGAAGCCGGTGAAGGTGACCGCCGAAGCGCGGTTGTCCGGTGCGTGGTTGGTGGTGGTGCCGGCCGGGAGTGACGTTGACGGGCCGGTGGTGGGTGCGCTGGCGGGGCGCGGTGTCGAGGTGCGCCGGGTCGAGGTCGCGGCCGATGTGGACCGGGGCGCGTTGGCGGGGTTGGTCGGCGGTGAGTGGGCGGGTGTGGTCTCGCTGCTGGGGCTCGCTGACACCGTGTGCCTGATCCAGGCGCTGGGTGATGCCGGTGTGGGTGCCCCGCTGTGGTGCCTGACGCGGGGTGCGGTGTCGGTCGGTCGGTCGGATCGGCTGGTGTCGCCGGTGCAGGCGCAGGTGTGGGGCCTGGGTCGGGTGGCGGCGCTGGAGGTGCCGGAGCGCTGGGGCGGTCTGATCGACCTGCCGGAATCGCTGGATGAGCGTGCGCTGTCGCGCGTGGTCGGGATTCTGGCTGGTTCTGGTGAGGACCAGGTGGCGGTGCGTTCGTCGGGGGTGTTCGGGCGGCGGCTGGTGCGGGCCGTGCTGCCGGAGGGCACGGGGTCGTGGGTTCCGTCGGGCACGGTGCTGGTGACGGGTGGCACGGGCGCGCTCGGTGGCCGTGTCGCGCGGTGGTTGGCGGAGGCCGGTGCCGAGCGGCTGGTGCTGACCAGCCGGCGCGGGATGGACGCGCCCGGTGCCGCTGAGCTGGTCGCGGAGCTGGGTGTCGAGGTCTCCGTCGTCGCGTGTGACGCCGCTGACCGGGATGCGCTGCGCGCCGTGCTTGCTGAGCACGCCGAGTCGCTGACCGGCATCGTTCACACTGCTGGCGTCCTGGACGACGGCGTGCTGGATGCGTTGACCCCTGAGCGCCTTGAGACCGTCCTGCGGGCGAAGGCCGTGTCGGCGTTGAACCTGCATGAGTTGACGGTCGAGCTCGGTGTGGAGCTGGATGCGTTCGTGCTGTTCTCGTCGATGAGCGGCACGGTCGGCACATCTGGGCAGGCGAACTACGCGGCTGCGAATGCTTTCCTGGACGCTCTTGCGGAGCAGCGGCGTGCGGATGGCTTGGCGGCGACGTCGATTGCGTGGGGTCCGTGGGCCGAGGGCGGGATGGCGGCCGACGAGGCGCTTGCGGCTCGGATGCGCCGGGATGGTGTGCCGCCGATGCGGGCGGATCTGGCGATCAGCGCGTTGCGGTCGGCGGTCGGTTCCGGTGGGCCTGTGTTCACCGTGGCCGACGTGGAATGGGACCGCTTCCTCGCAGGATTCACCGCCGCACGCCCCAGCTCACTGTTCGGTGAACTGCGGGAAGTGCGGCAGGAGCGCACTGCCCGGACCGCCCTGGCCGGCGCAGTCGCGGACGTCCCGGAATCCGTTTCGTTCGTCGGCCGGTTGTCCGCTCTTCCTGCGGGTGAGCAGGAGCGTGAACTGCTGGATCTGGTCCGGGGCCACGTCGCTGCTGTGCTTGGGCATGGCGGGGTCGATGCGGTGGGGGTCGGGCGGGCGTTCAAGGAGTTGGGCTTCGACTCGCTGACGGCCGTGGAGCTGCGGAACCGGTTGGGTGCGGCGACGGAGCTGCGGTTGCCGGCGACGTTGGTCTACGACTATCCGACGTCCGCTGCGCTTGCGGAGTTCTTGCGGAGCGAACTGCTGGGGACGGTCCGTGTTGCGGATGCGGATCTGCCCGCGGTGGTGGCGACGGATGATGATCCGATCGCGATTGTGGCGATGAGCTGCCGGTTCCCAGGCGACGTGCGGTCTCCTGAGGACCTGTGGCGGCTGTTGGTCACCGGCACGGACGCGGTGGGGGAGTTCCCCGTCGATCGAGGTTGGGACTTGGACCACCTCTACGACCCCGACCCGGAGCGTGCCGGCACCTCGTACACCCGCGAGGGCGGTTTCGTCGCAGGAGCGGCGGAGTTCGACGCGGACTTCTTCGGGATCTCGCCGCGTGAGGCGTTGGCGATGGATCCGCAGCAGCGGTTGCTGCTGGAGACGTCGTGGGAGGCGTTCGAGCGGGCCGGCATCGACCCGTCCTCGCTGCGCGGCAGCCGGACCGGAGTGTTCGTCGGCACCAACGGCCAGGACTACCTCTCCCTCGTCGCCCGTGAGCCGCAGGGCCTGGAGGGCCACATAGGCACGGGCAACGCGGGCAGTGTGATGTCGGGTCGTGTCTCGTACGCGCTGGGGCTGGAAGGCCCTGCGGTGACGGTCGACACGGCGTGCTCGTCGTCGCTGGTGGCCCTGCACTGGGCAGTGCAGGCCCTGCGCAACGGTGAGTGCTCCATGGCGCTGGCCGGTGGCGTGACCGTGATGTCGACGCCTGAGACCTTCGTGGACTTCAGCCGTCAGCGGGGTCTGGCGGCGGACGGTCGGATCAAGGCGTTCGCGGCTGCCGCGGACGGTACCGGCTGGGGCGAAGGCGTGGGCATGCTGCTGGTGGAGCGGCTGTCGGACGCCCGGCGCAACGGGCACCCGGTGCTGGCTCTCGTTCGCGGCTCTGCCGTGAACCAGGACGGCGCGAGCAACGGACTGACCGCCCCGAACGGCCCGTCGCAGCAGCGCGTGATCAGGCAGGCCCTGGCGAGTGCCGGTCTGTCGGCTGCGGATGTCGACGCGGTGGAGGCGCACGGCACGGGCACCCGGCTGGGTGATCCGATCGAGGCGCAGGCGCTGCTCGCGACCTACGGCCAGGAGCGCGCCGAGGGCGGATCGCTGCTCCTCGGCTCGATCAAGTCGAACATCGGTCACACGCAGGCGGCGGCCGGTGTCGCGGGCATCATCAAGATGGTGCTGGCGATGCAGCACGGGGTGCTGCCCCGGACCCTGCACGTGGACGAGCCGACGCCGCATGTGGACTGGTCGGCCGGTGACATCGCGCTGCTGACCGAGCAGCGGGAGTGGCCGGAGACGGGCCATCCGCGTCGGGCCGGTATCTCGTCGTTCGGCATCAGCGGCACCAACGCCCACACGATCATCGAACAGGCCCCGGTCGTCGTCGCCGAGGTCGCTGACGACGCCGAGTCCTTGTCGCGGATGCCCGGGGCTCTTCCGTACGTCCTGTCGGCCAGATCCCCTGAGGCCCTGCGTGACCAGGCAGCCGCCCTCAGCGCCCGACTGGCGATGGCGGGCGCCGCCCCGGGGCCCGTCGACCTCGCGTATTCGCTCGCAACCGGGCGCGCGCACCTGGACCACCGCGCGGTCGTCCCGGCCCGGAGCACGCGTGAAGTTGCTGACCTGCTCACACGGTTGGCCGCCGGTGAGCAGCTTCCCGCCGTCAGCACGGGCACGGTGGACGACGGGCGCGTGGCGTTCCTGTTCACGGGGCAGGGCAGCCAGCGTCCGGGGATGGGCCGGGAACTGTATGAGGCCTACCCCGTGTTCGCGGACGCTTCGGACGCGGTCTGCGCGCACATGGACGTGCACCTCGACAGCCCGCTGCAGGACGCTCTCTTCGGCGAGGCGGACGAGCGTCTGCTGGACCGGACGGAGTTCACCCAGCCGGCGTTGTTCGCGGTGGAGGTGGCGCTGTTCCGGTTGCTGGAGTCGTGGGGCGTGAAGCCGGACTTCGTGTCGGGGCATTCGGTGGGTGAGATCGCTGCCGCGCATGTGGCGGGGGTGTTGTCGCTTGAGGACGCGTGTGCGCTGGTGGCGGCGCGTGGGCGGTTGATGCAGGCGTTGCCGACGGGTGGCGTGATGATCGCGCTGCAGGCCGCCGAAGACGAGGTTCTGCCGCTGCTGAACAAGCGCGTGAGCGTCGCCGCCGTCAACGGGCCTCAGTCGGTCGTCATCGCCGGCGACGAGGACGCCGCGGTCGCGATCGTCGAGTCCTTCGCGGGGCGGAAGTCGAAGCGCCTGACGGTCAGTCATGCGTTCCACTCGCCGCACATGGACGGGATGCTGGAGGCGTTCCGCGAGGTGGTGGCGGGGCTGTCGTTCGAGTCGCCGCGCATCCCCGTGGTCTCGAACTTGACCGGGGCCCAGGTCACCGACGAGATGCTCTCTCCCGACTTCTGGGTGCGGCACGTGCGGGAAGCGGTGCGCTTCCTGGACGGGGTCAGGACATTGGAAGCGGCCGGGGTCACCACGTACGTCGAACTCGGCCCGGACGGCGTGCTGTCGGCTCTGGCCCAGGAGTGCGTCACAGAAGAAGCGGTGTTCGTCCCCGTCCAGCGTGCCGCCCGTCCCGAAGTCGAGAGCCTGGGCGCTGCCCTCGCACAAGCCCATGTCAGGGGCCTCTCGATCGACTGGCGTGCGTACTTCGCCGGCTCGGGCGCTCGACCCGTGGACCTTCCGACCTACGCGTTCCAGCGCCGGCGGTTCTGGTTCGAGCCCTCCACCGCGGCCGGTCGTCACGCGCAGGCCGATGCCCCGGACTCCTGGTTCTGGGACGCGGTGGAGCGAGAGGACCTCGCATCGCTGGCCGCCACTCTCGACGCGGAGGAGGACGAGGCTGCCTGGAGCAGTGTCCTGCCTGGCCTGGCGGCGTGGCGTCGGCAGGGTCGGGAGCGGTCGGAGGTGGACGGCTGGCGGTACCGGGTGGTGTGGAAGCCGCTGGCCGATGCTGCTGCTGGTCAGCTGTCGGGGTCGTGGTTGGTGGTGGTGCCGGCCGGGAGTGACGTTGACGGGCCGGTGGTGGGTGCGCTGGTCGATCGCGGTGTCGAGGTGCGCCGGGTCGAGGTCGCGGCCGATGTGGACCGAGCCACGCTGGCGGGGCTGGTTGGCGGTGAGTGGGCGGGTGTCGTGTCGATGCTCGGGCTCGCTGAGTCGGTCGCGTTGGTTCAGGCGCTGGGTGATGGCGGGGTGGGTGCTCCGCTGTGGTGTCTGACGCGGGGTGCGGTGTCGGTCGGTCGGTCGGATCGGCTGGTGTCGCCGGTGCAGGCGCAGGTGTGGGGTCTGGGTCGGGTGGCGGCGCTGGAGGTGCCGGAGCGTTGGGGTGGTCTGGTCGACCTGCCGGAGGTGCTGGACGAGCGGGCGCTGTCCCGGTTGATGGGTGTGCTGGCTGGTTCGGGTGAGGACCAGGTGGCGGTTCGGTCGTCGGGGGTGTTCGGGCGGCGGCTGGTGCGGGCGTCGCTGCCGGAGGGTGCGGGGTCGTGGGCGCCGTCGGGCACGGTGCTGGTGACGGGTGGCACGGGGGCGCTGGGCGGTCGTGTCGCGCGGTGGTTGGCGGAGGCTGGTGCCGAGCGGCTGGTGCTGACCAGTCGGCGCGGGATGGACGCGCCTGGTGCCGCGGAGCTGGTGGCGGAGCTGGGTGTCGAGGTTTCGGTGGTCGCGTGTGATGTCTCCGACCGGGATGCGCTGCGGGCGGTGCTTGCTGAGTACGCCGAGTCCCTGACCGGGATCGTTCACACGGCTGGTGTGCTGGATGACGGTGTGCTGGATGCGTTGACTCCGGAGCGCCTTGAGACCGTTTTGCGGGCCAAGGCCGTGTCGGCGTTGAACCTGCATGAGTTGACGGTCGAGCTCGGTGTGGAGCTGGATGCGTTCGTGCTGTTCTCGTCGATGAGCGGCACGGTCGGCACGCCCGGTCAGGGCAACTATGCGGCTGCGAATGCCTTCCTGGACGCTCTTGCGGAGCAGCGTCGTGCGGATGGCTTGGCGGCGACGTCGATTGCTTGGGGTCCGTGGGCCGAGGGTGGGATGGCGGCTGACGAGGCGCTGGCGGATCGGATGCGTCGTGATGGTGTGCCGCCGATGCGGGCGGATTTGGCGATCAGCGCTCTGCGGTCGGCGGTCGGTTCCGGTGGGCCTGTGTTCACTGTGGCCGATGTGGAGTGGGACCGCTTCCTCGCAGGATTCACCGCCGCACGCCCCAGCTCGCTGTTCGCCCAGCTGGGCGAGGCGCGCGCAACGCAGCCCGCTGATGCTGGGGCAACCTCCGACGCCAGGAATTCTGGGTCTCTTGTAGCTCGCCTGTCCGCTCTTTCTGCGGGTGAGCAGGAGCGTCAACTGCTGGAACTGGTCCGGGGCCAAGTTGCCGCTGTGCTTGGTCACGGCGGGGTCGATGCGGTGGGGGCCGGTCGGGCGTTCAAGGAGCTGGGCTTTGACTCGCTGACGGCGGTGGAGCTGCGGAACCGGTTGGGTGCGGCGACGGAGCTGCGGTTGCCGGCGACGCTGGTCTACGACTATCCGACGTCGGCTGCGCTTGCGGAGTATCTGCGGGGTGAGCTGCTGGGCACGGTGCGGGTCGCGGATGCCGATCTGCCCGCGGCGGTCGCCACCGACGACGACCCGATCGCGATTGTGGCGATGAGTTGCCGCTTCCCCGGTGGCGTCACCTCTCCCGAAGACCTGTGGCACCTGCTGGTGACGGGCACGGACGCGGTGGGGGAGTTCCCCGTCGACCGTGGCTGGGACCTGGAACAGCTCTACAGCTCCGACCCGGATCGTCAGGGGACCTTCTACGCACGGGGCGGTGGATTCCTCTACGGGGCCGCCGAGTTCGACGCGGACCTCTTCGGGATCTCGCCGCGTGAGGCGTTGGCGATGGATCCGCAGCAGCGGTTGCTGCTCGAGACGTCGTGGGAGGCGTTCGAGCGGGCCGGCATCGACCCGTCCTCGCTGCGCGGCAGCCGGACCGGAGTGTTCGTCGGTACGAACGGCCAGGACTACTACCTCTCCCTCCTCGCCGGGGAGACCGAGGGCCTCGAAGGCCACCTCGGGACGGGCAATGCCGGCAGTGTGATGTCGGGTCGTGTCTCGTACGCGCTGGGGCTGGAAGGCCCTGCGGTGACCGTGGACACGGCGTGTTCCTCGTCGTTGGTGGCGCTGCACTGGGCGGTGCAGGCATTGCGGCAGGGCGAGTGCTCCATGGCGCTGGCTGGTGGCGTGACGGTGATGTCGACGCCTGAGACCTTCGTGGACTTCAGTCGTCAGCGCGGGCTCGCGGAGGACGGCCGGATCAAGGCGTTCGCCGCGGCCGCCGATGGCACGGGCTGGGGCGAAGGCGTCGGCATGCTGCTCGTGGAGCGGCTGTCGGACGCGCGCCGCAACGGGCACCCGGTGCTGGCTCTCGTCCGTGGTTCGGCGGTGAACCAGGACGGTGCGAGCAACGGGCTGACGGCGCCGAACGGCCCGTCGCAGCAGCGCGTGATCCGGCAGGCCCTGGCGAGCGCCGGTCTGTCGGCCACCGATGTGGACGCGGTGGAGGCGCACGGCACGGGCACCCGGCTGGGTGACCCGATCGAGGCGCAGGCACTGCTGGCGACCTACGGTCAGGACCGGATGCCGGAGCGGCCACTGTTCCTGGGGTCGATCAAGTCCAACCTCGGGCACACGCAGGCCGCGGCCGGTGTCGCCGGCATCATCAAGATGGTCATGGCGATGCGGCACGGGGTGCTGCCGCAGACCCTCCACGTGGACGCGCCGACTCCGCACGTCGACTGGTCGGCCGGAGACATCGCCCTGCTCACCCAGCAGCAGGAGTGGCCGGAGACGGGCCGCCCGCGCCGGGCCGGCGTCTCGTCGTTCGGTATCAGCGGCACCAACGCCCACACGATCATCGAACAGGCCACCGAGGTAGCGCAGGCGGACGAAGCGGATGCCGATCGTCCGGCGACATCGGCATGGGTGCTGTCGGGCAAGTCCGAGGACGCCCTGCGTGACCAGGCGGCACGCCTTCACACCCGCCTCGACGCCCACTCCGACCTGTGTCCGGCGGACATCGGGCGTGCGCTGGCGACTGGTCGGGCCGCGCTCGACCATCGCGCCGTCATCGTCGCCGGCGACCGCGACGCGTTCCTCCATCGGCTCGCGTCCGTGGCCGGCGGAGAGTCCGTGGGCGTGGTGACCGGATCCCCGGTCGCGGGCAAGCTCGCGTTCCTGTTCACGGGGCAGGGCAGCCAGCGACTCGGCATGGGGCGTGAGCTGTACGACGCCCATCCGGTGTTCGCGGACGCCTTGGACGCGGTCTGCGCCCGGATGGACGCGTACCTCGATGTGCCGTTGAGGGACGTGGTGTTCGGGGAGGACGCCGAGGTCCTGGACCGGACGGAGTTCACCCAGCCCGCGCTGTTCGCCGTGGAGGTGGCGCTGTTCCGGCTGCTGGAGTCGTGGGGTGTGCGTCCTGACTTCGTGTCGGGGCATTCGGTGGGTGAGATCGCCGCCGTGCACGTCGCGGGGGTCTTCTCGCTGGATGACGCGTGTGCGCTGGTGGCGTCGCGGGGGCGGTTGATGCAGGCGCTGCCGGCCGGCGGCGTGATGATCGCGCTGCAGGCCTCGGAGGACGAGGTCCTGCCGCTGCTCACCGACCAGGTGAGCATCGCCGCCGTCAACGGCCCGCAGTCGGTCGTGATCGCCGGTGACGAGGACGTCGCCACGGCGATCGCGGCGTCCTTCGCGGGGCGGAAGTCGAAGCGGCTGCAGGTCAGCCATGCGTTCCATTCGCCGCACATGGACGGGATGTTGCAGGCCTTCCGTGAGGTGGTGTTCGGGCTGTCGTTCGAGGTGCCGCGTATCCCGGTCGTCTCGAACCTGACCGGTGCCGTGGTCACGGACGAGATGGCGTCCGCGGAGTTCTGGGTGCGGCACGTCCGTGAGGCCGTGCGCTTCCTGGACGGCGTCCGCGCCCTGGAGGACGCCGGGGTCACGACGTACGTCGAACTCGGCCCGGACGGCGTGCTGTCGGCGATGGCGCAGGAGTGCGTGACGGGCGAGGGCGTGGCGTTCGTTCCGGTGCTGCGCAAGGGCCGTCCGGAAGCCGAGACCGCCGTGACGGCTCTGGCGCAGGCACACGTGCGAGGCGTGGCGGTCGATTGGCCAACGTTCTTCGCCGGTGCAGGCGACCGGTACGTCGACTTGCCGACTTATGCGTTCCAGCGACAAAGGTACTGGCCGGAGCCCCTCGGCGCGCCTCAGCCCGGTGCCACCGCCGATGCCTCGGACGCTCACTTCTGGGACGTGGTGGAGCGCGAGGATCTGACCGCGCTGCTGGCCGAGTTGGACGTGTCCGGTGATGCGTCGCTGGGTGAGGTGCTTCCGGCGTTGTCGGCGTGGCGTCGGCAGGGTCGTGAGCGGTCGGAGGTGGACGGCTGGCGGTACCGGGTGGTGTGGAAGCCGCTGGCCGAGGCCTCCGGCGCGCGTCTGTCCGGGTCGTGGCTGGTGGTCGTGCCGGCCGAGGGCGCGGACGACGCACCGGTGGTGGGCGCGCTCGCGGACCGGGGCGCCGACGTCCGGCGGGTCGAGGTCGGCCCGGGCACGGATCGCGCGGCGCTGGCGGATCTGGTCGACGGTGAGTACGCGGGTGTGGTCTCGCTGCTGGACCTCGCCGGCACGGTGGGTCTGATCCAGGCGCTGGGTGATGCCGGTGTGGACGCCCGGTTGTGGTGCCTGACGCGTGGAGCCGTCTCCGCCGGCCGGTCGGACAGATTGACCGCGCCGGTGCAGGCGCAGATGTGGGGTCTGGGCCGGGTCGCCGCGCTGGAGGTGCCGGAGCGCTGGGGTGGCCTGATCGACCTCCCCGGGCTCCTGGACGAGCGGGCGCAGTCCCGTCTGGTGGGTGTGCTGGCCGGTTCCGGTGAGGACCAGGTGGCCGTGCGCTCCACTGGTGTGTTCGGGCGACGGCTGGTCCGCGCGGCGCTGCCGGAGGACACGGAGTCGTGGATCCCGTCCGGGACGGTGCTGGTCACGGGCGGCACGGGGGCGCTGGGTGGTCGTGTCGCGCGGTGGCTGGCGGGTGCCGGTGCCGAGCGGCTGGTGCTGACCAGCCGGCGCGGCATGGACGCGCCCGGTGCCGCGGAACTGGTGGCGGAACTGGTGGCGGAGCTGGGCGTCGACATCTCGGTCGTCGCGTGTGACGCCTCCGATCGTGAGGCGCTGCGGGCGGTGCTCGCTGAGCACGCCGATTCGCTGACCGCCGTCGTGCACACGGCTGGTGTGCTGGACGACGGCGTGCTCGATGCCCTGACCCCGGATCGTGTCGAGACCGTTCTGCGGGCGAAGGCCGCGTCGGCGGCGAACCTGCACGAGCTCACGATCGAGCTCGGCATCGTGCTGGACGCGTTTGTGCTGTTCTCGTCGGTCAGTGGCACGGTCGGCACATCCGGGCAGGCGAACTACGCGGCTGCGAACGCCTTCCTGGACGCCCTTGCGGAGCAGCGTCGTGCGGACGGTCTGGCGGCGACGTCGATCGCGTGGGGTCCGTGGGCCGAGGGCGGCATGGCCGCTGACGAGGAGATGGCGGCCCGCATGCGCCGGGGCGGGGTCCCGCCCATGAAGGCCGGGTTCGCCATCACGGCGATGGGACGCGCCGTCGGCGCCGCGGACGCCACTGTCGTGATCGCGGACTTCGTCTGGGATCGCTTCGCCTCCGAGTTCACCGCCGGGCGCGCCAGCAACCTCTTCGCCGAGTTGGTGGACGCGAGCCCCGTCCCTGCGAACGCCGCCACAACCGATGCGTCGGTCGTCGTGGCGTCGACCTCCCTGGCTGAGCGACTGGCGGCCCTTCCCGCGGCTGAGCGGGAGCGTGAACTGCTCGGACTGGTGCGTGCCCAGGTCGCGGCTGTGCTCGGTCATGCCGGGGTCGATGCGGTGGGGGCCGGGCGGGCGTTCAAGGAGTTGGGCTTCGACTCGCTGACGGCGGTGGAGCTGCGGAACCGGTTGGGTGCGGCGACGGAGCTGCGGTTGCCGGCGACGCTGGTCTACGACTATCCGACGTCTGCTGCGCTTGCGGATTATCTGCGGGGTGAGGTGCTGGGGACGGTGCGGGTCGCGGATGCGGATCTGCCCGCGGCGGTCGCCACCGATGACGACCCGATCGCGATCGTGGCGATGAGCTGCCGCTTCCCGGGCGGCGTGCGGACTCCGGAAGACCTCTGGCACCTGCTGGTGACGGGAACGGACGCGGTGGGGGAGTTCCCCGTCGACCGCGGCTGGGACCTGGAACAGCTCTACAGCTCCGACCCGGATCGTCAAGGCACGTTCTATGCCCGTGGAGGTGCATTCCTCTACGACGCCGCCGAGTTCGACGCGGACTTCTTCGGGATCTCGCCGCGTGAGGCGCTGGCCATGGATCCGCAGCAGCGGCTGCTGCTGGAGACGTCGTGGGAGGCGTTCGAACGGGCCGGGATCGACCCCGCCTCCCTGCGCGGGAGCCAGGCGGGCGTCTTCGTCGGCACCAACGGCCAGGACTACGCCACGGCACTCCAGGCCATCCCTGACGGCATCGAAGGATTCCTGGGCACGGGCAACGCGGCCAGCATCGTCTCCGGCCGGCTCTCCTACGCCTTCGGGCTCGAAGGTCCCGCGATGACGGTCGACACCGCCTGCTCCGCGTCCTTGGTCGCCCTGCACCTCGCCGCTCAGGCCCTGCGCAGTGGCGAGTGCTCACTGGCCCTGGCCGGCGGTGTGACCGTCATGTCGTCGCCGGGAACGTTCATCGACTTCAGCCGGCAGCGCGGGCTCGCGGAGGACGGTCGGATCAAGGCGTTCGCCGCGGCCGCCGATGGTACGGGCTGGGGTGAGGGCGTCGGCATGCTGCTCGTGGAGCGGCTGTCGGACGCGCGCCGCAACGGGCACCCGGTGCTGGCGCTGGTGCGGGGTTCGGCGGTGAACCAGGATGGTGCGAGCAACGGTCTGACGGCGCCGAACGGTCCGTCGCAGCAGCGGGTGATCCGGCAGGCCCTGGCGAGCGCCGGACTGGCGGCCTCGGACGTGGACGCGGTGGAGGCGCACGGCACGGGTACCCGGCTGGGGGACCCGATCGAGGCCCAGGCCCTGCTGGCGACCTACGGTCAGGACCGGATGCCGGAGCAGCCGCTGTTCCTGGGGTCGATCAAGTCCAACCTCGGGCACACGCAGGCGGCTGCCGGTGTCGCGGGCGTCATCAAGATGGTCATGGCGATGCGCCACGGCGTGCTGCCGCAGACGCTCCACGTGGACGAGCCGACCCCGCACGTGGACTGGTCGGCCGGAGACATCGCCCTGCTCACGGAACAGCAGGAGTGGCCCGACACCGGAAGGCCGCGGCGCGCCGGTATCTCGTCGTTCGGGATCAGCGGCACCAACGCCCACACCATTCTGGAGCAGGCCCCGGACGACATCGCCGTCACGGCCGTGGCGGACCGGCCCGCCGTGCTGCCGTGGGTACTGTCGGCGAAGAACGGGACG
Organism: Streptomyces sp. NPDC046977; assembly: GCF_040644455.1. Classification (NCBI taxonomy): domain Bacteria; kingdom Bacillati; phylum Actinomycetota; class Actinomycetes; order Kitasatosporales; family Streptomycetaceae; genus Streptomyces; species Streptomyces sp. NPDC046977. The sequence goes on from NZ_JBEYWO010000015.1 coordinate 86,984, forward strand.
GCGCTGGGCGTCCAGGCCGAAAGGCTCAGGGCGCACATGGTGGCCCACCCGCTGCTGGACCCGCTCGATGTGGCGTACACCCTTGCCACGTCGAGAGCCGCGCTGGAGCGGCGTGCGGTCGTCGTGGCGGGGGAGCGGGAGGCGTTCCTGACCGCGCTGACTGCCCTGGCCGCCGGCGATGACGTGACCTCGCTCCACCTGGGGACCGCGGCCGACGGCTCGCTCGCGTTCCTGTTCACCGGGCAGGGCAGCCAGCGACTCGGCATGGGACGGGAGTTGTACGACACCCACCTCGTGTTCGCCGACGCGCTGGACGCGGTCTGCGCCCGGATGGACGCGTACCTCGATGTGCCCTTGAGGGATGTGGTGTTCGGGGAGGACGCCGCGGTTCTGGGTCGTACGGAGTTCACCCAGCCGGCGCTGTTCGCGGTCGAGGTGGCACTGTTCCGGCTCGTCGAGTCGTGGGGTGTGACACCGGACTTCGTGTCGGGGCATTCCATCGGTGAGATCGCGGCCGCGCATGTCGCCGGGGTGCTGTCGCTGGACGACGCGTGCGCGCTGGTTGTGGCCCGCGGCCGGTTGATGCAGGCGCTGCCGGGCGGCGGTGTGATGATCGCGGTGGAAGCGGCCGAGGACGAGGTCCTGCCGCTGCTGAACGAGCGGGTGAGCATCGCGGCGGTCAACGGTCCGCGGGCGGTGGTCATCGCGGGTGACGAGGATGCCGCGGTCGCCGTCGCTGCGTCCTTCGAGGGCCGCAAGTCCAAGCGTCTGACGGTCAGTCACGCGTTCCATTCCCCTCACATGGACGGCATGTTGGCGGACTTCCGGAAGGTCGCCGAGGGCCTGTCCTACACCCCGCCCCGTATTCCGTTGGTGTCCAACCTGACCGGTGCCCTGGTCACCGACGAGATGTCCTCGGCGGACTTCTGGGTGCGGCACGTCCGTGAGGCCGTCCGCTTCCTGGACGGCGTCCGCGCGCTGGAGGCCGCGGGCGTCACCACCTACATGGAGCTGGGCCCGGACGGTGTGCTGTCCGCGATGGCCCAGGACTGCGTGACCGGAGAGGGTGCGACCTTCGTCCCCGTCCTGCGCAAGGGCCGTCCCGAGCCGGAGACGGCCGTGACCGCCCTCGCCCGGGCCCACGCCCGCGGCGTCACCGTCGACTGGGCGCGGTTCTTCGCCGGGACCGGCGCCCGCCGCGTCGACCTGCCCACCTACGCCTTCCAGCGCGAGCGCTACTGGCTGGAGGAGGCCGACGCCGTGACCTCCGGCGCGGACGTCGACGGGCGGTTCGGTGCGGCGGACGCACAGTTCTGGGAGGCCGTCGACAACGCGGACCTCGCCTCGCTCGCCGGCACCCTGGGCGTCGACGCCGACCAGCCGCTGAGCGCACTGCTGCCCGCCCTGTCGGCGTGGCGGCGGCAGCGGCAGGAGGAGTCCGTCGTGGACGGCTGGCGGTACGGCGTCACCTGGAAGCCACTGGGCCTTCCCGCCACCGGGGGCACGTTCGGGACGTGGATCGTCGTGAGCACCGCGGAGGACGGGGAGGGAGGCCTTCCCGGTGTCTCCGGTGCCCTGGCGGCGCGCGGGGCGGACGTGCGGAATCTCGTCGTCACGGAGGCCGAGGCCGGCCGGGAGGCACTGGCGGGCCGCCTGCGCGAGATCGCCGGAGCGGGCGGGGCCGGTGGCGTCGCGGGCGTCGTGTCGCTGCTGGCCTTCGCCGAGCAGCCGCATCCCGTGCACGAGGCCGTGCCCGCAGGGCTGTTGCTGACGGGATCGCTGGTGCAGGCGCTGGGCGACATCGGCATCACGGCACCGCTGTGGTGCGTCACGTCGGGGGCGGTGTCGGCCTCGGCGGCGGACCGCCTGACGAGCGTCGCGCAGGCCCAGGTGTGGGGCCTGGGCCGGGTCGTGGCCCTGGAGCACCCCGACCGCTGGGGCGGCCTCGTCGACCTGCCGGGCACCACGGACGACCGGGTCCTCGACCGGCTGCTCGGCGTCCTCGCGAGCAGCGGGGACGAGGACCAGATCGCCATCCGCACAACTGGCTTGCTTGCGCGCCGCATCCAGCACGACCCCGACCGCGCGCCCGCGGCGGAGCGCACGCCGTGGCGTCCCCGCGGCACCGTCCTCGTCACCGGCGGAACGGGCGCCCTCGGCGGCCACGTCGCCCGCTGGCTGGCGGCACACGGCGCGGAGCACCTGGTGCTGGTCAGCCGGCGCGGGCCGCAGGCACCCGGCGCCGCCGAACTGGTCGCCGAGATCGGCGCCTTGGGCGCCCGGGCCACGGCCGTGGCCTGTGATGTGACCGACCGTCAGGCCGTCGCCGACCTGCTGGCGCGGCTGCGCGGACCGCAGGCCGACGGAACGAGCGGGCCGGGCCTCACCGCCGTCTTCCACACGGCGGGCGCCGGGCAGTTCGCGCCGCTGGCCGAGACAGGCCCCGGCGACGTGGCCGACGTCGTCGCAGCCAAGGTCGCCGGCGCCGCCCACCTCGACGAACTGCTCGGCACGGCCGACCTCGACGCCTTCGTCCTCTTCTCCTCCATCGCGGGTGCGTGGGGCAGCGGCGGTCAGGCCGCCTATGCCGCCGCCAACGCCCACCTCGACGCCCTGGCACAGCACCGCAGGGCCCGCGGCCTGACGGCGACCTCGGTGGCCTGGGGACCCTGGGCCGAGGGCGGCCTCGTCGCCGACGACGGCGCGGAGGAGCAGCTGCGCCGGCGCGGACTCCCCGCGATGGCGCCGAACCGGTCCATCGCGGCGCTCCAGCGTGCCCTGGACGGTGACGAGACCACCGTGATCGTGGCCGACGTCGACTGGCACCTGTTCGCCCCGGCCTTCACCGCCGCCAGGCCGCGCCCGCTGATCGGCGACCTGCCCGAGGTGCGCCGCGCACTCGCCGCAGGACAGGAAAGCGTCGCTACGTCCACGGACGAAGCCCCCGACCTCCAGACGCAGTTGCGAGGGTTGCCCGTGGCTGAGGCGGAGCGGGTCGTACTCGACCTCGTCCGCGCGCAGGTCGCGGCCGTCCTCGGTCACCAGGGCGCGGCGTCCGTCGAGGGCGGACGCGCCTTCAAGGAACTCGGCTTCGACTCACTGACCGCCGTCGAACTGCGCAACCGGCTGCAGACCGCCACCGGGCTGCGCCTGCCGGCCGCCCTCGTCTTCGACCACCCGACCCCGGCGGCGCTGGCGGCCCACGTCCGGGCCGAAGTGGTCGGCGAGGACACCACCCCCGCACTGCCCGCCCTCGCGGAGATCGACAAGCTCGAGTTCCTCCTGTCGTCCGTCCCCGAGGACACCACCGAACGCGCCCGCGTCACCGCACGGCTCGAATCCCTCCTGGCGAAGTGGAACAGGGCGGAACGAGCGGCCACCGGAGGGGGCGAGGACGAGGACATCGAAATCGCGTCGGCGTCCGCCGACGACCTCTTCGACCTCATCAACAAAGAATTCGGAAAATCCTGAACCGATGGCTGATCCGACGACCCGACCGATGTCCGTACGGCCGCATTTCGCGATTCCCCAGGGGGTGACGTTCCGGTGACCAGCGCGAACGAAGAGAAGCTTCTCGAAAACCTGAAGTGGATGACGGCAGAGCTGCGCCGGTCCCGCCGCCGTGTCCAGGAGATCGAGGCCGACGCCGCCGAGCCCATTGCCATCGTGGCGATGAGCTGCCGCTTCCCCGGCGGGGTCAGGTCGCCGGAAGACCTGTGGCGACTGGTCGACGAGGGCGGCGACGCCATCTCCGGATTCCCCGCCGACCGCGGCTGGGACGTCGAATCCCTCACCGATTCCGATCCCGACCGCAAGGGTGCCTTCTACAACACCGGCGGTGGATTCCTCGACGACGCGACGCTCTTCGACCCCGCGTTCTTCGGGATCTCGCCGCGCGAGGCGCTGGCGATGGACCCGCAGCAGCGCCAGCTGCTGGAGACCACCTGGGAGGCGTTCGAGCGGGCCGGCATCGACCCCTCGACCGTGCGCGGCAGCCGTACCGGCGTTTACGTGGGCGCGAGCGCGATGGGATACGGGGCCGACCTCAGGGAGGTCCCGGAGGAGCTGGAAGGGCTGCTGCTGACCGGCGGCGCCACCAGCGTCCTGTCCGGCCGTGTCAGTTACGTCTTCGGGCTCGAGGGCCCGGCCGCCACCGTCGACACCGCGTGCTCGTCCTCCCTCGTCGCCCTGCACCTCGCGACCCAGGCGCTGCGCCAGCGCGAGTGCTCGCTCGCCCTGGTCTGCGGCGTGTGCGTGATGCCCAACACCGACGTGTTCGTCGAGTTCAGCCGTCAGCGCGGCCTGGCCCCCGACGGGCGCTGCAAGTCCTTCGCCGCCTCCGCCGACGGCACCGGATGGTCCGAGGGCGTCGGCGTGCTGCTCGTCGAGCGACTGTCCGACGCACGGCGCAACGGCCACCCGGTCCTGGCGGTGGTGCGCGGCTCGGCCGTCAACCAGGACGGCGCCAGCAACGGGCTCACCGCCCCCAACGGGCCCTCGCAGCAGCGCGTCATCCGCCAGGCCCTGGAGAACGCACAGCTCTCCGCCGCCGAGGTCGACGTCGTCGAGGCCCACGGGACGGGCACCCGCCTCGGGGACCCGATCGAGGCGGAGGCCCTGCTGGCCACCTACGGCCAGGACCGCCCCGAGGGCCACCCGCTGCGCCTCGGTTCGCTGAAGTCCAACGTCGGCCACACCCAGGCGGCCGCCGGCGTCGCGGGCGTCATCAAGATGGTCATGGCGATGCGGCACGGCGTGCTGCCGCAGACCCTGCACGTCGACGAGCCCACCCCCGACGTCGACTGGTCGGCCGGCGACGTCGCCCTGCTCACCGAGCGGATGCCCTGGCCCGGGACGGGCGGACCGCGCCGCGCCGCCGTGTCGGCCTTCGGCGTCAGCGGCACCAACGCCCACACGATCATCGAGCAGGCCCCGGAGCCGGAGGAGGCCCCGGAGGCGGAGCCCGCCCCACCGGCGCGCGTGGTGCCGTGGCTGCTGTCGGCGAAGGGGCAGGAGGCTCTGCGCGACCAGGCCCGCCGCCTGTCCGCGTACGTGGGCGAGCACACCGGGCTGCGCGCGGTGGACGTCGCCCACTCGCTGGCGCAGGGACGTGCCGCGTTCGCGGACCGTGCGGTGGTCGTGGCCGGGGACCGCGCGGGCCTGCTGGCCGCGCTGAACGCGCTCGCCGACGGCGACCCGGCCGCCGGTGTGGTGACGGGGTCGCCGGCCGAGGGCAAGGTGGCGTTCCTGTTCACGGGGCAGGGGAGCCAGCGGCTGGGGATGGGGCGGGAGCTGTACGACGCCTGTCCGGTGTTCGCGGAGGCGCTGGACGCGGTGCGTGAGCGGCTGGGTCTGGATGTGCTGTTCGGGGACGACGCTGAGGCGTTGGACCGGACGGAGTTCGCACAGCCGGCGTTGTTCGCGATTGAGGTGGCGCTGTTCCGGCTGCTGGAGTCCTGGGGTGTGCGGCCGGACTTCGTGTCCGGGCATTCGGTGGGTGAGATCGCTGCCGCGCACGTAGCCGGGGTGCTGTCGCTTGAGGATGCGTGCACGCTGGTCGAGGCTCGTGGGCGGTTGATGCAGGCGCTGCCGGGTGGCGGTGTGATGATCGCGGTGCAGGCGTCGGAGGACGAGGTTCTGCCGCTGCTGAACGACCGCGTGAGTATCGCCGCGGTCAACGGGCCGCAGGCGGTGGTGATCGCGGGTGATGAGGATGTCGCGGTCGCGATCGTAGAGGCGTTCCCGGACCGGAAGTCGAAGCGCCTGACGGTCAGTCATGCGTTCCACTCGCCGCACATGGACGGCATGCTGGACGCGTTCCGCGAGGTCGTGTCCGGGCTGTCGTTCGAGGCCCCGCGCATCCCGGTCGTCTCGAACCTGACCGGTGCCGTGGTCACGGACGAGATGACCTCGCCCGACTTCTGGGTGCGCCACGTCCGCGACGCCGTGCGCTTCCTCGATGGCGTCCGCGCCCTGGAGGCCGCGGGCGTCACCACGTACGTCGAACTCGGCCCGGACGGCGTGCTGTCGGCCATGGCCCAGGAGTGCCTGACCGGCGAGGGCGCCGCCTTCGTCCCCGTCCTGCGCAGGGACCGTCCCGAGGCCGAGACCGTCACCTCCGCGCTCGCCCGTGCCCACGTCCGCGGGGTGCCGGTGGACTGGGCGGGGTACTTCGCCGGGACCGGTGCCCAGCGCGTCGACCTGCCCACCTACGCCTTCCGGCGGCAGCGCTACTGGATCGAGCCGCCGGTCCCGGGCGTCGGGGACGTGCGTGCCGCCGGGCTGGAAGCCGTCGATCACCCCCTGCTGGGCGCGACCGTCGCCCTCGCCGACGGTGAGGGGTTCCTGCTCACCGGCCGGCTCTCCCTGGACACGCACCCCTGGCTCGCGGACCACACCGTCTGGGGCTCCGTGATCCTGCCCGGCGCGGCCGTCGTGGAACTGGCCGTACGCGCCGGTGACCAGGTCGGCTGCGACGTGCTGGAGGAGCTCACCCTCCAGGCCCCGCTGGTGCTGCCCGAGCGGGGCGGCGTGCAGGTGCAGATCCACGTGGGCGCGCCTGACGCGGACGGCATGGGCCGGCGCACGTTCACGCTCGCGTCCCGCGTCCAGGGCGGCGCCGGCGACGAGCCGTGGGTGCGGCACGCCGAGGGCGTCCTCGGGCGGGGCGCCGCGCGCCCGGACTTCGAGTTCACCCAGTGGCCCCCGGCGGGGGCCGAACCCGCCGAGTCGGACGACCTGTACGACGTGCTGGCCGGGCTCGGCATGGGCTACGGGCCGGTGTTCCGCGGTCTGACGGCCGCGTGGCGGCGCGGGGAGAGCGTCTACGTCGACGTCGCGCTGCCCGAGGGGTCCGCCCCGGCCGCGCGGGACTTCGGCCTGCACCCGGCTCTGCTGGACGCCTGTCTGCACGCGCTGGCGCTGGGCGGGCTCGGCGGCACCGTGGGCGTGGGACGCCTGCCGTTCTCCTGGACCGGGGTCACCCTGCACGCCGCCGGCGCCGAGGCGCTGCGCGTCCACGTCGCGCGCACGGGCGCGGACGGCATACGCCTGGAGATCGCCGACACCTCCGGCGCACCTGTCGCCACCGTGGACGCCCTCGCTCTGCGCACCGTCTCGGCGGAACAGGTACGCGTCGCCGAAGCAGCGCACCTGGAGTCGCTGTTCGGCGTGGAATGGGCGCCGGTGACCGTTGCGCGCGGTGAGGGCGCGCAGGGACGGCGCTGGGCCGTGCTGGGCCGGGACGAACTCGGTCTGGCTTCCACGGGTGCGGAGGTGGTGGAGTACGCCGGCCTTGCCGCGCTCCGCGAGGCGTTGACGGCGGGGGAGCCGAGCTTCGACTCCGTCTTCGTCCACCTGCCGGCGACGGGTCACGACGGTGTGGCCGACAGAGTGCATGAGGCTGTGCGGGGTGCGCTGGCGACCGTGCAGGAGTGGCTCGCGGACGAGCGCTTCGCGGACACGCGGCTGGTGTGGCTGACGTCGGGTGCCGTGACGACGGTGCCCGGTGGCGCGGTGACGGATCTCGCGGGCGGCGCGGTGCGGGGACTTCTGCGCTCGGCGCAGTCGGAGCACCCCGACAGCTTCGTGATGGTCGACCTCGACGGCGACCCCGCCTCGGCGCAGGCGCTTGCGGCCGCCCTGGCCAGTGGCGAGCCGCAACTCGCCATTCGGCGCGGCATGGTCCAGGCACCCCGGCTGGCCCGGGTCCCCGCCACGACGGCGCTGACACCGCCGGCGGACACCGGCGCCTGGCGCATGGACATCCGGGACAGGGGTACGGTCGACAACCTCGTGCTCGTCCCGAGTCCGGAGTCCGAGGCGCCGCTGGCGCCGGGTGAGGTGCGGGTCGCCGTCCGAGCGGCCGGTCTGAACTTCCGTGACGTCCTGAACGCTCTCGGCATGTACCCGGGTGATGCGGGCCTGATGGGCGTTGAGGGTGCGGGCCTGGTCGTGGAGACCGGTCCGGGTGTCACCGATCTCGCCCCCGGTGACCGTGTGATGGGCATGCTGCCGGGTGCGTTCGGGCCGCTGGCCGTCGTCGACCGGCGCATGGTCGCGCCGATGCCGGACGGTTGGACCTTCGCCGAGGCGGCGTCGGTGCCGATCGTCTTCATGACGGCGTACTACGCGCTCCACGACCTCGCCGGTTTGCGCGGCGGTGAGTCCGTCCTCATCCAGGCGGCGGCGGGTGGCGTCGGTATGGCCGCCGTCCAGCTGGCCCGTCACTGGGGCGCTGACGTCTACGCCACCGCCAGCCCCGGCAAGTGGGACACCCTGCGCGGACTCGGCCTGGCCGACGACCGCATTGCCTCCTCCCGCACCCTCGACTTCGAGGACGCCTTCCGTACCGCCACCGGCGGCCGGGGTGTCGACGTCGTCCTGGATTCCCTGGCGCGGGAGTTCGTGGATGCTTCGCTGCGGCTGCTGCCGCGCGGCGGGCACTTCGTGGAGATGGGCAAGACCGACGTCCGCTCGCCCGAGGACGTCGCCGCCGCCCACCCCGGCGTCACCTACCAGGCCTTCGACCTGACCGAGGCCGGCCTCGACCGCATCCAGGAGATGCTCACCGAGCTGCTGGCTCTGTTCCGGTCCGGTGCCCTGCACCTGCTCCCGGTCTCGGCGTGGGACCTGCGCCAGGCGCCCGAGGCGTTCCGTCATCTGAGCCAGGCACGCCATGTGGGGAAGATCGTGCTCACGGTTCCCCGTGACTGGGACCCGGACGGCACCGTCCTCATCACCGGCGGAACGGGTGCCCTCGGTGGTCTGGTCGCCCGGCACGCCGTCACCGCGCGCGGCGCCCGCCACCTGCTGCTGACCAGCCGCCGTGGCGAGTCCGCCGCCGGAGCCCGCGAACTCGCCGATGAACTGCGCGAGCTGGGCGCCGAGGTCACTGTCGCCGCGTGCGACACCGCGGACCGCGACGCGCTGGCCGCGCTGCTCGACTCCGTACCGGCCGAGCACCCCCTGACCGCCGTCGTGCACACCGCGGGCGTCCTCGACGACGGCGTCATCGACTCCCTCACCCCGCAGCGGCTCGAGAGGGTCCTGCGTCCGAAGGTCGACGCGGCGCTCCACCTGCACGAGCTCACCCGCCGGCTCGACCTCGCCGACTTCGTCGTCTTCTCGGCGATCGCCGCGGCCCTCGGGGCGCCCGGGCAGGCGAACTACGCCGCCGCCAACGCGTTCCTGGAAGGCCTCGCGGAGCAGCGGCGAGCCCAGGGACTCGCGGCCACCGCCCTCGCCTGGGGCCTGTGGGCCCCGCAGGTGGGCGGCATGGCGACGAACCTGGACGAGGGCGATCTCCAGCGCATGGCCAGAGACGGCGTGGGCGCCCTCTCCAGCCAGGACGGCCTTGCCCTCTTCGACACCGCGCTGTCCGTCGGCGCGGCCGTTCTCCTGCCGATGAAGCTCGATCTCGCGGTCCTGCGCGGTCAGGCCCAGGCAGGTGCCCTGGCGCCGCTGCTGCGCGGTCTCGTGGGTGCCCCCACGCGCCGGGCCGCGGCCTCCGCTGGTGGCGGCGGAGGGGAGGACGGGCTGCGGGCGCGTCTGGCGGGGCTCGCACCGGCCGAACGCGACCGTGCCCTGGTGGAGCTGGTCCGCAAGCAGGTCGCCGTCGCGCTCGGCTACCCGGGTCCGGCCTCCGTCGAGCCGGGACGCTCCTTCAAGGAACTGGGCTTCGACTCGCTGACCGCCGTCGAGCTGCGCAACCTGCTCGGTGCCGCGACCGGCCGGCGCCTGCCGGCCACCCTCGTCTTCGACTACCCGACCGCCACCGCGCTCGCCGGCTACTTGCGCGAGGAACTCGTCGGCGATGTCACGGACGGGAACGCGGACCGGGCCGCGACCGCCCTTGTGCCGACCGGATCGCGAACGGTCGGCGCGGACGACGATCCCATCGCGATCGTGGCCATGAGCTGCCGCTACCCCGGCGGCGTCCGCAGCCCCGAGGACCTGTGGCGGCTCGTCGAGGGCGGCGGCGACGCGATCTCCGGCCTTCCCGCCAACCGCGGTTGGGACACCGACGGACTCCTCGCCACCGCCGACGCGCCGACCTTCCAGGGCGGCTTCCTCTACGACGCCGACACCTTCGACGCCGACTTCTTCGGGATCTCCCCGCGCGAGGCGCTGGCCATGGATCCGCAGCAGCGGCTCCTCCTGGAGACCGCCTGGGAGACGATCGAACGCGCGGGCATCGATCCGGTCTCCCTGCGCGGCAGCCGCGCCGGCGTCTTCGTCGGAGCCGCCTACACCGGATACGACTCACAGCTCGAGCAGTTGGGCACCGACGCGGTCCTCGGCCACGTGATGACGGGCAACGCGGGCAGCGTGATGTCCGGTCGCGTCTCGTACGCGCTGGGGCTGGAAGGCCCGGCGGTCACCGTCGACACGGCGTGCTCGTCGTCGCTGGTGGCGCTGCACTGGGCGGTGCAGGCACTGCGGCAGGGCGAGTGCTCCATGGCACTGGCCGGCGGTGTGACGGTCATGTCCACCCCCACCACCTTCAGCGAGTTCAGCCTCCAGGGCGGCCTCTCGCCCGACGGCCGCTGCAAGGCGTTCGCCGCGGCGGCCGACGGCACGGGGTGGAGCGAGGGCGTGGGCATGCTGCTGGTGGAGCGGCTGTCGGACGCGCGGCGCCACGGGCACCCGGTGCTGGCGCTGGTACGCGGTTCCGCCGTGAACCAGGACGGCGCGAGCAACGGCCTGACGGCACCGAACGGCCCGTCGCAGCAGCGCGTCATCCGCCAGGCCCTGGCGAGCGCCGGGCTGGCGGCTTCCGACGTGGACGCGGTGGAGGCGCACGGCACCGGCACCCGGCTCGGGGACCCGATCGAGGCGCAGGCGCTGCTCGCGACGTACGGCCAGGACCGCTCGCCGGAGCAGCCGCTGATGCTCGGCTCCATCAAGTCCAACCTCGGGCACACGCAGGCCGCGGCCGGTGTCGCGGGCATCATCAAGATGGTCATGGCGATGCGGCACGGCGCGCTGCCGCGCACGCTCCACGTGGACGAGCCGACCCCGCACGTCGACTGGTCGAGGGGGGACGTCGCCCTGCTCACCGAGCAGCGGGAGTGGCCCGAGACGGGCCGTCCGCGCCGGGCAGGCATCTCGTCGTTCGGCATCAGCGGCACCAACGCCCACACCATCATCGAGCAGGCCCCGGGCGACGTCGCGGAGGCCTCCGATGCACCCGCACAGGCGCCCGGCGTACTGCCGTACGTCCTGTCGGCCAGGACCCCCGAGGCCCTGCGCGACCAGGCCCGACGCCTGCTGCCGGTGGTCGAGTCCGGCGTCGCGCCCCTCGCGGACCTGGCCCAGTCGCTGGCGACCACCCGGGCGTCCCTCGACGACCGGGCCGCGATCGTCTCCGGCGACGCCGACGGGCTGAAGGACGCCCTCGTGGCGCTCGCCGAGGGGCGGCCGGCCCCCGGCCTCGTCCAGGCGACGGTCACCGCCGGCCCGCTTGCGTTCCTGTTCACGGGGCAGGGGAGTCAGCGGCTGGGGATGGGGCGTGAGCTGTACGCGGCCTATCCGGTGTTCGCGGAGGCGCTGGACGCCGTGCGCGAACGGCTCGGGCTGGATGTGCTGTTCGGGGACGACGCGGAGGCGTTGGACCGTACGGAGTTCGCGCAGCCGGCGTTGTTCGCGGTGGAGGTGGCGCTGTTCCGGCTGCTGGAGTCGTGGGGTGTGCGTCCGGACTTCGTGTCGGGGCATTCGGTGGGTGAGATCGCGGCCGCGCATGTGGCGGGGGTGTTGTCGCTTGAGGACGCCTGCACGCTGGTCGAGGCTCGTGGGCGGTTGATGCAGGCGCTGCCCGGTGGTGGCGTGATGATCGCGCTGGAGGCGTCGGAGGACGAGGTTCTGCCGCTGCTGAGCGAGCGGGTGAGCATCGCGGCGGTCAACGGTCCGCGGGCGGTGGTCGTCGCGGGTGACGAGGATGCCGCGGTCGCCATCGCGGGGTCCTTCGAGGGCCGGAAGTCCAAGCGGCTGACGGTCAGTCACGCGTTCCATTCCCCGCACATGGATGGCATGTTGGCGGACTTCCGGAAGGTCGCCGAGGGCCTGTCCTACACCGCGCCCCGTATTCCGCTGGTGTCCAACCTGACCGGCGGTCTGGTCACGGACGAGGTGACGTCGCCCGATTTCTGGGTGCGGCATGTGCGGGAGGCCGTCCGCTTCCTGGACGGTGTCCGCGCGCTGGAGGCCGCGGGCGTCACTACCTACCTGGAGCTCGGCCCGGACGGTGTGCTCTCCGCCATGGCCCAGGACTGCGTGACCGGGGAAGGCGCCGCCTTCGTTCCCGTCCTGCGCAAGGGCCGTCCCGAGCCGGAGACGGCCGTGACCGCCCTCGCCCGGGCCCACACCCGTGGCGTCACGGTCGACTGGGCGCGGTTCTTCGCCGGGACCGGCGCCCGCCGCCGCGTCGACCTGCCCACCTACGCCTTCCAGGGGCTGCGCTACTGGCCCGAGCCCGCCGCCCTGCGCCCCGCGGCCAACGGCACAGGTGACGCGGTGGACGCCCGCTTCTGGGAAGTGGTCGAGAACGCCGATCCCCAGGGCATCGCCGACGAGTTGGGCATCGACGCCGACCAGCCGCTGAGCGCCCTGCTGCCCGCCCTCTCGCTCTGGCGCCGCGATCAGCAGGCGCGTACCCAGGTGGACGCCCGCCGCTACCGCGTCGCTTGGCATCCGTGGTCGAACGGCCACGGCGACGGCACCCCCACCGGTGTCTGGCTGGTGGCCCTCCCGGCCGCCCACGCCGACGACCCGTGGGTGGGTGCCGTGACGGCGCGCATCGAGGCCGGCGGTGCCCACGTCGTGCCCGTCGTGCTCGACTCCGCCGACGCCGACCCGGACACAATCGCCGTTCGCCTGCGCGGACATGGTGCCGTCGCCGGTGTCCTGTCCCTTCTCGCACTGGACGAGCGACCCCATCCGGAGCACTCCGGAGTCCCTGTCGGCCTCGCGCTGACCTCCGCGCTCGCCGAGGTGCTGACGGGCGGCGCCTCCGGGGTCGACGGGCCGCTGTGGTGTGTGACCCGCGAGGCCGTCGCGGCCGTCGCCGCGGACGGGCTGACCGGCGCCGCCCAGGCCCACGTCTGGGGCCTGGGCCGGGTCGTCGCCCTGGAGCACCCCGACCGCTGGGGCGGGCTCGTCGACCTGCCCGCCGACTGCGACGAGCGGGCGCTGAACCGTCTGGCCGCGCTGCTCGCCGGAGCGGGCGACGAGGACCAGCTCGCCGTCCGCGCATCCGGCACCTTCGTACGCCGCCTGGAGCACGCCGCTTCCCAGGGACCGGCCGCCGGGACCTGGACCCCGCGCGGCACCGTGCTCGTCACCGGCGGCACGGGCGCGCTCGGCCGCCACACGGCCCGGTGGCTCGCCCAGCACGGCGCGCAGCGGCTCGTCCTCGTCAGCCGCAAGGGAGCCGACGCGCCCGGCGCCGCGGAGCTCGAGAAGGAACTGTCCGGGCTCGGCGCCGAAGTGACGCTCGCCACCTGCGACGTCGCCGACCGGTCCGCGCTCGCTGCACTCGTCGACCGGCTGGCCGCGGACGGAACCCCGGTACGCGCCGTCGTGCACGCCGCCGGAGTCTCCCAGCCCCCCGGGGCGCACACCGATCTGCCCGGCCTCTCCCACGTCGTGGCCGCCAAGACCGCCGGAGCCGTGAACCTCGACGCGCTCTTCAGGACGCCGGACTCCCTCGACGCCTTCGTGCTCTTCTCGTCCATCGCCGGTGTCTGGGGCAGCGGCGGACAGGGCGCCTACGCTGCCGCCAACGCCTTCCTCGACGCGCTCGCCGAGCGCCGCAGGGCCCAGGGCCTGCCCGCGACCGCCGTCGCCTGGGGCCCGTGGGCCGACGGCGGCATGGCGGCCGAGGGCGACGCGGAGGAGCAGCTGCGTCGCCGCGGCCTGCCGCCCATGGCCCCGGCCGACAACCTGCTGGCGCTGGAACGCGCCGTCGCCGGCAACGAGGCGGCCGTGACCGTCGCCGAGGTGGACTGGGCGCGCTTCGCACCCGTCTTCACCGCGGCCCGGCCCCGCCCCCTCGTCGCCGACCTCCCCGAGGTCCGGGACGCGCTGCGCGCCGACCCGCCGGCCGCCGCGGACGGCACCGACGACCCGTCCTCCGCGACGCTCCGGCGCCTCGCCGAACTCGCCGGCGACGACCGGCAGGCGGCCCTGCTGGACCTCGTGCGCGAGCACGCCGCCGCAGCCCTCGGACACGCCTCCGCCGACGCGGTCGCCGCCGAACGTGCCTTCAAGGACCTCGGCTTCGACTCCCTGACCGCCGTCGAACTGCGCAACCGCCTGGGCGCCGCGTGCGGGCTGCGGCTGCCCTCCAGCCTCGTGTTCGACTACCCCAACCCCCGCGCCCTCACCGGGCACCTGCTGCACAGCCTCTTCCCCGAGGCCGCCGGCACCACGACCACCCACCCCGTGGACACCGACCCGCAGGACGCCGAACTGCGCCGGACGCTGGCCACCATCCCGCTGGGCCGGATCCGCGAGGCCGGGCTGCTGGACACACTGCTGCGGCTGGCCGCCCCGGACGACGCACCCGCCGGCGCGGCGGACACCGCCGACCCCGCGGACGCCGCGGACTCCATCGACGCGATGGACCTCCAAGCCCTCCTCGACCTGGCACTCGACGGCCACGGCGACCCCGACGGGTCCCACGGCGGCGCCACCGACGACGACAGCAACCGATCCTGACGTGCCCGAAGTGCGGAGTATGTGATGACCACCCCGAACGAAAAAGTCGTTGAAGCGCTGCGGGCATCCCTGAAGGAGACCGAGCGGCTGCGCCGCCGGAACCGGGAGCTGACCGACGCCTCGCGCGAGCCGATCGCCATCGTCGCCATGGGCTGCCGCTTCCCCGGCGGCGTCCGCTCGCCCGAGGACCTGTGGAACCTCGTCGACAGCGGCGGCGACGGCATCACCGGCTTCCCCGTCGACCGGGGCTGGGACATCGAGTCGCTGTACGACCCGGACCCCGACCACGAGGGCACCACCTACGCGCGCCACGGCGGCTTCCTCCACGACGCGGGCGACTTCGACCCCGCATTCTTCGGGATATCGCCGCGCGAGGCGCTCGCCATGGACCCCCAGCAGCGCCTGCTGCTGGAGACCACCTGGGAGACCTTCGAGCGGGCCGGCATCGACCCGGCCACCCTGCGCGGCAGCCGGGCCGGCGTCTTCGTCGGCGCCTCCGCCAACGCGTACGGTGCCGGCGCCGGGGACCTCCCCGACGGCGTGGAGGGCCACCTCCTCACCGGCACCGCCTCCAGCGTCGTTTCCGGCCGCCTCGCCTACGTCTTCGGCCTCGAAGGCCCCGCCGCCACCATCGACACGGCGTGCTCGTCCTCCTCCGTCGCCCTGCACATGGCCGTCCAGGCGCTGCGGCAAGGCGAATGCTCGCTGGCCCTGGCCGCCGGCGTCACCGTGCTCGCCGGGCCCGACGTCTTCGTCGAGTTCAGCCGCCAGCGCGGACTGTCCCCCGACGGGCGCTGCCGGTCCTTCGCCGAGGCGGCCGACGGCACCGGCTGGTCCGAGGGCGTCGGCGTGCTGCTCGTCGAGCGCCTGTCCGACGCGCTCCGCAACGGCCACCCCGTGCTGGCCCTCGTGCGCGGCTCGGCGGTCAACCAGGACGGCGCGAGCAACGGACTGACGGCCCCCAACGGCCCGTCCCAGCAGCGCGTCATCCGCCAGGCCTTGGAGAACGCCCGCCTGACCCCCGCCGACATCGACGCCGTCGAGGCGCACGGCACCGGCACCACGCTCGGCGACCCCATCGAGGCGCAGGCCCTGCTGGCCACGTACGGCCAGGAGCGGCCCGAGGACCGGCCGCTGCTTCTGGGCTCCCTCAAGTCCAACATCGGCCATACCCAGAACGCCGCGGGTGTCGCGGGCATCATCAAGATGGTCATGGCGATGCGGCACGGCGTGCTGCCGCGCACCCTCCACGTCGACCAGCCGACCTCGCACGTCGACTGGTCGTCGGGCGCCGTGTCCCTGCTCACCGACGCCGTGGACTGGCCGGAGACCGGCCGCCCGCGCCGCGTCGGCGTCTCGGCCTTCGGCGTCAGCGGCACCAACGTGCACACCATCATCGAGCAGGCCCCGGAGCCCGAGGAGCCGGACGCCCCGGCGCCCACCGCCCTCGGGGGCGCGGTGCCGGTGCTGCTCTCGGCGAAGGGGCGCGACGCGCTGCGCGAGCAGGCCCGCCGCCTCCACGCGTACGTCGAGAAGAACACCGGGGTGGGCGCGGTGGACGTCGCGCACGCCCTGGCCACGACCCGCGCCGCCTTCGAGGACCGCGCCGTCGTCGTCGCCGAGGACCGCGCCGGCCTGCTGTCCGGCCTCGCCGTCCTGTCCGAGGGCGAAGCCGCGCCGGGCGTGGTGACCGGCTCGCCCGTCGCCGGCAAGGTGGCGTTCCTGTTCACGGGGCAGGGGAGTCAGCGGCTGGGGATGGGGCGTGAGCTGTACGCGGCCTATCCGGTGTTCGCGGAGGCGCTGGACGCCGTGCGCGAACGGCTCGGGCTGGATGTGCTGTTCGGGGACGACGCGGAGGCGTTGGACCGTACGGAGTTCGCGCAGCCGGCGTTGTTCGCGGTGGAGGTCGCTCTCTTCCGGCTGTTGGAGTCGTGGGGTGTGCGGCCGGACTTCCTGTCCGGGCATTCGGTGGGTGAGATCGCTGCCGCGCATGTGGCGGGGGTGCTGTCGCTTGAGGACGCGTGCACGCTGGTCGAGGCCCGTGGGCGGTTGATGCAGGCGCTACCCGGTGGTGGCGTGATGATTGCGCTGCAGGCGTCGGAGGACGAGGTCCTGCCGCTGCTGAACGATAGCGTGAGCATCGCGGCGGTCAATGGCCCGCAGGCCGTGGTCATCGCGGGTGACGAGGATGCCGCGGTCGCGATCGTGGATTCCCTCGGGGACCGGAAGTCCAAGCGCCTGACGGTCAGCCATGCGTTCCACTCGCCGCACATGGACGGGATGCTGGACGCGTTCCGCGAGGTCGTGGCGGGGCTCTCCTTCGAAGCCCCCCGCATCCCGGTCGTCTCGAACCTCACCGGTGCCGTCGTCACCGACGAGATGGCGTCGGCGGACTTCTGGGTGCGGCACGTTCGTGAGGCCGTGCGTTTCCTCGACGGCGTTCGCGCCCTGGAGGCTGCCGGGGTCACCACGTACGTCGAACTCGGCCCGGACGGTGTGCTGTCGGCCATGGCGCAGGAGTGCGTGACCGGCGAGGGCGCGGCCTTCGTCCCCGTCCTGCGCAGGGACCGCTCCGAGGCCGAGACCGTCACCACCGCGCTCGCCCACGCCCATGTGCGCGGGGTGCCGGTGGACTGGGCGGGGTACTTCGCCGGGACCGGCGCCAGCCGCGTCGACCTGCCCACCTACGCCTTCCAGCGGCAGCGCTACTGGATCGAATCGGGCCGCGGCGCCGGCGACCTGCGCGCCGTCGGCCTCGAGCCCGTGGGCCACCCGCTGCTGGGCGCCACCGTCGCGCTCGCCGACTCCGACGGCTTCCTCTTCACCGGACGCCTCTCGCTCGACACGCACCCCTGGCTCGCCGACCACGCCGTCATGGGCTCCGTGCTCCTGCCCGGTACCGCCTTCGTCGAGCTGGCCGTACGCGCCGGTGACCAGGTCGGCTGCGACGTGCTGGAGGAACTCACCCTCCAGGCACCGCTCGTGCTGCCCGAGCGGGGCGGCGTGCAGGTGCAGATCCACGTGTCCGCACCGGACGCCGACGGCACCGGCCGGCGCACCTTCACGCTCTCCTCCCGCGCCGAGGGCGGCGCGTCCGACAAGCCGTGGGTGCGGCACGCCGACGGCGTCCTCGCCCAGGGCGCGGCACGCCCGGACTTCGAGCTCGCCCAGTGGCCCCCGGCGGGCGCCGAGGCCGTTCCGACGGAGAACCTGTACGCGGAGCTTTCCGCGCTCGGCATGGCCTACGGCCCCGTCTTCCGCGGGCTGACGGCCGCGTGGCGGGACGGGCAGAGTGTCTACGTCGAGGTCGAGCTGCCCGAGGGGAACGCCACGGCCGCCCGGGACTTCGGCCTGCACCCCGCCCTGCTCGACGCCGGCCTGCACGCACTCGCCCTCGGCGGGCTCGGCGGCAACGACGGCGAGGGACGCCTCCCGTTCTCCTGGACGGGCGTGACCCTCCACGCCGCGGGCGCCGAGGCCGTGCGCGTCCGCCTCGCACCGGCGGGCACGGACGGCGTGCGGCTGGAGATCGCCGACACCTCCGGCGCGCCCGTCGCCACCGTGGACGCCCTCGTGCTGCGCGCCGTCTCCGCCGAGCAGGTGCGGGCCGCCCGTACCGCCCACCACGAGTCGGTGTTCCGCGCCGAGTGGACCCCCCTGCCGGGTACCCCCGACACCGCCTCCGCGCCGCGGCGTTGGGCCGTCGTGGGCGGGGCCGCCGCTGTCGCCTCGCTGCCGGGGGCACTGCCCGGCGAGGTCGGAGTGCACGCGGACCTCGCCGCCCTCGCCGCGGCGGTCGAAGCCGGGGCGCCCGTGCCGGACGCCGTGGTCGTCGGCTACGGCCCGACGGAGACACTGTCGGCCCAGGCCGTGCACGCCGCCGCCCACGACGCCCTCGCGCTCGCCCAGGCGTGGTGCGCGGACGAGCCCTTCGCGGGCGAGGCCTTCGCCGGCTGCCGTCTGGTCGTCGTCACCCAGGGCGCGGTCACCACCGGCGACGGCGCCGGGAGCACCGACCCCGTCCACGCCGCCGTCGTCGGCCTGCTGCGCTCCGCGCAGTCCGAGTACCCCGACCGGCTGCTGCTCGTCGACACCGACGGACACGAGGACTCCGCCCGCGCCCTGCCGTACGCCCTCGACGCGGCCCTCGCGGCGGACGAACCCCAACTCGCCCTGCGCGGCGGCTCCGTACACGTCCTGCGGCTGGCTCGCGTTGCCCGCGGGGACGACGACGGCGACGCCGCTGTTACCGCGTACGCGCCCGACAGGACCGTGCTCGTCACCGGCGCGGGCGGCATGCTCGGCGGCCTGGTCGCGCGCCGCCTCGTCACCGAACACGGCGTACGCCACCTGCTGCTCGTGGGACGCCGGGGCGGCACCACCCCGGAGGCCGAGCGACTGCGGGACGAACTGACCGCGCTGGGCGCCACCGTCACCTGGGCGGCGTGCGACGTCGCCGACCGCGACGCGCTCGCGGACGTCCTGCGCGGCATCCCCGCCGCACACCCGCTGGGCGCGGTCGTCCACACCGCGGGCGTGCTCGACGACGGCGTCATCACGTCCCTCACCCCGGAGCGGCTCTCCGCCGTCCTGCGTCCCAAGGCCGACGCGGCGCTCAACCTGCACGAGCTCACCCGGGACCTCGACCTCTCGGCCTTCGTCCTGTTCTCCTCCATCGGCGGCGTCTTCGGCGGCCCCGGCCAGGGCAACTACGCAGCCGCCAACGTCTTCCTCGACGCCCTCGCCCACCACCGGCGCGCCCAGGGCCTCCCCGCCACCTCCATGGCCTGGGCCCTGTGGGCCGGCGACGCGGACGACGCAACCGGCGGCGCGGGCATGGCCGGCACCCTGGACGAGGCCGACATCAGCCGCATGCGGCGCGCGGGCCTGCCCCCGCTGACCATCGCGGAAGGCCTCGAACTCTTCGACCTCGCGCACCGCGCCGACGAGGCGACGCCCGTCCTCATGCACGCCGACCTGGCCGCCCTGCGCAACCAGGCCGGCTCCGGCGCCCTGTCGCCGCTCCTGCGCGGCCTCGTCCGGGTGCCCGCCCGCCGGGCAGCCGCCACCACCGGCACCGCAGGAGAGGACGGCCTGCGGCAGCGGCTGGCCGGGCTCGCCCCGGCAGAACGCGACCGCGCCCTGCTCGACCTCGTACGCAAGCAGGTCGCCACCGCCCTCGGCTACCCCGGACCGGCCTCCGTCGAGCCCGGACGCTCGTTCAAGGAGCTCGGCTTCGACTCCCTCACGGCGGTCGAACTGCGCAACCTGCTCGGCGCCGCCACCGGCCGACGCCTGCCCGCCACCCTCGTCTTCGACTACCCGACCGCCACCGCGCTCGCCGGCTTCCTGCGGGAAGAACTCGTCGGCGACCTGACGGACGGCGCCTCCATCACCACCCACCGGGCCGGCGACCCGGCGCCGGCCGGCTCCCGCGCCGGGACGACCCGGACCGGCGCGGACGACGACCCCATCGCCATCGTCGCGATGAGCTGCCGCTTCCCCGGTGGCGTCACGTCCCCCGAGGACCTGTGGGAGCTCCTGGCCGCCGGGCGCGACGGCATCACCGGCTTCCCCGCCGACCGCGGCTGGGACCTCGACCACCTCTACAGCGACGACCCCGACAGCGAGGGCACCAGCTACGCCCGCGAAGGCGGCTTCCTCCACGGCGCCGCCGAGTTCGACGCCGACTTCTTCGGCGTCTCGCCGCGCGAGGCGCTCTCCATGGACCCGCAGCAGCGCCTGCTGCTGGAGACCACCTGGGAGACGTTCGAGCGGGCCGGGATCGACCCCACCACGCTGCGCGGCAGCCGCACCGGCGTCTTCGTCGGCTCCAACGCCCAGGACTACCTGCACCTGTGGCTCAACGACGCCGACGGCCTCGAAGGCCACCTCGGCACCGGCAACGCCGCCAGCGTCGTCTCCGGCCGCATCTCCTACACCTTCGGGCTCGAGGGCCCGGCCGTCACCATCGACACCGCCTGCTCGTCGTCCCTGGTCACCCTGCACCTGGCGGCGCAGGCACTGCGCCGCGGCGACTGCTCGATGGCACTGGCAGGCGCTGTCACCATCATGTCCACCCCGGGCGCGTTCACCGAGTTCAGCCGCCAGCGCGGCCTGGCCGCCGACGGCCGCATCAAGGCCTTCGACGCCTCGGCGGACGGGACGAGCTGGTCCGAGGGCGTCGCCCTGCTCCTCGTCGAGCGCCTGTCCGACGCGCGCGCCAACGGGCACCCGGTGCTCGCTCTCGTCCGTGGTTCGGCGGTGAACCAGGACGGTGCGAGCAACGGCCTCACCGCGCCGAACGGCCCGTCCCAGCAGCGCGTCATCCGGGAAGCCCTCGCCGACGCCGGCCTCGCGGCCACGGACGTCGACGCGGTGGAGGCCCACGGCACCGGTACGACCCTGGGCGATCCGATCGAGGCCCAGGCCCTGCTCGCGACGTACGGCCAGGGCCGCCCCGACGGCCGGGCGGTGTGGCTCGGCTCCGTGAAGTCGAACATCGGCCACACCCAGGCCGTCGCCGGAGCCGCCGGTGTCATCAAGATGGTCATGGCGATGCGCCACGGCGTCCTGCCCCGGACCCTGTACGTGAACGAGCCCACGCCGTACGTCGACTGGACGGCGGGCGACATCGCCCTGCTGACCGAGGCCGTCGACTGGCCGGAGACCGGCCGCCCGCGCCGCGCCGGCATCTCCTCCTTCGGCTACAGCGGCACCAACGCCCACGCGATCATCGAGCAGGCGCCCGATGTCGTCGTGCCCGCTCAGCAGGAGCCGGCCCGCGACCTGCCCGTCGTGCCCTGGCTCGTCTCCGGCCGGACGGCGGACGCCCTGCGCGCCCAGGCCGAGCGCCTGCACCCGACGGCGGCCGGCATCGCGGACACGGGCGAACTCGACTTCGCCTACTCCCTCGCCACCAGCCGCGCCGCCCTGGAACACCGCGCCGTCGTTGTCGCCGGGGACCCGGCCGCCCGACTCGACGCCCTCGCGGCCCTGGCCCGCGGCGACCACGCACCGGGCCTGGTGCAGGGCGCCGTGACGACCGGCGCGCTCGCCTTCCTGTTCACGGGGCAGGGGAGCCAGCGGCTGGGGATGGGGGGTGAGTTGTACGACGCCTATCCGGTGTTCGCGGAGGCGCTTGATGCGGTGCGTGAGCGGCTGGGTCTGGATGTGCTGTTCGGGGATGACGCGGAGGCGTTGGACCGGACGGAGTTCGCGCAGCCGGCGTTGTTCGCGGTGGAAGTTGCCTTGTTCCGGCTGCTGGAGAGCTGGGGCGTGCGTCCGGACTTCGTGTCGGGGCATTCGGTGGGTGAGATCGCGGCTGCGCATGTGGCGGGGGTGCTGTCGCTTGAGGATGCGTGCACGCTGGTGGCGGCGCGTGGGCGGTTGATGCAGGCGCTGCCGGGTGGCGGTGTGATGATCGCGCTGCAGGCGTCGGAGGACGAGGTCCTCCCGCTGCTGAACGAGCGTGTGAGCATCGCGGCGGTCAACGGGCCTTCGTCGGTGGTGATCGCGGGTGACGAGGATGCTGCGGTCGCGATCGTGGATTCCCTCGGTGACCGCAAGTCGAAGCGGCTGACGGTCAGTCATGCGTTCCACTCGCCGCACATGGACGGGATGCTGGATGCGTTCCGTGAGGTGGTGTCCGGGCTGTCGTTCGAGGCACCGCGCATCCCGGTCGTGTCGAACCTGACGGGCGCCGTCGTCACGGATGACATGGGCTCTGCGGAGTTCTGGGTGCGGCACGTCCGTGAGGCTGTCCGCTTCCTGGATGGTGTGCGTGCGCTGGAGGCCGCGGGCGTCACGACGTTTGTGGAGCTGGGTCCGGACGGTGTGCTGTCGGCGATGGCCCAGGAGTGTGTGACGGGCGAGGGCGCGGTCTTCGTTCCGGTGCTGCGCAAGGGCCGACCGGAGGCGGAGAGTGCCGTCACCGCCCTGGCGCAGGCGTACACGCGGGGCGTGGAAGTGGACTGGGCCGGGTACTTCGCCGGCACGGGTGCGCGGCGTGTCGACCTGCCGACGTATGCCTTCCAGCGGCGGAGGTTCTGGCCCGAGACCGTTCTCTGGGCGGCCCCGCAGGTCACGGCGCCGGATCAGGCGAGCGCGGTGGACGCCAGGTTCTGGGACGCGGTGGAACGCGAGGACCTGGTCTCCCTGGCCGCCGAGTTGGACGTCTCCGGCGATGCGTCGCTGGGTGAGGTGCTTCCGGCGTTGTCGGCGTGGCGTCGGCAGGGCCGGGAGCGGTCGGAGGTGGACGGCTGGCGCTACCGGGTGGTGTGGAAGCCGCTGGTCGAGGTTTCCGGCGCGCGTCTGTCCGGGGCGTGGCTGGTGGCCGTCCCGGTCGGGAGCGACGTTGACGGGCCGGTTGTGGATGCGCTGGCTGGGCGTGGTGCGGAGGTGCGCCGGGTCGAGGTCGAGCCGGGCAAGGATCGCGGGACGCTGGCGGGTCTGGTCGCCGGTGAGTACGCCGGTGTGGTCTCGCTGCTGGGGCTGGTCGACACGACGGGGCTGATCCAGGCTCTGGGCGATGCCGGGGTGGATGCACCGCTGTGGTGCCTGACGCGCGGCGCCGTTTCCGTTGGCCGGTCGGACCGGCTGGTGTCGCCGGTGCAGGCGCAGGTCTGGGGTCTGGGCCGGGTGGCGGGTCTGGAGGTGCCGGAGCGCTGGGGCGGTCTGATCGACTTGCCCGAGTCGCTGGACGAGCGGGCGCTGTCGCGTGTGGTCGGGGTGCTGGCCGGCTCCGGTGAGGACCAGGTGGCGGTTCGGTCGTCCGGGGTGTTCGGGCGTCGTCTGGTGCGGGCCGTGCTGCCGGAGGGTACGGCTTCGTGGTCGCCGTCGGGCACGGTGCTGGTGACCGGTGGTACGGGTGCGCTGGGTGGTCGTGTCGCGCGGTGGTTGGCGGAGGCTGGTGCTGAGCGGTTGGTGCTGACCACCCGGCGCGGTATGGAGGCGCCGGGTGCTGCCGAGCTGATGGCGGAGCTGGGTGTCGAGGTCTCCGTCGTCGCGTGCGATGCCTCCGACCGTGATGCGCTGCGGGCGCTGCTTGCCGAGCACGCTGATTCGCTGACCGCTGTCGTCCACACAGCGGGCGTCCTGGACGACGGCGTCCTCGACTCCCTCACGCCGGACCGTCTCGAGACCGTCCTGCGGGCCAAGGCGACCTCCGCCCTCAACCTGCACGAGCTGACGACCGAACTCGGCGTGGAGCTCGAGGCCTTCGTCCTGTTCTCGTCGATGAGCGGCACGATCGGCGCCGCCGGTCAGGGCAATTACGCGGCCGCGAACGCCTTCCTGGACGCTTTGGCCGAGCAGCGGCGTGCGGATGGCTTGGCGGCGACGTCGATTGCTTGGGGCCCGTGGGCCGAGGGCGGCATGGCGGCCGACGAGGCGATGGCCGCCCGGATGCGCCGCGGCGGGGTTCCGCCGATGCGGGCAGACCTCGCCATGGTGGCGATGCACCAGGCCGCCGGATCTGCGGAGGCGGCCCTCCTGATCGCCGACTTCGACTGGGAGCGCTTTGCGCCTGGTTTCACGTCCGCGCGTCCCAGCAGGCTGCTCGTAGAACTCCAAGAGGCCGCCACTGTTGCGTACAAGGAGAACGCGAACGACGTCTCCGAATCTGCTGGTTCGTCGTTTGCTGTGCGGTTGCGGGGGATGGCTGAGGGTGATCGTGCCCCGTTTGTCCTGGAGTTGGTGCGTCGGCTGGTGGCCGAGGTGCTGGGGCATGGCGGCGTGGGGGATGTCGAGGCGGGTCGGGCGTTCAAGGAGTTGGGCTTTGACTCGCTGACGGCCGTCGAACTGCGGAACCGGTTGGGTGCGGCCACGGAGCTGCGGTTGCCGGCGACGCTGGTTTATGACTATCCGACGTCGGCTGCGCTCGCGGATTATCTGCGGGGTGAGGTGCTGGGGACGGTCCGGGTTGCGGATGCGGATCTGCCGGCGGTGATCGTTGCGGATGATGATCCGATCGCGATTGTGGCGATGAGCTGCCGGTTCCCGGGTGGTGTGCGGTCTCCGGAGGATCTGTGGGAGTTGTTGGCGTCGGGGACGGATGCTGTTTCGGGGTTGCCGTTGGACCGTGGCTGGGACGTCGCGGGGTTGTATGACGCTGATCCCGGTGCGCAGGGGACGTCCTATGCGCGCGAGGGCGGCTTCGTTTATGACGCGGCGGATTTCGATGCGGACTTCTTCGGGATTTCGCCGCGTGAGGCGCTGGCGATGGACCCGCAGCAGCGGCTGCTGCTGGAGACGTCGTGGGAGGCGTTCGAGCGGGCCGGCATAGACCCGGCTTCTTTGCAGGGCAGTCAGACGGGTGTGTTCGTCGGCACGAACGGCCAGGACTACCTGTCGGTGCTGCTGGACGATTCCGAGGGCCTGGAAGGCCATCTGGGCACGGGCAACGCGGCCAGCGTCGTCTCCGGACGTATCTCCTACACCTTCGGCCTCGAAGGCCCGGCGGTGACGGTCGACACGGCGTGTTCGGCGTCGTTGGTGGCGTTGCACTGGGCGGTGCAGGCGCTGCGGCAGGGTGAATGTTCGCTGGCGCTGGCCGGTGGTGTGACGGTGATGTCGACGCCGGGCACGTTTGTGGAGTTCAGCCGTCAGCGCGGCTTGGCGGAGGACGGCCGGGTCAAGGCGTTCGCCGCCGCTGCTGATGGCACCGGGTGGGGTGAGGGTGTTGGTCTGCTGCTGGTCGAGCGACTCTCGGACGCCCGCCGCAATGGTCACCCGGTGCTGGCTCTGGTGCGGGGTTCGGCGATCAATCAGGACGGTGCGAGCAACGGCCTGACCGCCCCGAACGGTCCGTCGCAGCAGCGCGTGATCCGCCAGGCCCTGGCCAGCGCCGGCCTGTCCGCCACGGATGTGGACGCGGTGGAGGCGCACGGCACGGGCACGCGTCTGGGTGACCCGATCGAGGCCCAGGCGCTGCTGGCTACGTACGGCCAGAACAGGCCCGAGGACCGGCCGCTGCTGCTCGGCTCGATCAAGTCGAACATCGGTCACACGCAGGCCGCGGCCGGTGTCGCGGGTGTGATGAAGATGGTGTTGGCGATGCAGCACGGGGTGCTGCCGCAGACCCTGCACGTCGACGCACCGACCCCGCACGTGGACTGGACGGCGGGCGACATCGCGCTGCTCACCGAGCAGCAGGAGTGGCCGGAGACCGGACGGCCCCGTCGTGCGGGTATCTCGTCGTTCGGGTTCAGCGGCACCAACGCCCACACCGTCATCGAACAGGCACCGGAAGTCGCCGAGCTCGATGACTCGGAACTGCCCGTCGAAGAACTACCGTTCGTGCCGCTGGCACTGTCCGCGAAGACCGACATCGCCCTGCGTGAGCAGGCGGCGAATCTCCGGGACCTGCTCGTTGCGGCTCCGGAGGTGCGGCTGTCCGATGTGGGGCGGACGCTGACGACGGGCCGCTCGGCCCTCGAACGGCGTGTGGTGGTGACGGCCCAGGGCCGCGACGATGTGCTGGCCGCGCTTGAGGCGCTGGCCGAAGGCGCCCCGGCGCCTGGTGTGGTGACCGGATCCCCGGTCGCGGGCAAGCTCGCCTTCCTGTTCACGGGCCAGGGCAGCCAGCGGTTGGGGATGGGGCGTGAGCTGTACGGCGCGTACCCGGCCTTCGCGGACGCCTTGGACGTGGTGTGTGCGCATATGGATGCGCACCTCGATGTGCCGTTGAGGGGCGTGCTGTTCGGGGAGGACACCGAGCCGCTGGACCGGACGGAGTTCACGCAGCCTGCGCTGTTCGCGGTCGAGGTGGCGCTGTTCCGGCTGGTCGAGTCGTGGGGTGTGAAGCCCGACTTCGTGTCCGGCCACTCCATCGGCGAGATCGCTGCCGCGCATGTGGCCGGCGTGCTGTCGTTGGAGGACGCGTGCACGCTGGTCGCCGCTCGCGGACGGCTGATGCAGGCGCTGCCGGCCGGCGGTGTGATGATCGCGCTGCAGGCGTCGGAGGACGAGGTTCTGCCGCTGCTGAACGACCGCGTGAGCATCGCGGCGGTCAACGGGCCTTCGTCGGTGGTGATCGCGGGTGACGAGGATGCTGCGGTCGCGATCGTGGAGTCGTTTGGGGATCGGAAGTCGAAGCGGCTGACGGTCAGTCATGCGTTCCACTCGCCGCACATGGACGGCATGTTGGACGCCTTCCGTGAGGCGGTGTCCGGGCTGTCGTTCGAGGCCCCGCGCATCCCCGTGGTCTCCAACCTGACAGGCGCCGTCGTCACGGATGACATGGGCTCCGCGGAGTTCTGGGTCCGGCACGTTCGTGAGGCCGTGCGCTTCCTCGACGGCGTTCGCGCCCTGGAGGCTGCCGGGGTCAGCCTGTTCGTGGAGCTGGGTCCGGACGGTGTGCTGTCGGCGATGGCGCAGGAGTGTGTGACGGGCGAGGGCGCGGTCTTCGTTCCGGTGCTGCGCAAGGGCCGACCGGAAGTCGAGACCACCGGCACGGCTCTGGCGCAGGTGCACGTGCGAGGCGTCGAGGTCGACTGGCGGAAGTTCTTCGCCGGGACCGCTACGCGGCGGGTGGACCTGCCGACGTACGCATTCCAGCGGAAGCGCTACTGGCCGGAGGCGGCGCTCCTGGGGAACGCTCTCGCCAGTAGGTCCGTGGACGCCGTGGACGCCCGATTCTGGGACGCCGTCGAGCGCGAAGACCTCACGTCACTGGTCACCGCCCTCGGGACCGATGACGACACCGCTTGGGCGAGCGTCCTGCCTGGTCTGTCGGCGTGGCGTCGGCAGGGTCGGGAGCGGTCGGAGGTGGACGGCTGGCGGTACCGGGCGGTGTGGAAGCCGCTGACCGAGGTTTCCGGCGCGCGTCTGTCCGGGGCGTGGCTGGTGGTCGTGCCGACCGGGAGCGACGTTGCCGGGCCGGTGGTGGATGCGCTGGCGGGGCGTGGCGCCGAGGTGCGCCGGGTCGAGGTCGAGCCGGGCATGGATCGTGTGGCGCTGGCGGGTCTGGGGGCCGGTGAGTACGCGGGTGTCGTGTCGCTGCTCGGGCTCGTTGAGTCGGTCTCGCTGCTGCAGGCCCTGGGCGATGTCGGTGTGGACGCCCGGTTGTGGAGTCTGACGCGGGGTGCGGTCTCGGTCGGCCGGTCGGACCGGCTGGTGTCGCCCGTGCAGGCTCAGCTGTGGGGTCTGGGCCGGGTGGCTGCGCTGGAGGTGCCGGAGCGTTGGGGCGGTCTGATCGACTTGCCCGAGGCGCTGGATGAGCGTGCGCTGTCGCGTGTGGTCGGGGTGCTGGCCGGCTCCGGTGAGGACCAGGTGGCGGTTCGGTCGTCCGGGGTGTTCGGGCGTCGTCTGGTGCGGGCCGTGCTGTCGGAGGGTACGGCTTCGTGGGTTCCGTCGGGCACGGTGCTGGTGACGGGTGGCACGGGTGCGCTGGGTGGTCGTGTCGCGCGGTGGTTGGCGGAGGCTGGTGCTGAGCGGCTGGTGCTGACCAGTCGGCGCGGTATGGACGCGCCCGGTGCTGCCGAGTTCGTTGCGGAGTTGGGCGTCGAGGTCTCCGTCGTCGCGTGCGATGCCTCCGACCGTGATGCGCTGCGGGCGCTGCTTGCCGAGCACGCTGATTCGCTGACCGCTGTCGTCCACACGGCGGGCGTGCTGGACGACGGTGTGCTGGATGCCCTGACGCCGGAGCGCATCGACGGTGTTCTTCGGGCGAAGGCCACGTCGGCCCTCAACCTGCACGAGCTGACGATCGAGCTGGGCATCACCCTCGACGCCTTCGTGCTCTTCTCTTCTGCCGCCGGCGTATGGGGAGCCGCGGGCCAGGGCAATTACGCGGCGGCGAACGCCTACCTCGATGCTCTCGCTGAGCAGCGGCGTGCGGATGGTTTGGCGGCGACGTCGATTGCTTGGGGTCCGTGGGCCGAGGGCGGCATGGCGGCCGACGAGGCGATGGCCGCCCGGATGCGCCGCGGCGGCGTATCGCCCATGAACGCGGCAACAGCACTGACTGCCCTGCACCGTGCGGTGGGCGCCCAGGACATTGTCGTCGCCGTCGCGGACATGGACTGGGAGCGCTTCGCCCCTGGATTCACGTCCGCGCGTCCGAGCAGGCTCCTCGCCGAGCTGCCGGAGGCGATGGCGGTCGCCCGCACTGAAGAGGACACGGATGAGTCCTCTCAGGCGGTCGGTTCGTCGTTTGGTGTGCGGTTGCGGGGGATGGCTGAGGGTGATCGTGCGCCGTTTGTGCTGGAGTTGGTGCGTCGGGCGGTTGCCGAGGTGCTGGGGCATAGCGGCGTGGGGGATGTCGAGGCGGGTCGGGCGTTCAAGGAGTTGGGCTTTGACTCGCTGACCGCGGTGGAGCTGCGGAACCGGTTGGGTGCGGCGACGGAACTGCGGTTGCCGGCGACGCTGGTCTACGACTATCCGACGTCGGCTGCGCTCGCGGATTATCTGCGGGGTGAGGCGCTGGGGACGGTCCGTGTTGCGGATGCGGATCTGCCGGCGGTGATTGTTGCGGATGATGATCCGATCGCGATCGTGGCGATGAGTTGCCGGTTCCCGGGTGGTGTACGGAGCCCTGAGGACCTGTGGCAGCTGTTGTCGTCGGGGACGGATGCTGTTTCGGGGTTGCCGTTGGACCGTGGCTGGGATGTCGCGGGGATGTATGACGCTGATCCTGGTGCGCAGGGGACGTCGTATGCGCGCGAGGGTGGCTTCGTTTATGACGCGGCGGACTTCGATGCGGACTTCTTCGGGATCTCGCCGCGTGAGGCGTTGGCGATGGATCCGCAGCAGCGGTTGTTGCTGGAGACGTCGTGGGAGGCGTTCGAGCGGGCCGGCATTGATCCTGTGACGCTGCAGGGCAGCCAGACCGGTGTGTTCGTCGGCACGAACGGCCAGGACTACCTGTCGGTGTTGCTGGAGGATTCCGAGGGCCTGGAAGGGCACTTGGGGACGGGCAACGCGGCGAGTGTGGTGTCGGGTCGGTTGTCGTACGTGTTCGGGCTGGAAGGCCCGGCGGTGACGGTCGACACGGCGTGTTCGGCGTCGTTGGTGGCGTTGCACTGGGCGGTGCAGGCGCTGCGCAATGGCGAGTGCTCGCTGGCGCTGGCCGGTGGTGTGACGGTGATGTCGACGCCCGGCACGTTCGTGGAGTTCAGCCGTCAGCGCGGCTTGGCGGAGGACGGCCGGGTCAAGGCGTTCGCCGCCGCTGCTGATGGCACGGGGTGGGGTGAGGGTGTTGGTCTGCTGCTGGTCGAGCGGTTGTCCGACGCACGGCGCAACGGTCACCCGGTGCTGGCTCTGGTGCGGGGTTCGGCGATCAATCAGGACGGTGCGAGCAATGGTCTGACGGCGCCGAACGGTCCGTCGCAGCAGCGCGTGATCCGCCAGGCCCTGGCCAGTGCGGGGCTGTCGGCCACGGATGTGGATGCGGTGGAGGCGCACGGCACGGGCACGCGGCTGGGTGATCCGATCGAGGCCCAGGCCCTGCTGGCTACGTACGGCCAGAACAGGCCGGAGGACAGGCCGCTGCTGCTTGGGTCGATCAAGTCGAACATCGGTCACACGCAGGCCGCGGCCGGTGTCGCGGGTGTGATGAAGATGGTGCTGGCGATGCAGCACGGGGTGCTGCCGCAGACCCTGCACGTCGATGCACCGACCCCGCATGTAGACTGGATGGCTGGGGACATCGCTCTGCTGACCGAGGCGGCCGAGTGGCCGGAGACCGGACGGCCCCGTCGAGCGGGTATCTCGTCGTTCGGGTTCAGCGGCACCAACGCCCACACCGTCATCGAACAGGCACCGCTGAACGACGACGTGGAGCAGGTCGCTCCGCAGGGCGAGGAGAAGCTGTACCTCCCCTTGGCGCTCTCGGCGAAGAGCGACAGTGCTCTGCGTGAGCAGGCCGGGAATCTTCGTGTGCGGTTGGTCGCGGCTCCGGAGGTGCGGCTGTCCGATGTGGGGCGGACGCTGACGACGGGCCGCTCGGCCCTCGAACGGCGTGTGGTGGTGACGGCCCAGGGCCGTGACGATGTGCTGGCCGCGCTTGAGGCCCTGGCCGAAGGAACCTCCGTGCCCGGCACGGTGACCGGATCCCCGGTCGCGGGCAAGCTCGCCTTCCTGTTCACGGGCCAGGGCAGCCAGCGGCTGGAGATGGGCAGGGAGCTCTACAACACCTACCCGGCGTTCGCCGAAGCCCTCGATGGGGTCAGCGCTCACCTCGACACCCAGCTCGAACGACCCCTGCAGACCGTGCTGTTCGGGGACAACACGGAGGCTTTGGACCAAACGGAGTTCACGCAGCCGGCGCTGTTCGCGGTCGAGGTGGCGCTGTTCCGGCTGCTGGAGTCGTGGGGTGTCAAGCCCGACTTCGTGTCTGGCCACTCGATCGGTGAGATCGCTGCCGCGCATGTGGCCGGCGTGCTGTCGCTGGAGGACGCCTGCACGCTGGTCGCCGCTCGTGGACGGCTGATGCAGGCGCTGCCGGCCGGCGGCGTGATGATCGCGCTGCAGGCATCGGAGGACGAGGTCCTGCCGCTGCTGACCGACCGCGTGAGCATCGCGGCCGTCAACGGGCCCCAGGCGGTGGTGATCGCGGGTGTCGAGGACGCGGCGACGGCGATCGTGGAGTCCTTGCCGGACCGGAAGTCCAAGCGTCTGACGGTCAGTCACGCATTCCACTCGCCGCACATGGACGGCATGCTCGACGCCTTCCGCGAGGCGGTCTCCGGGCTGTCGTTCGAAGCCCCGCGCATCCCCGTGGTCTCCAACCTGACCGGTGCCGTCGTCACCGACGAGATGTCCTCGCCCGACTTCTGGGTCCGCCACGTCCGTGAAGCCGTCCGCTTCCTCGACGGCGTCCGAGCCCTGGAGACCGAAGGAGTCACGACCTACCTGGAGCTCGGCCCGGACGGAATCCTGTCGGCGATGGCGCAGGAGTGTCTGAGGGGCGAGGCCGCGGCCTTCGCTCCGGTGATGCGCAAGGGCCGCCCCGAAGCGGAGACCGCTGTCACGGCGCTCGCGCAGGCGTATGTCCGAGGCGTGGAAGTGGACTGGACCGGATTCTTCGCCGGGACCGGCGGACGACTTGTCGATCTGCCGACATACGCCTTCCAGCGAAAGCGGTACTGGCCGGAGGCGGCACTGAGCGGCAACGCTCCCACCGGCGGTGCTGTGGACACCATCGATGCCCGGTTCTGGGACGCCGTCGAGCGCGAGGATCTGACCTCGCTGCTGGCGGAGTTGGACGTCGCCGGCGATGCGTCGCTGGTCGAGGCGCTTCCGGCGCTGTCGGCGTGGCGTCGACAGGGCCGTGAACGATCGGAGGTGGACGGCTGGCGCTACCGGGTGGTGTGGAAGCCGCTGGCCGAGGCCTCCGGTGCGCGCCTGTCCGGGGCGTGGCTGGTGGTCGTGCCGACCCGGGGAGCTGATGCTGCAGCGGTCGTAGGCGCGCTGGCGGGGCGTGGTGCGGAGGTGCGCCGGGTCGAGGTCGAGCCGGGCACGGATCGTGCGTCGCTGGCGGGTCTCGTCGCTGGTGAGTACGCCGGTGTGGTCTCGCTGCTGGGGCTCGTCGACACGGTGAGCCTGATCCAGGCGCTGGGCGATGCCGGAGTGCACGCCCCGTTGTGGTGCCTCACGCGTGGAGCCGTCTCCGTCGGCCGGTCGGACAGATTGACCGCGCCGACGCAGGCTCAGCTGTGGGGACTGGGCCGGGTCGCCGCCCTGGAGGTGCCGGAGCGCTGGGGCGGTCTGATCGACCTGCCCGAGGTACTGGACGAGCGTGCGCTGTCGCGCGTGGTCGGTGTCCTGACCGCCTCCGAGGACCAGGTGGCCGTGCGCTCGTCCGGAGTGTTCGGGCGACGGCTGGTTCGCGCGGCGCTGCCCGAGGGCACGGCTTCGTGGACCCCGTCCGGCACAGTGCTGGTGACCGGTGGCACGGGTGCGCTCGGACGTCATATCGCCCGGTGGCTGGCGGGTGCGGGTGCCGAGCGGCTGGTGCTGACCAGCCGGCGCGGCATGGACGCACCCGGTGCCGCGGAACTCGTTGCCGAGCTGGGCGTCGACGTCTCCGTCGTCGCGTGTGATGCCTCCGACCGTGATGCGCTGCGGGCGCTGCTTGCCGAGCACGCTGATTCGCTGACCGCTGTCGTGCACACGGCGGGCGTCCTGGACGACGGCGTCCTCGACTCGCTCACCCCGGACCGTCTCGAGACCGTCCTGCGGGCCAAGGCGACCTCCGCCCTCAACCTGCACGAGCTGACGACCGAACTCGGCATCACCCTCGACGCTTTCGTCCTCTTCTCCTCGACGAGCGGCACGATCGGCGCCGCCGGCCAGGGCAACTACGCGGCCGCGAATGCCTACCTCGACGCCCTCGCCGAGCAGCGCCGGGCCGACGGCCTGGCCGCGACATCGATCGCGTGGGGCCCGTGGGCCGAGGGCGGTATGGCGGCCGACGAGGCGATGGCCGCCCGGATGCACCGCGGCGGCATTCCTCCGATGGACGCGGCTCTGGCCGTCTCGGCCCTGCGGCGTGCGCTGGAGGCGGCGGACGCCGCCGTCGCCATCGCGGACATCGACTGGGAGCGGTTCGCCCCCGGCTTCACCTCAGTCCGGGGCAGCAAGCTCCTCGCCGATCTGCCCGAGGCACAGCGAGCCCTCGCCCCGCGTACCGGCGAGGCCGGGGACGCCAGGGGCGACGGGGACGCGGCACACGGTTCCGGCTCGCTCGCGGAACGGCTCGGGAAGCTGAGCGAGCCGGAGCGGGAGCGGGCGCTGCTCGACCTCGTGCGCGGGGAGGTGGCGGCGGTCCTCGGTCATGCCGGAACGGAGACCGTCGGCGCGGAGCGGGCGTTCAAGGAGCTCGGCTTCGACTCGCTGACCGCCGTCGAGCTGCGCAACCTGCTGGGTGCGGCGACCGGGATGCGGCTGCCGGCCACCCTGGTCTATGACTACCCGACGTCGGCGGCCCTCGCCGACTACCTGCGAGGGGAGCTGTTCGGCACGCAGCCCGTGGTGCCGGGCCCGGTCGTCGCCGCCGTACCGGTGGACGACGACCCCATCGCGATCGTGGCGATGAGCTGCCGCTTCCCGGGCGACGTACGGACCCCGGAGGACCTCTGGCACCTGCTGGCGACCGGAACGGACGCGGTTGGAGAGTTCCCGGCGGACCGCGGCTGGGACGCGGAGGCGC
Source organism: Streptomyces sp. NPDC046977 (assembly GCF_040644455.1). Taxonomy (NCBI): domain Bacteria; kingdom Bacillati; phylum Actinomycetota; class Actinomycetes; order Kitasatosporales; family Streptomycetaceae; genus Streptomyces; species Streptomyces sp. NPDC046977. The sequence goes on from NZ_JBEYWO010000015.1 coordinate 120,855, forward strand.
TGTTCGGCTCGCAGACCGTCGGCGAGGAGGTGCCGCCGTACGCCCAGGAGGGCGGATTCCTTTACGACGTGGCGGACTTCGATCCCGGATTCTTCGGGATCTCCCCGCGCGAAGCCGTCGCCATGGACCCGCAGCAGCGGCTCCTGCTGGAGACGTCGTGGGAGGCGTTCGAGCGGGCCGGCATCGACCCGTCCTCGCTGCGCGGCAGCCAGGCGGGCGTCTTCGTCGGCACGAACGGCCAGGACTACCTCTCCCTCGTGCTCAACTCCGCCGATCGTGACGGGGGTTTCCTCGGCACCGGCAACTCCGCGAGCGTGGTGTCGGGCCGTATCTCGTACGTCTTCGGCCTGGAGGGGCCGGCCGTCACGGTCGACACGGCCTGCTCCGCGTCCCTGGTGGCGCTGCACCTCGCGGCGCAGGCACTGCGCAACGGCGAGTGCACGCTCGCCCTGGCCGGTGGTGTGACGGTCATGTCGACGCCGGGTGCCTTTGTGGAGTTCAGCCGCCAGCGCGGTCTGGCGGCGGACGGCCGGGTCAAGGCGTTCGCCGCTGCCGCGGACGGTACGGGCTGGGCCGAGGGCGTCGGCATGCTGCTGGTCGAGCGCCTGTCCGACGCCCGGCGGAACGGCCACCCGGTCCTCGCCCTCGTCCGGGGCTCGGCGGTCAACCAGGACGGCGCCAGCAACGGCCTGACGGCGCCGAACGGCCCGTCCCAGCAGCGGGTGATCCGCCAGGCCCTCGCCAGCGCCGGTCTGTCGGCCACCGATGTGGACGTGGTCGAGGCGCACGGCACCGGCACCCGTCTGGGCGACCCGATCGAGGCCCAGGCACTGCTGGCCACCTACGGCCAGGGCCGCTCGCCGGAGCGGCCGCTGCTGCTCGGCTCGATCAAGTCCAACATGGGCCACACGCAGGCCGCGGCCGGTGTGGCCGGTGTGATGAAGATGGTGCTGGCGATGCAGCACGGCGTGCTGCCGCAGACCCTGCACGTGGACGAGCCGACGCCGCACGTCGACTGGTCGGCAGGCGAGATCGCCCTGCTGACCGAGCAGCGGGAGTGGCCGGACACCGGTCGCCCCCGCCGCGCCGGCATCTCGTCCTTCGGCGTGAGCGGCACGAACGCGCACACCATCGTGGAGCAGGCCCCGCCCGCCCCGCAGGTCGCTGACGCGGAGCCCGACCGGACGGACGAGGAGGGCGCCGCGACGCCGTCGGTGTGGGTGCTGTCCGGCAGGACCGAAGCCGCCCTGCGTGACCAGGCGGAGCGACTGCGCGACCGTCTCGCCGCCCAAGAGGAGCCGCGTCCGCTCGACGTCGCCTTTGCTCTGGCGACCGGACGGGCGGCGCTGGACCACCGCGCCGCGATCGTCGCCGATCACCGCGAGGCGTTCGCCGACGGACTCGCCGCCCTGGTGGCTGGGGACTCCACCGCGCAGGTGGTCCGGGGCGTGGCGGACACGGAACAACGGGTCGCGTTCCTGTTCACGGGCCAGGGCAGCCAGCGCCTCGGGATGGGGCGCGAGCTGTACGACACGTACCCCGTGTTCGCCGAGTCCCTGGACGCGGTGTGTGCGCACCTGGACCGGCATTTCGAAGTGCCGCTCAAGGACGTGCTGTTCGGGGACGACGCCGATGTCCTGAACCGCACGGAGTTCACGCAGCCGGCGTTGTTCGCGGTCGAGGTGGCGCTGTTCCGCCTGGTCGAGTCGTGGGGTGTGCGACCGGACTGTCTCTCCGGCCACTCCGTCGGTGAGCTTGCCGCCGCGCATGTGGCCGGGGTGTTCTCGCTTGAGGACGCGTGCGCGTTGGTGGCCGCGCGTGGTCGGTTGATGCAGGCGCTGCCGGGCGGCGGGGTGATGATCGCGCTGAAGGCGTCGGAGGACGAGGTGCTGCCGCTGCTGAGCGAGCGGGTGAGCATCGCTGCGGTCAACGGTCCTCGTTCGGTGGTCGTCGCGGGTGACGAGGATGCTGCCGCGGGGATTGTGGAGGCGTTCCCGGACCGGAAGTCCAAGCGTCTGACGGTCAGTCACGCGTTCCACTCGCCGCACATGGACGGCATGTTGGCGGACTTCCGGAAGGTCGCCGAGGGCCTGTCCTACACCGCGCCCCGTATTCCGCTGGTGTCCAACCTGACCGGCGGTCTGGTCACGGACGAGGTGACGTCGCCCGATTTCTGGGTCCGGCACGTCCGTGAGGCCGTCCGCTTCCTCGACGGCGTCCGCGCCCTCGAGGCCGCAGGTGTCACCACGTACGTCGAACTCGGCCCTGACGGGGTGCTGTCCGCGATGGCTCAGGACTGTGTGACCGGGGAAGGCGCCGCCTTCGTCCCCGTCCTGCGCAAGGGCCGCCCCGAGCCGGAGACGGCGGTGACCGCCCTCGCCCGGGCCCACACGCGTGGTGTCACGGTCGACTGGGCCCGGTTCTTCGCCGGGACCGGTGCCCGCCGCCACGTCGACCTGCCCACCTACGCCTTCCAGCGCGAGCGCTACTGGGCGGAGTACCTGCCCGAGTACGAGGACGTGGCGTCGGTCGGCATCGGTGCGGCCGGGCACCCGCTGCTCGGGGCCGCGGTCGAGCTGCCGGGCTCGGACGGCTTCGTCTTCACCGGGCGGCTGTCCACCCGGACGCACCCCTGGCTCGCCGACCACGTCGTTGCCGACACGGTCGTCCTTCCGGGCGCGGCCTTCGTCGAACTGGCCCTGCGCGCAGGTGAGGAGGCCGGGTGCGGCGGCCTCGACGAGCTGACGATCGAAGCGCCGCTCGTGCTCCCCGAGAAGGGTGGGGTGCAACTCCGCGTCACCGTGGGCGGGCCGGACGAGCAGGGGCTCCGCCCCGTCCAGGTGCACAGCAGGCCCGACGCGGCGGCCGGCCCGGACGGACCCGCGAACGGACTGGCGGAAGGGGAGTGGACCCGGCACGCCGACGGTCTGCTCTCCGCCGACAGCGCGGACCAGTCCGCGGCCGACGCCGCGAACGACGAGACGGCGGGGCAGTGGCCGCCCGCCGGCGCCGAGCCGGTCGCCCTGGACGCGGTCCGCGACCGCCTGGCGGCCGCCGAGCTCTACCACGGCCCCGCCTTCCGCACGCTGACCCAGGTGTGGGTGCGCGGCGAGGAGGTCTTCGCCGAGGCCGGGCTGCCGCAGGAGCAGCAGGCGTCGGCCGGGCGGTACGCGCTGCACCCGGCGCTGCTCGACGCGGCCTCGCAGGTACTGGCAGCCGGCCCCGCCGGCACGGGTCGGACGGCCGTCGCCTGGCGCGGTCTGCGCCTGCACGCCGTGGGCGCGGCCGCCGTGCGGCTCCACGTTGCGCCGGCCGGTGAGGACACCGTCTCCGTCGTCGTGGCCGACAGCACGGGCGGGCGGATCGCCTCCGTCGAGGCGCTGGTGACCGGGCAGCCCGACACCACCCGCTTCGCACCGGCACCCGCGGGGGCCCGCGAGTCGCTGTTCCGGCTCGACTGGACCCCCGTGCGGACGACCGGAGCACGGGCAGCCGCTGCCGCCCCCCTCGCGGTCGTCGGGGACTCCGCCGGTGCGCTGGAGCAGGCCGGCGTCGGCACGGAGTCGTACACCGACCTCGCGGCACTCGACGCGGCCGTCGCGGCGGGCGGGACGATGCCGGGCACGGTGCTCGTGCCGCTGAGCGGGACGACCGGCACGACCGGCACGCAGGCCGGCATCGACACGGCCGACGGCGTCGCACGCCTCGCGGGCGAGGTGCGCGACACAGCGCACGAGGCCCTGGCCCTGGTGCAGGACTGGCTGGGCAACGGCAGGTTCGCCGGGGCACGGCTCGTCGTCGTGACCCGGGGCGCGGTGGCCGTGGGCGCCGACGAGACCGAGGACCTGGCGCAGGCGCCGGTGTGGGGCCTGGTGCGTACGGCGCAGACGGAGAACCCGGAGCGCTTCGTGCTCGTCGACGTCGACGGGACCGACGCCTCCTGCCGGGTACTGCCGGACGCCGTCGCCTCCGCGGAGCCCGAACTCGCGGTACGCGGCGGAGCGGTGTTCGCGTCCCGCCTGGTCAGGACCGAGGCGACGGAGACCGGCGCTCGTTCCTTCGACCCCGAGGGCACCGTCCTGATCACCGGCGCCGGCGGCGGCCTGGCCGGGCTCGTCGCCCGGCATGCCGTGGAGGCGCACGGGGCGCGGCGGCTGCTGCTGGTGAGCCGACGCGGCGCGGGGGCGGAGCACGCGGCGGAACTCACCGCACAACTGCGGGCGTCGGGTGCGGAGGTGACCTGGGCGGCGTGCGACGTGGCCGACCGTGACGCGCTCGCCACCGTGCTCGCGGGGGTTCCCGCCGAGCATCCGCTCACCGCGGTCGTCCACACCGCGGGCGTCCTGGACGACGGGATCGTGGACCTGCTCACCCCGGAGCGGATGGACCGGGTGCTGCGGCCCAAGGCCGAGGCGGCCCTCCACCTGCACGAGCTGACCCGGGACCTCGACCTGTCGGCGTTCGTCCTCTTCTCGGCCGCCGCGGGCACACTCGGCGGCGCCGGGCAGGCCAACTACGCGGCCGCGAACGTCTTCCTCGACGCGCTCGCGCGACACCGCAGCCGCGCCGGGCTCCCCGCGCTGTCCCTGGCCTGGGGCATGTGGGCCGAGGAGCGCGGCATGGCGGGCCGGCTGACCGAGGCGGAGCGGGGCAGGGTCGCCCGCGGCGGCATCGTGCCGCTGTCGGCGGAGGAGGGCCTGGCGCTCCTCGACGCGGCCCTCTCGGCGGCGGAGCCCGTGCTCGTACCGGTCGGGATCGACCTGCCGACGCTGCGGGCGAGGGCCGCGGACGGCGCGCTGCTGCCGATGTTCCGGGGCCTGGTGCGCACCCCCGCACGCAGGACGGCGCAGAGCGGCACGGGGAACGCGGCGGCCACGGCCGTGGACGGGGCCGCGGACGAGCGCACGCTGACCGAGCGCCTCACCGGGCTCCCGGCGGCGGAGCGGGAGCGGACCGTCCTGGACCTGGTGCGCGGCCAGGTGGCCGCCGTCCTCGGGTACCGGTCGGCCGAACTCGTCGGCGACGGGCAGGCGTTCAAGGAGCTCGGCTTCGACTCGCTGACGGCGGTGGAGCTGCGCAACCGCCTGAGCGCCGCCAGCGGCCTGCGACTGCCGGCCACCTTGGTCTACGACTACCCCAACCCCGCCGCACTGGCCGGGCACCTGCTGGACGAGATGGCCCCCGAGCCTGCCGAGCGCGGGCTGTCGGTCCTGGAGGAGATCGGCCGGCTGGAGAGCACCTTCTCCTCGCTGACCCCGGAGGAGATGTCCGAGGCGGCGGCGGACGACGCCGCGCACGCGCGCGTGGCGGTGCGTCTGCAAGCACTGCTGGCGCAGTGGAACGAGGCCCGCGGGACGGCCGGCGAGTCCGGGGCCGACGAGATCGAAGAGGCGAGCGACGACGAGCTGTTCGCGCTCATCGACAAGAAGTTCGGCAAGGCCTGACCCGACACGTCGTGGACGCACCGCCGGCCCTCGGCGGTGCGTCCGCCCCGACCTCCGAACCTCCGACCCCCGAACCAAGACATCCCGAGCACGTGCGAGAAGACTCCACGGTCTCGACCACGCGAATAGGTGAAGCGCCAGTGGCGAACGAAGCGAAGCTCCGCGAGTACCTCAAGAAGGTCACGACCGATCTCGACGAGGCGTACGGACGCCTGCGGGACATCGAGAGCCAGGCTCACGAGCCCATCGCCGTCACGGCGATGAGCTGCCGCTTCCCGGGCGGCGTCCGTTCCCCCGAGGACCTGTGGGACCTGGTCGCCTCCGGAGGCGACGCGCTCACCGCGTTCCCCGCGGACCGGGGCTGGGAGCTCGACGGGCTCTTCTCGGACGACCCCGACGAGCCCGGCACGTCGATCACCCGCGAGGGCGGATTCCTCGCCGACGCCCCGGTCTTCGACGCCGGGTTCTTCGGGATCTCGCCGCGTGAGGCGCTGGCGATGGACCCGCAGCAGCGGTTGCTGCTGGAGACGGCGTGGGAGGCGTTCGAACGGGCCGGCATCGACCCGGGCAGCCTGCGCGGCAGCCAGGCCGGCGTGTACGTCGGGGTCAACGGATCGGACTACCTGACCCCGCTGCTGGAGGCCGCCGAGGACTACGCCGGTCACCTGGGCACCGGAAACGCCGCCAGTGTGATGTCCGGCCGCATCTCGTACACCCTCGGTCTCGAGGGTCCCGCGGTCACGGTCGACACCGCGTGCTCCGCCTCGCTGGTGGCGCTGCACCTGGCGGTGCAGGCGCTGCGGGCGGGGGAGTGCTCGCTCGCGCTGGCCGGCGGCGTCCACGTGATGTCGACGCCGGGCCTGTTCATCGAGTTCTCGCGGCAGCGCGGCCTCGCTCCGGACGGACGCTGCAAGGCGTTCTCGTCCGACGCCGACGGCTTCGGCCCGGCAGAGGGTGTGGGGCTCCTCCTGCTGGAGCGGCTGTCGGACGCGCGGCGCAACGGCCGCCCGGTGCTGGCGGTGGTGCGGGGTTCGGCGATCAACCAGGACGGCGCGAGCAACGGCCTGACGGCGCCGAACGGCCCGTCGCAGCAGCGGGTGATCCGTGCGGCCCTGGCCAACGCGCGCCTTTCGGCGGGCGACGTGGACGTGGTGGAGGCGCACGGCACGGGCACGGCCCTGGGCGACCCGATCGAGGCGCAGGCGCTGCTGGCCACCTACGGCCAGGACCGGCCGGCGGAGCGGCCCTTGCTCCTGGGTTCCGTGAAGTCGAACATCGGTCACACGCAGGCCGCGGCCGGTGTGGCGGGCGTGATGAAGATGGTGTTGGCGATGCGGCATGGTGTGGTGCCGAAGTCGTTGCACGTGGATGAGCCGTCGCCGCATGTGGATTGGGCGTCGGGTGCGGTGTCGTTGGCGTCGGATGCGGTGGTGTGGCCGGAGTCGGGGCGTGTGCGGCGGGCGGGTGTGTCGTCGTTCGGGTTCAGTGGGACGAATGCGCACGTGATTGTGGAGCAGGCGCCGGAGCCTGAGGCTGAGTCTGAGGCGCCGTCGTCGGCCGATGGTCCTGTGGTGGTGCCGTGGGTGCTGTCGGGCAAGAGTGCGGTGGCGTTGCGGGGTCAGGCGGAGAGGTTGTCGGGCTGGCTGGTGGGTGGGGCTGGTTCGGCGGCGTCGGTGGCTGATGTGGGGTGGTCGTTGGCGTCGTCGCGGGCGGCGTTGGAGCACCGTGCGGTGGTGCTGGGTGACCATGCGGCGGGGTTGTCGGCGGTGGCGCAGGGTGTGCCGGCGGCGGGTGTGGTGTCCGGGCGGGTTGTCGGTGGCAAGACGGTGTTCGTGTTCCCGGGCCAGGGTTCGCAGTGGGTGGGCATGGCCGAGGAACTGCTGGACTCTTCGCCGGTGTTCGCCGCCCGGATAGGGGAGTGCGCGCGGGCGCTGGAGCCGTTCACGGGCTGGTCGCTGGTGGATGTGCTGCGTGGTGTGGAGGGTGCTCCTTCGTTGGAGCGCGTGGATGTGGTGCAGCCTGCGTTGTTTGCGGTGATGGTGTCGCTGGCGGAGGTGTGGAAGGCGGCCGGCGTGCGTCCGGCTGCGGTGATCGGGCATTCGCAGGGTGAGATCGCGGCGGCCTGTGTGGCGGGGATCTTGTCGCTGGAGGATGCGGCCCGGGTGGTGGCTCTGCGGAGTCAGGCGATCGGCCGGGTGCTGGCGGGTCTGGGCGGGATGGTGTCCGTGGCGTTGCCCGCGGACGAGACGCGTGAGCGGATCGCGGCGTGGGGTGAGGAGCGGATTTCGGTTGCCGCGGTGAACGGGCCATCTTCCGTGGTGGTTTCCGGTGAGGTTGAGGCGCTGGAGGAGCTGTTGGCCTCGTGCGAGAGCGATGGGGTTCGGGCGCGGCGGATCGCGGTGGACTACGCGTCGCACTCGGCGCAGGTCGACCTCCTTGAAGAGGAGCTCGGGAAGCTGTTGGCGCCGATCGCGCCGGGCGATGCTGAGGTGCCGTTCCTGTCGACGGTGACCGGTGAGTGGGTGTCAGGGCCGGAGCTGGACGGCGGTTACTGGTTCCGGAACCTGCGCCAGACCGTCGAGCTGGAGCAGGCGGTGCGGACGCTGCTGGAGCAGGGCTTCGGTGTGTTCGTCGAGTCCAGCCCGCACCCGGTGCTGACGGTTGGTCTTCAGGAGACCGTCGAGGACGCAGGCCGCGAGGCCGCGGTCCTGGGTTCGCTGCGCCGCAACGAAGGCGGTCTGGAGCGGTTCTGGCTGTCCCTTGGTGAGGCCTACGTCCACGGCGCGTCCGTCGACTGGCAGGCGGTGTTCGCCGGAACCGGTACACAGCGTGTCGACCTCCCCACCTACGCCTTCCAGCCGCAGCGGTTCTGGCCAAAGATCACCGCGAACCCCGACGCCGACATGCCGGTGGAGAACGCGATCGACGCCCGTTTCTGGGAGGCCGTCGAACGCGAGGACCTCGAAGCCCTCGCGGGCACCCTCGCTCTCGACACCCCGGAAGCGATCGGTTCGTTGGGCAATGTCCTGCCCGGACTGTCGTCGTGGCGTCGGCAGAGCCGTGAGCAGTCCACCGTCGACGGCTGGCGCTACCGCGTGGCGTGGAAGCCCCTGCCCGAGCCGGCCTCCGCCCACCTCACCGGCCTCTGGCTGCTCGCCGTCCCCGACACGCTCACCGGCATCGACGGGGAGTGGGCGGCCGCCGTCGAGCGCACGCTCACCGACCGCGGCGCGCAGGTGCGTACCGTACGCGTCGAGCACGGCACGGCCGACCGCGAGCAGCTGACGGCGACCGTGAGGGCCACCCTCGACGGCACCGCGCCCAGCGGCGTCCTCTCCCTCCTTGCCCTCGGTGGCGAAGGCGCGTTCGCGGGTGAACTCGCGTTCGTCCAGGCGCTCGGTGACGCCGAGGTGACCGTGCCCCTGTGGTGCGTGACCCGCGGCGCCGTCGCCACGGGCCGCTCCGAGCAGGTGACCGATCCCGCCCAGGCGCTGATCTGGGGTCTCGGGCGGGTCGCCTCCATGGAGCAGGGCGGCCGCTGGGGCGGCCTCGTCGACCTGCCCGGCACGGACACGGCCGACGACCGTACGCTCAGCCGCCTCTCGGGCCTGCTGGCCGGCGACGGTGCGGAGGACCAGGTCGCGCTGAGGGCCTCCGGGATGCTCGGTCGCCGGCTGGTGCGTGCGCGGCTGGCGGAGACCGGCACCGTCCGTGAGTGGCGACCGCAGGGCACGGTGCTGGTCACCGGCGGTACGGGTGCGCTCGGCGCGCATGTCGCGCGCTGGCTCGCGTCCAACGGCGCCGAGCACCTGGTGCTGACCAGCCGGCGGGGCATCGACGCCCCCGGTGCCGCCGAGCTGCGCGACGAACTGACCGCGCTGGGCGCGGAAGTGACCGTGGCCGCCTGCGACGTCGCAGACCGCGACGCCCTGGCCGCGCTCCTCGGGGCCGTCCCCGCCGACCGCCCCCTGACCGCCGTCGTCCACGCGGCCGCGGCGGTGGACGACGGCGTGATCGAGGCTCTGACCCCCGACCAGGTGGAGGCGGTGCTGCGTGTCAAGGTCGACGCGACCATGCACCTGCACGAACTGACCCGCGACCTCGACCTCTCCGCCTTCGTATTGTTCTCGTCCTTCGCCGCCACCTTCGGTGCGCCCGGACAGGGCAACCAGGCGCCGGGCAACGCCTTCCTGGACGCGTTCGCCGAGCACCGCCGGGCGGCCGGGCTCCCCGCCACGTCCGTGGCCTGGGGCCCCTGGGGCAGCGGCGAGGGCGACGGCAGCGCAGTCGGCGACCGCATGCGCCGCCACGGCATCCTGACGATGGCGCCGGAGCGCACCCTGTCCGCCCTGCAGCACGCGCTGGACCGGGACGAGACGACGCTGACCGTCGCCGACATGGACTGGAAGCGCTTCACGCTCGCCTTCACCGCGGACCGCGACCGGCAGTTGCTCGGGGAACTCCCCGAGGCCCGGCGGGTGATCGAGTCCGCCGAGCGCGAGTCCGCCGACGACCTGGCCGGGGGCGTGCCGCTGACCCGGCAGCTCGCCGGTCTCCCGGAGGCCGAGCAGGAGCGCCTGCTCCTCGACCTCGTCCGGACCGCGGTGGCCGCCGTTCTCGGGCACGCGGACCTGTCGACCGTGGAGGCGAACCGGGCCTTCAAGGAGCTCGGCTTCGACTCGCTCACCTCGGTCGAACTCCGCAACCGCCTGGGGGCCGTGAGCGGGCTCAAGCTGCCCGCCAGCCTGGTCTTCGACCACCCCACCCCGGCCGCCGTCGCCGGTTTCCTGCGCGCCGGGATCGTCCCCGACGCCGCGGCGGGCGGGGCTCCGCTGCTGGAGGAACTGGACAAGCTGGAGGCCGTGCTGCAGCGGGGGACCGGCGACAACGTCGTCCGGGCCCGGGTGACGATGCGGCTCCAGTCGCTGCTGGCCAAGTGGAACGAGAGCGACGAGCCCGAGCCGGCCGCCGCGGCGGTACCGGCGGGCACGGAGGGCGGCAGCGGGGCGGACCCGGCCGGCACCGCGCTGGACGACGTGGCGCAGCTGCAGGACGCGAGCGACGAGGAGCTGTTCGCGTTCATCAACAAGGGCCTCGGCCGCGCCTGAACCGCGGAGCGGGTATTCGGCCGCCGCCCGGCGGCCGAATACCCGAATCCCGGGCCGCCGGTCCCGCCCGGCCCCGCCCGGTCCCGAGAATTACGGAACAGATCGCGGGGCATTATTGACGGGGGAAGTCTTCGCCGGTCACCATGGTCGACACCCCTTGAATTGCGGCATCGCAGCCATGTCCCGCGCAACCTGCGATGCAGGGGTCCGTAGGGGGCAGTTAGGGGTTGTCCGCGGAATCACGGGCTGAATATTCTGACCGCTGGCCAGCCGATTTGATCACCAAAGCGGCTGCTGCGTACCAGATGCGATTCCCGGATTTCCGATAATTTTCTGACGGCGCCTGCTGCAAAATAGGTGGTTGCGTTAAATGGCGAATGAAGAGACGCTGCGGGACTACCTGAAGTTGGTGACGGCGGATCTGCATCAGACGCGTCAGCGACTGCGGGACGCCGAGGCGAAGAGCCAGGAGCCGATCGCCATCGTGGGCATGGCGTGCCGCTACCCCGGCGGCGCGACGTCGCCCGAGGACCTGTGGCGGATCGCCGCCGAGGGCGTCGACGCGATCTCCGGTTTCCCCGCGGACCGCGGCTGGGACCTGGAGGCGGTGTTCCACCCGGACCCCGACCACCCGGGCACCAGCTACGCCGACCAGGGCGGCTTCGTCTCCGACATCGCCCGCTTCGACCCGTCGCTCTTCGGGATCTCGCCGCGTGAGGCGCTGGCGATGGACCCGCAGCAGCGGTTGCTGCTGGAGACGTCCTGGGAGGCGTTCGAGCGGGCCGGCATCGACCCGACGTCGATGCGCGGCAAGCAGGTCGGCGTGTTCGTCGGCACCAGCAACCACGACTACCTCGCGGCGCTGCTCAGTTCGTCGGAGAACATCGAGGGCTACATCGGCATCGGCAACGCGGCGAGCGTCGCGTCCGGCCGGCTCTCGTACACCTTCGGCCTGGAGGGCCCGGCGCTGACGGTCGACACCGCCTGCTCGTCCTCGCTGGTCGCCCTGCACCTGGCCGTTCAGGCGCTGCGCAACGGCGAGTGCACGCTCGCGCTCGCGGGCGGCGCCACGCTGATGTCCGCGCCGGGCACCTTCGTCGACTACAGCAAGCAGCGGGGCCTCGCCGACGACGGCCGCTGCAAGGCGTTCTCCCCGGAGGCCGACGGCTTCAGCCTCTCCGAGGGCGTCGGCGTGCTCCTGGTGGAGCGGCTGTCCGACGCCCGCCGCAAGGGGCACCCCGTGCTCGCCGTGGTCCGCGGCTCGGCCGTGAACCAGGACGGCGCCAGCAACGGCCTCACCGCCCCCAACGGCCCGTCCCAGCAGCGTGTCATCCTTCAGGCGCTCTCCAACGCCCGGCTCACCCCCGACGAGGTCGACGCCGTCGAGGCGCACGGCACCGGCACCAGCCTCGGCGACCCCATCGAGGCGCAGGCCCTGCTCGCCACCTACGGCCAGGACCGCCCCGACGGCGAGCCGCTGTGGGTCGGCTCGCTCAAGACGAACATCGGACACGCCCAGGCCGCCGCCGGCGTGGCGGGCGTCATCAAGAGCGTGATGGCGATGCGGCACGGTGTGCTGCCGCGCCTCCTCCACCTGACCGAGCCGACGCCCCACGTGGACTGGTCGGCGGGCGAGGTGTCGCTGCTCGCCGAGGCGCGCCCGTGGCCCGAGGGCGAGCGGCCGCGCCGCATCGGCGTCTCGTCCTTCGGCATGAGCGGCACCAACGCGCACATCATCCTGGAGAGCGCCGAGACCGCGTCCGACCCGGAAGAGCCCGTGGATCCGGCCGATCACACCGGTCGGTCGACGGCTCCGGCCGTCCTGCCCGTCGTCCTGTCCGGCCGGACCGAGGCCGTCCTGCGCGCGCAGGCCGCCGCGTTGCACGCCCACGTCACCGCCCACCCGGACGTCCGCGTCGCCGACGTCGCGTACTCGCAGGCGCTCACCCGTGCCGCCCTCGACCGCCGCGCCGCGGTCGTCGCCGACGACCGCGACGGACTTCTCGCCGGGCTCGCCGCGCTGGCCGGGGCGAACGCCTCCGCCGACGTCGTCGAGGGGAGCGCCGGCGAGGGCAAGCTCGCCTTCCTCTTCACCGGCCAGGGCAGCCAGCGGCTCGGCATGGGCCGGGAGCTGTACGGGACGTACCCGGCGTTCGCGCAGGCGCTGGACGCGGTGTGCGCGCACATGGACACGCATCTCGACAGGCCGCTGAAGGACGTGCTGTTCGGCGACGACGCGGACCTCCTCGACCGCACCGAATGGACCCAGCCGGCGCTGTTCGCCGTCGAGGTGGCCCTGTTCCGGCTCGTCGAGTCCTGGGGCATCCGTCCCGACTACCTGGCAGGCCACTCGATCGGCGAGATCGCCGCCGCGCATGTGGCCGGGGTGTTCTCGCTTGAGGACGCGTGCACGCTCGTCGCGGCCCGCGGCAGGCTGATGCAGGCCCTGCCGGCCGGCGGCGTGATGATCGCGCTGGAGGCGTCGGAGGACGAGGTCCTGCCGCTGCTCACCGATCGCGTGAGCATCGCCGCCGTCAACGGCCCCCGGTCGGTGGTCATCGCCGGTGACGTGGACGCGGCCGCCCGCATCGTCGACCGGTTCGACGGCCGCAAGTCCAAGCGCCTCACGGTCAGTCACGCCTTCCACTCGCCCCACATGGACGGCATGCTCGACGCGTTCCGCCACGTGGTGGCCGGGCTGTCGTTCCAGGCGCCCCGCATCGCGGTCGTCTCCAACGTCACCGGCGACCTGGCCGGCGAGGACATGGCCTCCGCCGACTACTGGGTGCGCCACGTCCGTGAGGCCGTCCGCTTCCTCGACGGCATCCGCCGGCTGGAGAGCCGCGAGGTCACCACGTACCTCGAACTGGGCCCCGGAGGAGTCCTCTCGGCCCTGGGCCAGGAGTGCCGGACCGTCACCGGGCACCGAGCCGCGGCCTTCCTGCCCGCGCTGCGCACCGGCCGCTCCGAGGCCCGGTCGCTGGTGGCGGCCGTCGCCGGCGCCCACGCGCGCGGGCAGTCCCCGGACTGGACCGCGCTGTTCGCCGGCACCGGCGCCCGCCGCGTCGACCTGCCGACCTACGCCTTCCAGCGCGAGGCGTACTGGCCGCGCGACGCCTTCTCCTACCTGACCGAACTCCCCGAGGACGGCCGGCCCTCCGCCACCGACGCCAGGTTCTGGGAGGTCGTCGACAGCGAGGACCTGGCCGCCCTCGCCGACACCCTCGGCATCGACGGCGACCAGCCGCTCAGCGCCGTGCTGCCCGCCCTGTCCGCCTGGCACCGCCGCCACCGCGACAGCGACCGGATCGACCAGTGGCGCTACCGCGTCCAGTGGAAGCCGCTGACCGACCTGCCGCCCGGACGGCTCACCGGGCAGTGGCTGCTCGTGCTGCCGACCGCGCACGAGGACGACCCGTGGGCGCGCGCCGCCCAGGAGATCCTGACCGCGCGCGGCGCCACCGTCCGCACGCTCGTCCTCGACCCGGCCGCCGACGACCGTACGGCCGTCGCCCGGCGCCTCGACGAGGACGGCGCCGTGCCCGGCGAGTTCGCCGGCGTCCTGTCCCTCCTCGCCCTCGACGAGCGGCCGCACCCCGAGGACCCGGCCCTGCCCGCCGGCCTCGCCGCCACCACCGCCCTCGTCCAGGCGCTCGGCGACGCCGGGGCCGAGGCGCCGCTGTGGAACGCCACCCGGGGCGCGGTCTCCACCGGCCGCTCCGACCGCCTCACCAGCACCGCCCAGGCCGCGGTCTGGGGCCTCGGCCGCACCGCGGCGCTCGAACTGCCCAGCCGCTGGGGTGGTCTGGTCGATCTGCCGCAGACGGCCGACGACCGCGCCGCCGGCAGGCTCGCCGACATCCTCGGCGCTCCCGGCACCGAGGACCACCTCGCCGTGCGCTCCGCCGGGGTCCTCGTCCGCAGGCTCGTCAGGGCCACCCGCCAGGAGAGCCCCGCCGACGAGTGGACCACCACCGGCACCGCGCTGGTCACCGGCGGCACCGGAGCCCTCGGCCGGCACGTGGCCCGCCTGCTCGCCCGTGCGGGCGCCGGCCACCTCCTGCTGGTCAGCCGTCGCGGCGCGGACGCCGAGGGCACCGGCGAACTCGCCGCCGAACTGAACGCCCTGGGCGCCGAGGTCACCTTCGCCGCGTGCGACGTCGCCGACCGCGAGGCGGTCGCCGCCCTGCTCGCGGGCATCCCCGCCGAGCACCCCCTGACCACCGTCGTCCACGCCGCCGGCGTCCTCGACGACGGAGTCCTGGACGCCATGACGCCGCGCCGCCTCGCGGGCGTCCTGCGGCCCAAGGCGTACGCCGCGCAGGTCCTGCACGAGCTGACGCGCGACCTCGACCTGTCCGCGTTTGTGCTGTTCTCCTCCGTCGCCTCCACCTTCGGCGCCGCGGGCCAGGCCAACTACGCCGCCGCCAACGCCCACTTGGACGCCCTCGCGGAGCAGCGGCGCGCCGACGGACTGCCCGCCACCGTGCTCGCCTGGGGCGCCTGGGCCGAGGGCGGCATGGCCACCGGCGAACTCGTCACCGAGCGGCTGCGACTGGCCGGCCTGCCCGCGCTCCCGCCCGACCTCGCCCTCGCGGCGCTGCGCTCGGCGCTCGCCCTCGACGACACCTCCGCCGTCGTCGCCGACATCGACTGGCAACTGCTCGCCCCCGGCCTCGCCTCCGTGCGCCCCTGCCCGCTGATCGCCGACCTCCCAGAGGCCGCGCAGGCGCTCGCCGCCGCGCCCGGGACGGCCGCCGACCCCGCGGGCGACAGCGACACGTTCGCCCACCGGCTGACCGACGCCCCGGAAGGCGAACGCGACGCCCTCGCCCTGGAGTTCGTCCGCACCCAGGTCGCGGCCGTCCTCGGCCACGCCGGACCGGAGTCCGTCGACCCCGGCACCGCCTTCCGGGACCTCGGCTTCGACTCGCTCACCGCCGTGGAGATCCGCAACCGCCTCGCCGCCCGCACCGGCCTGCGGCTGCCCGCCACGCTGATCTTCGACTACCCCAACTCCCACACCCTCGCGGACTTCCTCCGCGGCGAGGTGCTCGGCGGCCAGGTCACGGACACGGCCCGCCGCGCCCCCGTCACCACCGCCCCGGCCACCGACGACGACCCCATCGCCATCGTCGCGATGAGCTGCCGCTTCCCCGGCGGCGTCCGCACCCCCGAAGACCTGTGGCAGCTCCTCGCCGGCGGCCGCGACGCCATCACCGGCTTCCCCGCCGACCGCGGCTGGGACCTCGACGGGCTCTACGACCCCGAGGCCGTCGACGAGAACACCAGCTACGTCCGCGAGGGCGGCTTCCTCCAGGACGCGGGCCACTTCGACCCCGCGTTCTTCGGGATCTCGCCGCGCGAGGCGCTGGCCATGGACCCGCAGCAGCGGCTGCTGCTGGAGACCTCCTGGGAGGCCTTCGAGCGCGCCGGCATCGACCCCACGACCGTCCGCGGCGAGCAGATCGGCGTCTTCACCGGCACCAACGGCCAGGACTACCTCAACGTCATCCTGGCCGCCCCCGGCGGCGCCGAGGGCTTCATCGGCACCGGCAACACCGCGAGCGTGGTCTCCGGCCGCATCTCGTACGTCCTCGGGCTGGAGGGCCCGGCGGTGACCGTCGACACCGCGTGCTCGTCGTCACTGGTCGCCCTGCACTGGGCGATGCAGGCGCTGCGCGCCGGCGAGTGCTCCATGGCCCTGGCGGGCGGCGTCACCGTGATGTCCACGCCCGCCTCCTTCATCGACTTCAGCCGCCAGCGCGGGCTCGCCGAGGACGGCCGGATCAAGGCCTTCGCGGCCGCGGCCGACGGCACGGGCTGGGGCGAGGGCGTCGGCATGCTGCTCGTCGAGCGCCTGTCGGACGCCCGGCGCAACGGCCACCCCGTGCTCGCGATCGTCCGCGGCTCGGCCGTGAACCAGGACGGCGCGAGCAACGGCCTCACCGCCCCGAACGGCCCGTCCCAGCAGCGCGTGATCCGGCAGGCCCTGGCGAGCGCCGGGCTGGCGGCCGCGGACGTGGACGCCGTCGAGGCGCACGGCACCGGCACCACGCTCGGCGACCCCATCGAGGCCCAGGCCCTGCTGGCCACCTACGGCCAGGACCGGTCGCCGGAACAGCCCCTGTTCCTGGGGTCCGTCAAGTCCAACCTCGGGCACACGCAGGCCGCGGCCGGTGTCGCGGGCATCATGAAGATGGTGCTCGCCATGGAGCACGGCGTGCTCCCCGCGACGCTGCACGTGGACGCGCCCACCCCGCACGTCGACTGGACGACGGGCGACATCTCCCTGCTCACCGAGGCCCGGCAGTGGCCCGAGACCGGGCGGCCCAAGCGGGCCGGAATCTCCTCCTTCGGCATCAGCGGCACCAACGCCCACACGATCGTCGAACAGGCCCCGGGCGCCGAGGAGTCGGCGACGCCCGCCGCGCACCGCGTCGGCCCCGTGCCGTGGGTGCTCTCCGCCAGGACCGACGACGCCCTGCGCGACCAGGCCCGCCACCTGCACTCCCGCGCCGAGGCCGACCCCGCTCTGCGCCCGGAGGACCTGGGACTCTCCCTCGCCACCGGCCGCACCGCCTTCGAACGGCGCGGCGCGGTCGTCGCCGCCGACGCCGCCGGACTGCTGGCCGGGCTCGCCGCACTCGCGGACGGCCGGTCGGCCGCACAGGTGCTGACGGGCTCCCCGGTGGGCGGCAGGTCGGCGTTCCTGTTCACGGGCCAGGGCAGCCAGCGGCTCGGCATGGGCCGGGAGCTGTACGAGGCCTTCCCGGTGTTCGCGGATGCGCTCGACGCGGTGTGCGCGCACATCGACACGCACCTCGAAGTGCCGCTGAAGGACGTGCTGTTCGGCGACGACGCGGACCTCTTGGACCGGACGGAGTTCACGCAGCCGGCGCTGTTCGCGGTCGAGGTGGCGCTGTTCCGGCTGCTGGAGTCGTGGGGTGTGAAGCCCGACTTCGTGTCCGGCCACTCCATCGGCGAGATCGCCGCCGCCCACGTTGCCGGGGTGCTGTCCCTGGAGGACGCGTGCACGCTGGTCGCTGCTCGCGGACGGCTGATGCAGGCGCTGCCCACGGGCGGTGTGATGATCGCCGTGCAGGCTTCGGAGGACGAGGTCCTGCCGCTGCTGAACGAGCGCGTGAGCCTCGCGGCGGTCAACGGCCCTCAGGCGGTGGTGATTGCCGGTGACGAGGACGCTGCGACGGCGATCGTGGAGGTGTTCCCGGACCGCAAGTCCAAGCGCCTGACGGTCAGTCACGCGTTCCACTCGCCGCACATGGACGGCATGCTGGACGCCTTCCGCGAGGTCGTGTCGGGGCTGTCGTTCGGGGCTCCGCGTATCCCGGTCGTGTCGAACCTGACGGGCGCCGTGGTCACGGATGAGATGGCCACGCCCGACTTCTGGGTGCGGCACGTCCGCGAGGCCGTGCGCTTCCTCGACGGCATCCGTGCCCTTGAGGCCGCGGGCGTCACCACGTACCTCGAACTCGGCCCCGACGGCGTCCTGTCCGCGATGGCCCAGGAGTGCCTGACCGGCGAGAACGCGACCTTCGCTCCGGTGCTGCGCTCCTCGCGCCCCGAGGCCGAGACCGCCGTCGTGGCGCTGACGCAGGCATTCGTGCGAGGCGTGGCGGTGGACTGGGCCGCGTACTTCGCCGGGACCGGCGCGCGCCGCGTCGACCTGCCCACCTACGCCTTCCAGCGGCAGCGCTACTGGCCGGCACTGCCCTCCTTCTACCTCGGCGACGTCGAGGCGATCGGCCTCGACGACACCGCGCACCCGCTGCTCACCGCCGGGGTCGCCCTGCCCGAGTCCGACGGGATGGTGTTCGCCGGACGGCTCGCCCTGTCCACCCACCCCTGGCTCGCCGACCACGCCATCCTCGGCAGCGTCCTGCTGCCCGGCACGGCCTTCGTGGAGCTCGCGATCCGTGCCGGCGACCAGCTCGGCTGCGACTACCTGGAGGAACTGACCCTCGAAGCGCCGCTGGTGCTGCCCGCGACCGGCGGCGTCCAACTGCGGCTGTGGGTCGGCGCCCCCGACCAGACCGGACGCCGTCCGCTCGCCCTCCACTCGCGCCCCGAGGGTGCCGCCGCGGAGGAGCCCTGGACCCGGCACGCCGCCGGTGTGCTCTGCGAGGGGGGCCGGCCGCCGGCCGGCGCCGGTCTCGCCGAGTGGCCCCCGGCCGGTGCCCGCGAGCTGGAGCTGGACGGCCGGTACGACGGCCTCGCCGCCATCGGATTCGCCTACGGTCCCACCTTCCGCGGCCTCCGGGCCGCCTGGCAGCGCGGCCAGGAGATCTTCGCCGAGGTACGGCTGCCCGAGGCCGTCGAGGAGGAGGCCCGCCGCTTCGGGCTGCACCCGGCCCTGCTCGACGCCGCCCTGCACGCCATCGGCCTCGGCGGCATCGGCGCCGACGACGGCCAGGGACGCCTGCCGTTCGCCTGGACCGGGGTGTCCCTGCACGCGGGCGGTGCCGCCGCGCTGCGCGTCCACCTGACCCCGGCCGGGGCCGAGGGCGTCCGGCTGGAGATCGCGGACGCCTCCGGCGCGCCCGTCGCGGCCGTCGAGTCCCTGGGACTGCGTCCGGTCACCGCCGACCAGCTCGCGGCGCGGCCCGCCCACCACGAGTCCGTCTTCCGCCCCCACTGGACCGAACTGCCGGGCCTGACCGCCCCCGTGGACGGCCCCCCGGTCCGCTGGGCCGCCCTCGGCGACGAGGCCCGCGTCCTGCTCGCCGGTACGGACGCCGACGTCCACCCCGACCTCGCGGCGCTGATCGCGGCCGTCGACGCCGGGGCGGCCGTCCCCGACGAGGTCGTCACCGTCCTCGCCGCCCACCCGGGGACCGTTCCCGCGCCGGTCGTGCATGAGGCCGCGCACGAGGCGCTCGAACTCGCCCGGACCTGGCTCGCGGACGACCGCTTCGCCGCCTCCCGCCTGGTGGTCGTGACCCGGGGCGCGACGGCCACCGACACGTCCGGCGTGGACGACCTGGCCGCGGCGACCGTGTGGGGCCTGCTGCGCTCCGCGCAGACCGAGAACCCGGGCCGGATCGCCCTCGTCGACATCGACGCCGACGGCCACGACCGCACCGGTCGGGCCCTGCGGGCGGCCCTCGCCGGCGACGAGGAGCGGTTCGCCCTGCGCGGTGGCACGGTGCTCGTGCCGCGTCTGGCACGCGTCGAGAACCGCACGACCCCTACGACCGCCACAACCGCTCAGGACGACGACGTCCGCGATCGCGGTCCCGTCTTCGGGCCCGACGGCACGGTGCTCGTCACCGGCGCCACGGGCGCGCTGGGCGGCCTCGTCGCCCGGCACTTGGCCGAACGGTACGGTGTGCGGCGGCTGCTGCTCGTCGGCAGGCGCGGCGCCGAGGCGCCCGGCGCCGCCGCGCTCGTCGCGGACCTCGCCGCCTCCGGCGCCGAGGCGACCTGGGCCGCGTGCGACGTCGCCGACCGGGACGCACTCGCCGCCGTCCTCGCCGCGATTCCCGCCGAGCACCCGCTGACCGGCGTCGTGCACACCGCCGGCGTCCTCGACGACGGTGTCGTCTCCTCGCTGACCCCGCAGCGGCTCTCCGCCGTCCTGCGCCCGAAGGTCGACGCCGCCCTCCACCTCCACGAGCTCACCCAGGGCGCGGACCTCACCGCGTTCGTGCTCTTCTCGTCCACCTCCGGGCTCTTCGGCGGCCCGGGACAGGCCAACTACGCCGCCGCCAACGCCTTCCTCGACGCCCTCGCCGAGCACCGCCGGGCCCGCGGCCTGCCCGCGACCTCGACAGCCTGGGGCCTGTGGGACGTGGCCGACGGCATGGCCGGGTCCCTCGACGCCACCGACGTCAACCGGATGCGCCGCGCCGGGCTGCCGCCGCTGACGGCCGCCGACGGCCTGGAGCTGTTCGACACCGCGCTCACCCTGCCCGAGCCGTCCGTCGCCCTGATGCGGGTGGACGCCGAGGCGCTGCGCGCCCTGGCGGCGGCCGGAACGCTCGCGCCGCTGCTGCGCGGCCTCGTCCGCGGCGTGGCCCGGCGCACCGTCGACGCCTCCGCCGCCACCGGGGCGGCGCAGACCGAACTGCGGGCACGGCTGTCCGCGCTGCCCGCGGCCGAGCGGGACCGCGCCGTGCTCGACCTCGTCCGCACCGAGGTCGCCGCGACTCTGGGACACGCGGGCGCCGCGTCCGTCGAGCCGGGCCGCGCCTTCAAGGAACTGGGCTTCGACTCCCTGACCGCGGTCGAGTTCCGCAACCGGCTGGCCGCCGCCACCGCGCTGCGCCTGCCCGCGACGCTGATCTTCGACTACCCCGACCCGACCGTCCTCGCCCGCCATCTGCGCGCCGAACTGACCGGGGACACGCCCGCTGCCGTCGAGGCCGCCCCGGCGCCCGCGGCCGCCGACGACGAGCCGATCGCCATCGTGGCGATGAGCTGCCGCTACCCCGGGGGCGTCCGCAGCCCCGAGGACCTGTGGGACCTCCTGACGGCCGGCGCGGACGGCATCACGCCCCTGCCGCGCAACCGCGGCTGGGACACCGAGGCGCTGTACGACCCGGACCCCGAGAGCCGGGGCACGAGCTACGCCCGCGGCGGCGGCTTCCTGCACGACGCCGCCGAGTTCGACGCCCACTTCTTCGGCATCTCGCCGCGCGAGGCGCTGGCCATGGACCCGCAGCAGCGCCTGCTCCTGGAGACCACCTGGGAGGTCTTCGAACGGGCCGGGATCGCGCCGTCCTCCGTACGCGGCAGCCGCACCGGCGTCTTCGCCGGCGTGATGTACCACGACTACGGCGCGCGCCTGCACGCCGTGCCCGAGGGCGTCGAGGGCTACCTCGGCACCGGCAGTTCCAGCAGCGTCGTGTCGGGCCGCGTCTCGTACACCTTCGGCCTGGAGGGTCCCGCGGTCACCGTCGACACCGCGTGCTCCTCCTCGCTGGTCGCCCTGCACCTGGCCGCGCAGGCCCTGCGGCGCGGCGAGTGCTCGCTGGCCCTGGCGGGCGGCGTGACCGTGATGTTCACGCCGGGTACGTTCATCGAGTTCAGCCGCCAGCGCGGCCTGGCCGCCGACGGCCGTTGCAAGTCGTTCGCGGCCGCCGCCGACGGCACCGGCTGGGGCGAGGGCGCCGGCATGCTCCTGCTGGAACGCCTCTCCGACGCCCGCCGCAACGGCCACCCGGTCCTCGCGGTCGTGCGGGGCTCCGCCGTCAACCAGGACGGCGCCAGCAACGGCCTGACCGCGCCCAACGGCCCCTCGCAGCAACGCGTCATCCGCGCCGCCCTCGCCGGCGCCGGTGTCGCCGCGAAGGACGTCGACGTCGTGGAGGCGCACGGCACCGGCACCACGCTCGGCGACCCCATCGAGGCGCAGGCCCTGCTGGCCACCTACGGGCAGGAGCACACCGGCGACCGCCCGCTGCTGCTCGGGTCGGTGAAGTCCAACCTCGGTCACACCCAGGCCGCCGCCGGTGTCGCGGGCGTCATCAAGATGGTGCTGGCGATGCGGCACGGCGTTGTGCCGAAGACCCTCCACGTGGACGAGCCCACCCCGCACGTCGACTGGTCGTCGGGTGCGGTCTCCCTGCTCACCGAGCAGACCGCCTGGCCCGAGACCGGCCGCCCGCGGCGGGCCGGCGTGTCGTCCTTCGGCATCAGCGGCACCAACGCGCACGCCATCATCGAGCAGGCCCCCGAACCCGAACCCGCCACCGTCCCCGAGCCGGAGGCCCGGCACGGCCTCGTCCCGGTGCTCGTGTCGGCACGCGGCGAGGAGGCGCTGCGCGCCCAGGCCCGCCGCCTGTACACGCACCTGCGCGACGAACCCGCCCAGAGCGCGGGCGACCTCGCCTTCTCCCTGGCCGCGACCCGCTCCGCGCTGGAACAGCGCGCCGCGCTCGTCGCCGCGGACCGCGACGACCTCCTGCGCGGCCTGGACGCCCTCGCCCGCGGCGAGGACGCCGCCGGACTGCTGCGCGGCACCGCCCGCACGGGCGGCACGGCCTTCCTCTTCACGGGCCAGGGCAGCCAGCGGCCCGGCATGGGCAGCGAGCTGTACGCGACGCAGCCGGTGTTCGCCGCTGCGCTCGACGAGGTCTGCGCCGAACTCGACCGGCACCTCGACCGCCCGCTCAAGGACGTCCTGTTCGCCGCCGACGCGGACCTGCTCGACCGCACCGGTTGGACCCAGCCCGCGCTCTTCGCCGTCGAGGTTGCGCTGTTCCGCCTCGTCGAATCGCTCGGCCTGAAGCCGGACTTCGTCGCCGGCCACTCCGTCGGCGAGATCGTGGCCGCCCACGTCGCGGGCGTCCTGTCCCTCCAGGACGCCGCCGAACTGGTCGCCGCCCGGGGCCGGCTGATGCAGGCGCTGCCCGCCGGCGGCGTGATGATCGCGCTCCAGGCCTCGGAGGACGAGGTCCTGCCGCTGCTCACCGAGCGGGTGAGCATCGCCGCCGTCAACGGGCCGCGGTCCGTGGTGATCGCCGGTGACGAGGACGCGGCGGTAGCGATCGCGGAGTCCTTCGCGGACCGCAAGTCCAAGCGTCTGACGGTCAGTCACGCCTTCCACTCCCCGCACATGGACGGCATGCTCGCGGACTTCCGCAAGCTCGCCGAGGGCCTGGTCTACGACGCCCCCCGCATCCCGGTCGTCTCGAACCTCACCGGGGCCCTGGTCACCGACGAGATGTCTTCGGCGGACTTCTGGGTGCGGCACGTCCGTGAGGCTGTCCGCTTCCTCGACGGCGTCCGTGCCCTGGAGGCTGCGGGCGTCACCACCTACCTCGAACTCGGCCCCGATGGCGTGCTGTCCGCGATGGCCCAGGAATGCGTCACCGGCGACACCGACGACGAGGCGGTCTTCGCCCCCGTCCTGCGCCACGACCGGCCCGAGGCCGAGACCCTCGTCACGGCGGTCGCCCGCGCCCACGTCCACGGCGCCGCCGTCGACTGGGAGGCGTACTTCGCGGGCACCGGTGCCCGGCGCGTCGCCCTTCCCACCTACGCCTTCCAGCGCAAGCGCTTCTGGCTCGACGTGGGCCTCGGCGCCGAGGACGTCCTGGCCGCCGGACTCGGCACCGCCGACCACCCGCTGCTCGGCGCCGCCGTCGAACTGCCCGCGTCCGACGGGCTCGTCCTCACCGGGCGCCTGTCGCTTGCCGCGTACCCGTGGCTGGCCGAGCACACGGTCATGGACACCGTCCTGCTGCCCGGCTCGGCCCTCGTGGAACTGGCCCTGCGCGCCGGAAGCGAGTGCGGCTGCGGCACGCTGGAGGAACTCACCGTCGAGGCACCGCTCGTCCTCCCCGAACAGGGCGCCGTCCAGGTCCAGGTGGCGGTGGAGGCGGCCGACGACGAGGGCCGGCGCAACCTGGCCCTCTACGCCCGGCGGGCCGACGAGGACTCCGACACGCCCTGGACCCGGCACGCCGCCGGCATCCTCGCGCCCACCACCGCCGCCGCGGACGCGCCCGATCTTGCCGCATGGCCGCCGCCCGGCGCGGAACCCGTCCCCACCGAGGCGTTCTACCCGGCCGCAGCCGCCGCCGGACTCGGCTACGGCCCGGTGTTCCAGGGCCTGCGGGCCGCCTGGCGGCGCGGTGACGAGACGTTCGCGGAGATCGCCCTCGGCGAGGAGCACACCACCGACGCCGCCGAGTACGGCATCCACCCCGCGCTGCTCGACGCGGCCCTGCACGCCATCGGCCTGCGCGAGCCCGCCGACGGCGAGGCCGAAGGCGCCCGGCTGCCCTTCGCCTGGACCGGCGTACGCCTGCACGCGGTCGGCGCCGCCGCCGTCCGCCTCCGCCTGACCTCCGCGGAGTCCGGGGGAGTGGCCCTCGACCTGGCGGACCTGACCGGCGCGCCGGTCGCCTCCGTCGACTCCCTCGTCCTGCGGCCCGTCACCGCGGGACAGATCGGCGAGGACCGGGCCGCCCGCCACGAGTCGCTGTTCGGCGTCGAGTGGACCAGGCTGCCCCTTCCGGCCGCTACGATCCCCTCCGGCGAGCGCTGGACCGTGCTCGGCGAGGACGCCGCCGCCCTGCGCGTCGGCGGCGAGTCCCTGGAGACCCACCCCGGACTCCCCACGCTGCGCGCCGCGCTCGCGGCCGGCGCCCCGGCACCCGACGTCGTCCTCGTGCCGCTGACGGCCACGGACGACGGCACGCCCGCGGCGGGCGCACGCACGGCTGCCCACCAGGCCCTCGCCCTGGTCAAGGAATGGCTCGCCGAGGAGCGGCTGGACGGCGCACGGCTCGTCCTCGTCACGCGCGGCGCGGTCGCCGCCGCCGACGGCGAGCACGTCACCGACCTGGCCCACACCGCCGTCTGGGGTCTGGTGCGCTCCGCGCAGTCCGAGAACCCCGGGCGCTTCGTGCTGGTCGACACCGACGGCACCGACGCGTCCCTGGCGGCCCTGCCCGCCGCGCTCACCACCGACGAACCCCAGTTCGCCCTGCGGGCGGGCGAGGCCCACGCGTTCCGCCTGCGCCGCATCGCCCGCGACGCCGCCGAGACCGGGGCTCCCGCCTTCGACCCCGACGGGACGGTGCTGGTCACCGGAGCGACCGGCACCCTGGGCGGACTGATGGCCCGTCACCTCGCCACGGAGCGCGGTGCGCGGCACCTGCTGCTGCTCAGCCGGCGCGGCTCCGACGCGCCCGGCGCCGCCGAACTCACCGCCGACATCGTCGCCTCGGGCGCTTCGGTGACGTGGGCGGCCTGCGACGCCGCGGACCGTGAGGCGCTGGCGGAGGTGCTGGCGGCCGTGCCCGCCGGGCGTCCGCTGACCGCCGTCGTCCACACCGCCGGAGTCCTCGACGACGGCATCATCGACTCCCTCACCCCCCAGCGCCTCGACACCGTCCTGCGCCCCAAGGCCGATGCCGCGTGGAACCTCCACGAGCTGACCGCCGGCGGCACGGTGACCGCCTTCGTCCTCTTCTCGTCCGTCGCCGGCTCCTTCGGCGCGCCCGGCCAGGGCAACTACGCCGCCGCCAACGCCTTCCTGGACGCCCTCGCCCAGTACCGCCGCGCCCACGGCCTGCCCGCCACCTCCCTCGCCTGGGGCCTGTGGGCCACCGACGGCGGCATGGCGGGAGCCCTGGAGGACACCGACCTCACCAGGATGGCCCGCTCCGGCGTCCTCGGACTCGCCCCCGACGAGGGACTGTCCCTCTTCGACACCTCCAGCGCCCTCGACGACGCCGTCCTCGTGCCCATGCGCGTCGACCTGGCGGCCCTGCGCTCCCAGGCCGCCGACGGCACGCTGCCGACCCTGCTGCGCTCCCTGGTCCGCACCCCGGCCCGCCGCGCCGCCGACACCGGAAGCACCGCCGGGACCCGCCCCGGCGCCGCTGCCACCGGGTCCCTGGAGGCCCGCCTCGCCGGACTCACCGCCGACGAACGCGACCAGCTGCTCACGGACCTGGTCCGCACCCAGGTCGCCGCGGTCCTCGGCCACGGCGGCGCCGACGACGTGGACGCCGCCCGGGGTTTCCTCGACCTGGGCTTCGACTCGCTCACGGCGGTCGACCTGCGCAACCGGCTCACCGCGCACGCGGGACTCCGGCTGCCGGTCACCCTCATCTTCGACTACCCGTCCCCGGCAGCCCTCGCCCGCTACCTCGGCGAGCGGCTCGGCCACGACGACCAGGCACGCCCGCCCGTCCACGCGGAACTCGACCGGCTCGAAGCGGTCCTCGCGGCGGTCGGCCCCGACGACATCGAACGCGCCGGCATCACGTCCCGGCTGCGAGACCTTCTGGCGAAGTGGAACGGAACGCACAGTGCGCAGGACAGCGCCGCCGAGGAGCGGCAGATCCAGTCCGCGACCGCCGAGGAGATCTTCGACCTCCTCGACGACGAACTGGGGCTGTCCTGAACCGCCCCGCGCCGGCCGGTTCCCCGACACGACCCGGCCCGGCCCGCGGCCTCCGATCCACCGGCTCCGCGCGAGCCTTCCGACTTCGATCCCGGGGATGGCGTAAATGGTGAACGAGGAGAAGTACCTCGATTACCTCAAGCGGGCGACCACCGACCTCCGCGAGGCGCGGCGGCGGCTGCGCGAGATGGAGGAGAAGGACCAGGAGCCCATCGCCATCGTCGCGATGAGCTGCCGCTACCCCGGCGGTGTCGCCACCCCCGAGCAGCTGTGGGAGCTCGTCGCCCACGGCGGCGACGCGGTCTCCCCGTACCCCACCGACCGCGGCTGGGGCACCGACGTCCTCTTCGACCCCGACCCCGACAGCGGGATCGACGTCTACGAGAAGGTCGGCGGCTTCCTCCATGACGCCGCCGACTTCGACCCCGGCTTCTTCGGCATCTCGCCGCGCGAGGCGCTGGCCATGGACCCGCAGCAGCGGCTGCTGCTGGAGATCTCGTGGGAGGCCCTCGAACGGGCCGGGATCGACCCCGCCGCACTGCGCGGCAGCCGCACCGGCGTCTTCGCCGGACTCATGTACCACGACTACGCCGCCCGGTTGTTCAGCGTTCCCGAGGAGATCGAGGGCTTCCTCGGCAACGGCAGCTCCGGCAGCATCGCCTCCGGCCGCGTCGCCTACACCCTCGGCCTGGAGGGCCCGGCCGTCACCGTCGACACCGCGTGCTCCTCCTCGCTGGTCGCCCTCCACCTCGCGGCCCAGGCGCTGCGCGGCGGCGAGTGCACACTGGCGCTGGCGGGCGGCGTCACGGTGATGTCGACGCCCGGCACCTTCACCGAGTTCAGCCGCCAGCGCGGACTGGCCGGCGACGGCCGCTGCAAGTCTTTCGCGGCCGCCGCCGACGGCACCGGCTGGGGCGAGGGCGCCGGCATGCTCCTGCTGGAGCGGCTGTCGGACGCCCAGCGCAACGGCCACCCCGTGCTGGCCGTCGTGCGCGGCTCCGCGGTCAACCAGGACGGCGCCAGCAGCGGCCTGACCGCGCCCAACGGCCCCTCCCAGCAGCGCGTCATCCGCGCCGCCCTCGCCGGCGCCCGCCTGTCCGCCGGACAGATCGACGTCGTCGAGGCGCACGGCACCGGCACCACCCTCGGCGACCCCATCGAGGCGCAGGCCCTGCTCGCCACCTACGGTCAGGAGCACACGCCCGAACAGCCCCTGCTGCTCGGCTCGGTGAAGTCCAACCTCGGTCACACGCAGGCCGCCGCCGGTGTCGCGGGCATCATCAAGATGGTCATGGCGATGCGGCACGGCGTCGTGCCGAAGACCCTCCACGTCGACGCGCCGACGCCCAACGTCGACTGGACCGAGGGCGCGGTCTCGCTGCTCACCGAGTCCGTCGCGTGGCCCGAGACCGGACACCCGCGCCGGGCCGGCGTCTCCTCGTTCGGCATCAGCGGCACCAACGCCCACACCATCATCGAGCAGGCCCCCGAAGCCGACGCCGCCGAGGTCCCGGAGACCGACGCGGCACCGGTGCCCGTGCCGCCGCTGTGGAACCTCTCCGGCCGGACGCCCGCGGCCCTGCGCGCCCAGGCGGCCGGACTGCGCGACCACCTGACCGCCCACCCCCATCTCGGGGCGCAGGACATCGCCTGCTCCCTCGCCACCGGACGCTCCGACTTCGAGCACCGCGCCGTCCTCACCGCGGGAGACCCGGCCGGGCTCCGCGACGCACTGGCGTCCCTCGCGGACGCCGGGGCCGACGAGGAGACCGCGACCGTGCCGGGCGTCACGCGCGGCCGCCCGGTCGCGGGCAAGACGGCGTTCCTGTTCACGGGGCAGGGCAGCCAGCGCCTCGGCATGGGGCGGGAGTTGTACCGGACGTATCCGGTCTTCGCGCGGGCCCTGGACGAGGTCTGCTCGCACCTCGGCACACCGCTGCGGGACGTGCTGTTCGGCGATGACGCCGAGGCGCTGGACCGTACCGAGCACGCGCAGCCGGCGCTGTTCGCCGTCGAGACGGCGCTGTTCCGGCTGCTGGAGTCGTGGGGTGTGAAGCCGGACTTCGTGTCGGGGCATTCGGTGGGTGAGATCGCTGCCGCGCATGTGGCGGGGGTGCTGTCGCTGGAGGACGCGTGCGCGCTGGTCGAGGCGCGTGGGCGGTTGATGCAGGCGCTGCCGGGCGGTGGCGTGATGATCGCGGTGCAGGCGTCGGAGGACGAGGTCCTGCCGATGCTCACCGACCGGGTGAGCATCGCCGCCGTCAACGGCCCCCAGTCGGTCGTCATCGCCGGTGACGAGGACGCGGCACTGGAGATCGCCGCCTGGTTCGTGGGCCGCAAGTCCAAGCGCCTGACGGTCAGCCACGCGTTCCACTCGCCGCACATGGACGGGATGCTGGACGCGTTCCGCGCGGTTGTGTCCGGGTTGTCGTTCGAGGCTCCGCGTATCCCGGTGGTCTCGAACCTGACCGGTGCCGTGGTCACCGACGAGATGGCCTCGGCGGACTTCTGGGTGCGGCACGTCCGCGAGCCCGTCCGCTTCCTCGACGGCGTCCGCACCCTCGCCGGGCGCAACGTCACCCACTTCGTGGAACTCGGCCCCGACGCGGTGCTGTCCGCCATGGCCCAGGACGGCCCGGTCGGCGAGACGGCCGCGTTCGTCCCCCTGCTCCGCGCCGGCCGGCCCGAGACGGAGACCGCCACGGCCGCCCTCGCCCGGCTCCACGTCCGCGGCGTGCCTGTCGCCTGGGACGCCTACTACGCGGGCAGCGGCGCCCGGCGCGTCGACCTGCCCACCTACGCCTTCCAGCGCGAGGCGTACTGGCTCGACGCCGGCCGCCCCGCCGGGGACGTCTCGGCCGCCGGACTCGGCGCCGCCGACCACCCGCTGCTCGGCGCCGCCGTCGCGCTCGCCGGCCTCGACGGCTTCCTCTGCACCGGCCGCCTCTCCCTGGGCACCCACCCGTGGCTGGCCGACCACACCGTCCACGGCACCGTCCTGCTGCCCGGCACCGCCTTCGTGGAACTCGCGATCCGCGCCGGCGACCAGGTGGGCTGCGACCTGTTGGAAGAACTCACCCTGCACGCGCCGCTGGTGCTGCCGCACGACGGCGCCGTCCAGGTCCAGGTGTGGGTCGGAGCACCCGACGCCACGGGCCGCCGCACCCTCGGCGTGCACTCCCGGCCCGAACCGGCCGGGGACACCCCGCAGGACGCCGCGAACGACGCACCGTGGACGCTGAACGCCGACGGCGTCCTCACCACCGGCGCCCCCGCCCCCGGCTTCGCCCCCGAGGTGTGGCCGCCGGCCGGCGCCACCGCCGTGCCCGTCACCGACCTGTACGCCGGACTCGCCGAAGCGGGCCTGGAATACGGACCCGCCTTCCAGGGCGTACGCGCCGCCTGGCGCGACACCGACGGGACGACGTACGCCGAGGTCGCCCTCGCCGACGAGCAGCGCACGGACGCCGCCCGCTTCGGCCTGCACCCCGCCCTGCTCGACGCCGCCCTGCACACCATCGGCCTCGCCGGACTCGTCGAGGACACCGGCCGCGGCCGGCTGCCCTTCTCCTGGAACGGCGTCGCCCTGCACGCGGTGGGCGCCTCCGCGCTGCGCGTACGGCTGACGGCGGCCGGTACGGAAGCGGTCTCCCTGGCACTCGCCGACGAGGACGGCCGGCCGGTCGCCGACGTCGCCTCGCTCACCCTCCGCCCGGTCTCCGCCGGACAGCTCGGCACCGGGCACGGCGGCCACCGCGACGCCCTGTTCGCCGTGGACTGGACGCCCCTCGACACCCCCGCGACGACGGCCGAGGACTGGGCCGTGCTCACCGGCCCGGCCTCCGGCGACCTCCCGGGCCTGCCCGGCACCCGGCACGCCTCCACGGCCGCGCTGATCGAGGCCTGCGACGCGGGCGCCCCCGTACCCGGCACCGTCCTGGTCCCGTACGCCGCCCCGGCCGCGCTCACCGCCGAGGCCGTCCACGAGGCCGCGCACCGCGCGCTCGCCCTGCTGCACTCCTGGCCGGCGGAGGACCGCTTCGCCGACACGCGGCTCGTCCTGCTCACCGAAGGCGCCCTCGCCGCCCGCGACGACGACCGCGTCCCCGACCCGGTGCACGCCGCCGTCTGGGGTCTGGTGCGCTCCGCGCAGTCCGAGAACCCCGGGCGCTTCGTGCTGGTCGACACCGACGGCACCGACGCCTCGCTGGCGGCCCTGCCCGCCGCACTCGCCACCGGTGAACCCCAACTCGCCCTGCGCGACGGCATCGTGCACGCCGCCCGCCTCAGCCGGGTCGTCGTGCCCGCCGAGGACTCGGCTCCCGCGTTCGACGCCGAGGGGACGGTGCTGGTCACCGGAGCGACCGGCACCCTGGGCGGGCTGGTGGCCCGTCACCTGGTGGCGGAGCGCGGCGTACGGCACCTGCTGCTGCTCAGCCGGCGCGGCGCCGACGCGCCCGGTGCCGCCGAACTGAGCGCTGAGCTGGGCACGTTGGGTGCCTCGGTGGCGTGGGCCGCGTGCGACGCCGCCGACCGTGACGCGCTGGCGGAGGTGCTGGCGGCCGTGCCCGCGGAGCGTCCGCTGACCGCCGTCGTCCACACGGCCGGAGTCCTGGACGACGGCATCATCGACTCCCTCACGCCGGAGCGGCTCTCCGCCGTCCTGCGCCCCAAGGCCGACGCCGCCCTCAACCTGCACGAGTTCACCCGCGACCTCGACCTCGCCGCCTTCGTCCTCTTCTCGTCGGCCGCCGGCGTCTTCGGCGCGCCCGGCCAGGGCAACTACGCCGCCGCCAACGCCTTCCTGGACGCCCTCGCCCAGCACCGCCGCGCCCACGGCCTGCCCGCCACCTCACTCGCCTGGGGCCTGTGGGAGGACACCGACGGCATGGCGGGCCGGCTCGACCAGGCCGACCTGGACCGCATGAAGCGCGGCGGCGTACAGGGCCTCACGGCCGACGAAGGGCTCGCGCTCCTCGACCTCGCCGACGCCCTCGGTGCCGGGGTAAGCGATGGCGGCGGATCCCCCCGCGCTCTGCTCGTGCCCATGCGGCTGACCCTGCCCCACGGCGCGCGCGGCACCGACGTCGCACCCCTGCTGCGCGGCCTCGTCCGCGGCCCCGGCAGGCGCGTCGTGACGAACACCGGAGACCGTGCCACCGCCGGCTCCGCCCTGGAGCAGCGACTCCTCGCACTCGACCCGGCCGAGCGGGAACGGCTGCTCCTCGACCTCGTCCGCGGCCACGTGGCGGACGTCCTCGGCCACGGCTCCCCGGACGCCATCGAGCCCGAACACGCCTTCAGCGAGCTGGGCTTCGACTCCCTCACCGCCGTCGAACTGCGCAACCGGCTCGGCGCCTCGGTCGGCCGGCGCCTGCCCGCCACCCTGATCTTCGACTACCCCACCTCCCTCACCCTCGCCCGGCACCTGCTCGTCGAGTTGGCCGGGACGGACACCGCCACACGCTCGGCCCTCGCCCACGCGGCCGTCACCGACGGCGCCCTCGCGGACGACCCGATCGCCATCGTCGCGATGAGCTGCCGCTTCCCCGGCGGCGTCACCACCCCCGAACAGCTGTGGCGCCTGCTGGAGAACGGCGAGGACGCCGTCTCCGGCTTCCCCGAGGACCGCGGCTGGGACCTCGACGCCCTGTACGACCCGGACCCGGACCACCCCGGCACCTCGTACACCCGGCACGGCGGCTTCCTCCACGACGCCGCCGCGTTCGACCCCACCTTCTTCGGCATCAGCCCGCGCGACGCCGTCGGCACCGACCCGCAGCAGCGGCTCCTGCTGGAGACCACCTGGGAGGCGTTCGAGCGGGCCGGCATCGACCCGGCGACGATGCGCGGCAGCCGGACCGGTGTCTTCGCGGGCGTGATGTACCACGACTACGCCACGCTCCTCGAACGCAGCACCGACGGCGCCGACGGCTCCCTCGGCTCGGGCAGCACCGGCAGCATCGCCTCGGGCCGCGTCTCGTACACCTTCGGCCTCGAAGGACCCGCCGTCACCATCGACACGGCGTGCTCCTCGTCCCTGGTCGCCCTGCACTTGGCGGTGCAGGGGCTGCGCAACGGTGAGTGCGACATGGCGCTGGCCGGCGGCGTCACCGTCATGGCCACCCCCGGCACCTTCGTCGGCTTCAGCCGTCAGCGCGGCCTGTCCGCCGACGGCCGCTGCCGCGCCTTCTCCGCCGACGCCGACGGCACCGGCTGGGCCGAGGGCGCCGGCATGCTGCTGGTGGAGCGGCTGTCGGACGCGCGCGCCAAGGGCCACCCGGTGCTGGCCGTGGTCCGGGGTTCGGCGGTCAACCAGGACGGCGCCAGCAACGGCATGACCGCCCCCAACGGCCCGTCCCAGCAGCGCGTCATCCGCGCCGCCCTGGCAAGTGGCGGACTGACCGCGGCGGACGTGGACGCCGTGGAGGC
Organism: Streptomyces sp. NPDC046977; assembly: GCF_040644455.1. Taxonomy (NCBI): domain Bacteria; kingdom Bacillati; phylum Actinomycetota; class Actinomycetes; order Kitasatosporales; family Streptomycetaceae; genus Streptomyces; species Streptomyces sp. NPDC046977. The sequence goes on from NZ_JBEYWO010000015.1 coordinate 153,725, forward strand.
GCACGGCACCGGCACCACGCTGGGCGACCCCATCGAGGCGCAGGCGCTCCTGGCGACGTACGGCCAGGAGCGCGGCGGCGAACAGCCGCTGTGGCTCGGTTCGATCAAGTCCAACTTCGGCCACACGCAGGCCGCTGCCGGCGTCGCGGGCATCATCAAGATGGTCATGGCGATGCGGCACGGCGTGCTCCCCAGGACGCTTCACGCCGACGAGCCCTCGGCACACGTGGACTGGTCGGCGGGCGCGGTCTCGCTGCTCACCGAGGCCGTCGCCTGGCCCGAGACGGGCCGTCCGCGCCGGGCCGGCGTGTCGTCGTTCGGCATCAGCGGCACCAACGCCCACACGATCATCGAGCAGGCCCCTGCCGCTGCTGTGCCTGAGGCTTCCGACCGGCCGGGCCCCGTGCCCGTGCGGCTCGCCGGCCGCAGCGTCGACGCCCTCTCCGCCCAGGCCCGCGCCCTGCGCGCACACCTGGCCGCCCACCCGGGCACGTCCCTGCGCGACCTCGCGTACTCCCTGGCCACCGGTCGGGCCGCCTTCGACCACCGCGCCGTCGTCGTCGCTTCGGACGACGCGTCGCTCGCCGCCGCGCTCGACGGCCTTGCCGACGGGCACCCCGCCCCTGGGCTCACGGCCGGCACGGTCAGCAAGGGCGGTCGCACGGCGTTCCTGTTCACGGGGCAGGGGAGTCAGCGGCTGGGGATGGGGCGTGAGTTGTACGCGGCCTATCCGGTGTTCGCGCGGGCGTTGGACGCGGTGCGTGAGCGGCTTGGTCTGGATGTGCTGTTCGGAGATGACGCTCAGGCGTTGGACCGTACGGAGTTCGCGCAGCCTGCGTTGTTCGCGGTGGAGGTCGCGCTGTTCCGGCTGTTGGAGTCCTGGGGCGTGAAGCCGGACTTCGTGTCCGGGCATTCGGTGGGTGAGATCGCTGCCGCGCATGTCGCCGGGGTGCTGTCGCTGGACGACGCGTGTGCTCTGGTCGAGGCTCGGGGCCGTTTGATGCAGGCGCTGCCCACGGGCGGTGTGATGATCGCGCTGCAAGCGTCGGAGGACGAGGTCCTGCCGCTGCTGAACGAGCGCGTGAGCATCGCCGCGGTCAACGGGCCTTCGTCGGTGGTGATCGCGGGTGACGAGGATGCCGCGGTCGCGATCGTGGATTCCCTCGGGGACCGGAAGTCGAAGCGCCTGACGGTCAGTCATGCGTTCCACTCGCCGCACATGGACGGGATGCTCGACGCGTTCCGCGAGGTCGTGTCGGGGCTGTCGTTCGAGGCTCCGCGTATCCCGGTCGTGTCGAACCTGACGGGCGCCGTCGTCACGGATGAGATGGCGTCGGCGGACTTCTGGGTGCGGCACGTCCGTGAGGCTGTCCGCTTCCTCGACGGCGTGCGCGCTCTGGAGGCCGCGGGCGTCACCACGTACCTCGAACTCGGCCCCGACGGTGTGCTGTCGACCATGGCCCAGGAGTGCGTGACCGAGGACGGAGCGGGCTTCGCCCCGGTGCTGCGCGGTGGTCGTCCGGAGGCCGAAACTGTTCTCACCGCCCTGGCCCACCTGCACGTTCGTGGTGGGGCCGTGGACTGGGAGGCGCTTTTCGCCGGCACCGGTGCGCAGCGGGTGGACCTGCCCACCTACGCCTTCCAGCGCGCCCGCTACTGGCCCGACGCCGCCCACCCGCTTGCCGGTGACGCCGCAGGGCTCGGCCTTGCCGCCGCTGGGCACCCGCTGCTGGGCGCGTCCGTCACCCTGGCCGATGTCGACGGCCTGGTGTTCACGGGCCGGTTGTCGTTGCGTTCGCATGCGTGGCTGGCCGATCACGTGGTGTTCGGGTCGGTGTTGTTGCCGGGGACGGCGTTTGTGGAGCTGGCTCTGCATGCGGGTGAGCGTGTGGGGTGTCCGGGTCTGGCGGAGTTGACGCTTGCGGCGCCTTTGGTCCTGCCGGAGTCCGGTGCGGTTCAGGTGCAGGTGGTGGTCGGGGAGGCCGACGGCTCGGGCGGTCGTGCCGTTGCGGTGTACTCGCGTCCGGACGGTGACGACGAGGCCTGGGTTCGCCATGCGGTGGGCCTGCTGACGGACAGCGTGCAGGCCGAGGCGAGCGACCTGTCCCCGTGGCCGCCCGCCGGAGCCACCGCCGTGAGCGCGGCGCGCGCGTACGAGGTGCTGGACGCCGCCGGTCTCACGTACGGCCCCCTGTTCCAGGGGCTCGGCGCGGCGTGGCGGCGTGACGGCGAACTGTTCGCCGAGGTGTCGCTCCCTGCCGAGTTGGACGGTGACGCCGAGGGATTCGGTGTGCATCCGGCGTTGCTGGACGCGGTGTTGCACAGTCTGGCTCTGGACGGTGTTCTCGCGGGCTCGGATGAGGGCGCGCGGTTGCCGTTCGCGTGGAGTGGTGTGCGGTTGCACGCGGCCGGCGCGTCGTCGGTTCGGGTGCGGGTGGCGTCGGCCGGGGACGGTGCGGTGTCGCTGGAGCTGGCGGACCCGACGGGTGCCCCGGTGGTGTCGGTCGAGTCGCTCGCGCTGCGCGCGGTCTCGCCCGACCAGATCGACGCCGCGCACGACAACCACCAGAACTCTCTCTACCGGATCGAATGGACCGGACGTCCGGCCGAGCGGGAGCGGACCTCGCCGTCGGTGACGGCCAGTTGGGCGGCCGTGGGCGGCGGGATACCGGGTCTGGACGGCCCGATCCACACCGACCTCGCTGCCCTGGCCGATGCGTCCGACGCCGTGCCGGACCTGGTGTTCGTCACCCTCGGAGAAGCCGAGGGCGAAGTGCGGGCAGCGGTGCACGCCGCGGCCGCCAGGGCGCTTGCCCTTGTTCAGGCCTGGCTGGAGGAGGACCGCTTCGCCGACTCCCGCCTCGTGTTCGTCACCCAGGGTGCGATGGTGGCCGACGACCTTGTCGGTGCGGCGGTCTGGGGCCTGGTCCGTTCCGCCGCGACCGAGCACCCCGGCCGGTTCGCCTTGGTCGACGTCGACGACCCGACTGCCCCGCCCGTGATGGCAGTTACTGCCGCCCTGGCCGCGGGGGAGTCGGAGATGCTCGCCCGCGAAGGCGCGGTGCGGGTACCGCGTCTGGTGCGTGCGGTGGTGGAGCCGGAGGCCGGGCCGCTGGTGCTGGACGGCACGGTGTTGGTGACGGGTGCCAGTGGTGAGCTGGGCGGTTTGTTCGCGCGTCATCTGGTGTCCGAGTACGGGGTGCGGGATCTGCTGCTGGTGAGCCGGCGGGGTGAGGACGCTCCGGGTGCGGCTGAGTTGACCGCTGAGCTGGCGGGTCTGGGTGCGTCGGTGGCGTGGGCGGCGTGCGATGTCGCCGACCGGGATGCGCTGGCCGGGGTGCTGGCGGAGCGGCCGCTGTCGGCGGTGGTGCATACCGCGGGTGTGCTGGATGACGGTGTGGTCGGGTCGCTGACGGCGGAGCGTTTGTCGGCGGTGCTGCGTCCGAAGGTGGATGCGGCGTGGAACCTGCATGAGCTGACGCGGGGCATGGATCTGTCGGCGTTCGTGCTGTTCTCTTCCGCTGCCGGTGTGTTCGGCAACGCGGGTCAGGCGAACTACGCTGCGGCCAATTCTTTCCTGGACGCTCTGGCTGTTCACCGCAGGGCGCAGGGCCTGGCCGCGACATCGCTGGCGTGGGGTCTGTGGGACGGAGGCATGGCCGGTGAGGTGTCGCGTTCTGGACGCGGTGCCGTGTACGCCCTGTCGGAGGAAGAGGGCCTGGCCCTGTTCGACGCGGCCGCCGCTTCGCGGGACGCGGAGTTCGTGCCGGTGAAGCTGGACCTGGGCGCGCTGCGTACGCAGGCGACCGGCGGGATGCTGCCGCCGCTGCTGAGCGGCCTGGTCCGCGTCCCGACCCGTCGCGCCGCAAAGGCCGTCGGCGCGGGGCCGGAGGCGGAACGCCTGGCCGGACTGTCCGTGGCCGAGCAGAAGGCTCACGTCCTGGAGCTCGTCCGCACCCAGGTCGCGGCGGTGCTCGGCTACGCGGGTCCGGAGGGTGTGGAGCCGGATCGGTCGTTCCGTGAGCTGGGCTTCGACTCGCTGACCGCCGTCGAGCTGCGCAACCGGCTCGGGGCGGCGATCGGGCTGCGCCTGCCGGCCACCCTCGTCTTCGACTACCCGACCTCCGTGGTCCTGGCCGAGCACTTGCGGGGTGAGCTCGTCGGAGCTGCCCCGGCAGTGGTGGCGCCGGTCGCCGTCCCGGTCCGCGATGACGAGCCGATCGCGATCGTGGGCCTGGGCTGCCGTTATCCGGGTGGGGTGGAGAGCCCGGAGGATCTGTGGCGGCTGGTTCTTGAGGGCCGGGATGCGATTTCCGGGTTCCCTGAGGATCGTGGCTGGGATGTGGAGGCGTTGTTCGACGCCGATCCCGATCAGCAGGGGACGAGTTACGCGCGGGAGGGTGGCTTCGTCCGGGATGCGGGTCACTTCGACCCGGCCTTCTTCGGGATCTCGCCGCGCGAGGCGGTGGCGATGGATCCGCAGCAGCGTCTGCTGCTGGAGACGTCGTGGGAGGCGTTCGAGCGGGCCGGCATCGATCCGACGACGATGCGTGGCAGCCGGACGGGTGTCTTCGCGGGTGTGATGTACCACGACTACGCGTCCCGCCTGTCGGTGCTGCCCGAGGGCGTCGAGGGCTTCCTCGGCACGGGCAACGCGGCGAGTGTCATCTCGGGCCGCCTGTCCTATGCGTTCGGCCTCGAAGGTCCGGCCGTCACCGTCGACACGGCCTGCTCGTCCTCGCTCGTCGCCCTGCACCTGGCGGTGCAGGCGCTGCGCAGTGGTGAGTGCGACATGGCGTTGGCCGGTGGTGTGACGGTGATGGCGACGCCGGCGGCGTTTGTCGAGTTCAGCCGTCAGCGGGGTCTTGCGTCCGACGGCCGGTGCAAGGCGTTCTCGGCGGATGCCGACGGCACGGGCTGGGCCGAGGGTGCGGGTGTGATGGTCGTGGAGCGGCTGTCGGACGCTCGTGCCAAGGGCCATCCGGTGCTGGCGGTCGTGCGCGGTTCGGCGGTGAACCAGGACGGTGCGAGCAATGGTCTGACGGCGCCGAACGGTCCGTCGCAGCAGCGGGTGATCCGGCAGGCCCTGGCCAATGCCGGGCTGACCGCGGCCGAGATCGACGCGGTCGAGGCGCACGGCACGGGCACGACGCTGGGCGACCCGATCGAGGCGCAGGCGCTGCTGGCGACGTACGGCCAGGAGCACGGTGACGAGCAGCCGCTGTGGCTGGGCTCGATCAAGTCGAACATGGGGCACACGCAGGCCGCGGCAGGTGTTGCGGGCATCATCAAGATGGTCATGGCGATGCGGCATGGTGTGCTGCCGCGGACGCTGCACGTCGACGAGCCCAGCCCGCACGTCGACTGGTCGGAGGGCGCGGTCTCGTTGCTCGCCGAGCAGAGGGACTGGCCGCAGACCGGCCGCCCGCGCCGCGCTGCGGTGTCCTCGTTCGGCTTCAGCGGCACCAACGCGCACGCCATCATTGAGCAGGCCCCCGAACCCGCACCGGTTGAAGCACGGGAGCAGGCCCCGGCGGAAGTCCTGCCGTATGTGCTGTCGGCGAAGACCCCGGAAGCGCTGCGCGACCAGGCGGCCCGCCTCCGGTCCCACATCGAGGACGCCGACGATGTCAGTGCCGCCGTCGCCCTCTCCCTGGCCACCCAGCGCGCCGCCTTCGAGCACCGCGCGGCGGTCGTGGCCTCGGACCGGGATGAGCTGCTGCGCGGCCTTGCCGCACTGCAGGCCGGTGGTTCGACGCCGTCGGCCACGCGGGACACCGTGAATACCGGAAAGCTGGCCTTCCTCTTCACCGGTCAGGGCAGCCAGCGGCTGGGCATGGGCCGGGAGTTGTACTCGACCTATCCGGTGTTCGCGCGGGCGTTGGACGCGGTGCGTGAGCGGCTGGGTCTGGATGTGCTGTTCGGGGACGACGCCGAGGCATTGGACCGTACGGAGTTCGCTCAGCCGGCGTTGTTCGCGGTCGAGGTGGCGCTGTTCCGGCTGCTGGAGTCCTGGGGTGTGAAGCCGGACTTCCTGTCCGGTCACTCCGTGGGCGAGATCGCCGCGGCCCACGTTGCCGGGGTGCTGTCGCTGGAGGACGCGTGCACGCTGGTCGAGGCTCGGGGCCGTTTGATGCAGGCGCTGCCCACGGGCGGTGTGATGATCGCGCTGCAGGCGTCGGAGGACGAGGTCCTGCCGCTGTTGACCGACCGCGTGAGCATCGCGGCCGTCAACGGCCCGCAGGCAGTGGTGATCGCGGGCGACGAGGATGCCGCGGTCGCGATCGTGGAGGTGTTCCCGGACCGGAAGTCCAAGCGTCTGACGGTCAGCCATGCGTTCCACTCGCCGCACATGGACGGCATGCTCGACGCCTTCCGCGAGGCGGTCGAGGGGCTGTCGTTCGAGGCTCCGCGTATCCCGGTCGTGTCGAACCTGACCGGTGCCGTGGTCACGGATGAGATGGCGTCGGCGGACTTCTGGGTGCGGCATGTCCGCGATGCCGTGCGTTTCCTGGACGGAGTCCGTGCTCTGGAGGCCGCAGGCGTCTCCACGTACGTCGAACTCGGCCCCGACGGTGTGCTGTCGGCGATGGCGCAGGAGTGCGTGACCGGGGAAGGCACGGCCTTCGTGCCCGTCCTGCGCTCCGCGCGCCCCGAGGCCGAGACCGTCACCAACGCGCTCGCCCAGGCCCACAACCGGGGCATCGCGGTCGACTGGCAGGCGTACTTCGCACGGATGGGCGCTGAGCCTGTCGACCTGCCCACCTACGCCTTCCAGCGGCAGCGGTACTGGCTGGAGGCGCCCGAGCACGCCGTGACCGGGGACGTGACGTCCGCGGGCCTCGGCGCGACGGACCACCCCATGCTGGGTGCGACTCTCGCGCTCGCGGACGTCGACGGCTTGGTGTTCACGGGTCGGTTGTCGTTGCGTTCGCATGCGTGGCTGGCCGATCACGTGGTGTTCGGGTCGGTGTTGTTGCCGGGGACGGCGTTTGTGGAGCTGGCTCTGCATGCGGGTGAGCGTGTGGGGTGTCCGGGTCTGGCGGAGTTGACGCTTGCGGCGCCTTTGGTCCTGCCGGAGTCCGGTGCGGTTCAGGTGCAGGTGGTGGTCGGGGAGGCCGACGGCTCGGGCGGTCGTCCGGTTGCGGTGTACTCGCGTCCGGATGACGCGGACGTGCCGTGGGTCCGCCACGCCGTGGGTGTGCTCACGGACGACGTCCGGCCGGGCTCGGCCGACATGTCTGTGTGGCCTCCGGCCGGCGTGAACGCCGTGGAGGTCGACGCGGCGTACGAGGCATTGGATGCGGCGGGCCTTGTGTATGGGCCGCAGTTCCGGGGCCTGCGTGCGGCGTGGCGGCGCGGCGACGAGCTGTTCGCCGAGGTGGCCGTACCGGAGGAGGCGCAACGGGACGCGGACACGTTCGGTGTGCATCCGGCGTTGCTGGATGCGGTGCTGCACAGCCTGGCCCTGGGTGGGGTACTCGCGGGCTCGGATGAGGGTGCGCGGTTGCCGTTCGCTTGGAGTGGTGTGCGGTTGCACGCGGCCGGCGCGTCGTCGGTTCGGGTGCGGGTGGCGTCGGCCGGGGACGGTGCGGTGTCGCTGGAGCTGGCGGACCCGACGGGTGCCCCGGTGGTGTCGGTCGAGTCGCTGGCACTGCGCGCGGTCTCGCCCGACCAGATCGACGCAGCGCAGGACCCCCGAGGGGATTCACTGTTCGAGGTCGACTGGACGGCGCTGCCTCTCGCGTCGGACACCCGGCAGCCGACGGTGCTGTGGCTGGGAAGCGCGGGACTCGCCGCCCTCGCGGGCGACGGCCCGGCCGTGCCGGAGACCGTGGTGGTGCCGCTCGACGGGGACGCTTCCGACGACCTTCCGAGTGCGGTGCACGCGGAGTCCGGTCGTGCGCTGGGTCTGGTGCAGGAGTGGCTTGATGAAGAGCGGTTCGCCGATTCGCGTCTGGTGTTCCTCACGCGGGGTGCGGTGGCCGCTGTGCCGGGCGACGAGGTCGCGGATCTGGTGCACGCCCCGGTGTGGGGCCTGATCCGCTCCGCTCAGTCGGAGAACCCGGGCCGGTTCGGCCTGATCGACCTCGACGGCGAGATCGAAGCCGACACCGTCACCGCGGCGTTGGGCTCGGGCGAGCCGGAGGTCGCGGTCAGGGCGGGGACGTTCCTGGTGCCGCGTCTGGTCCGTGCGGTGGTGGACCCGGACGCCGGGCCGTTGGTGCTGGACGGCACGGTGTTGGTGACGGGTGCCAGTGGTGAGCTGGGCGGTTTGTTTGCGCGTCATCTGGTGTCCGCGTTCGGGGTTCGGGATCTACTGCTGGTGAGTCGGCGGGGTGGGGACGCTCCGGGTGCTTCTGAGTTGACCGTTGAGCTGGCGGGGCTGGGTGCGTCGGTGGCGTGGGCGGCGTGCGATGTCGCCGACCGCGATGCGCTGGCGGGGGTGCTGGATGCGATTCCGGTGGAGCGTCCGCTGGTGGCGGTGGTGCACACCGCCGGTGTCCTGGACGATGGCGTCATCGCGTCCTTGGACCAGGACCGTCTGTCGAGGGTCCTGCGTCCGAAGGTGGACGCGGCGTGGAATCTCCACGAGCTCACGCGGAGCATGGATCTGTCGGCGTTCGTGCTGTTCTCCTCCGCCGCCGGTGTGTTCGGCAACGCGGGTCAGGCGAACTACGCTGCGGCCAACTCCTTCCTGGACGCGCTGGCCGCGCACCGCAGGTCGCAGGGCCTTGCTGCCACGTCGCTGGCGTGGGGCCTGTGGGACGGCGGCATGGCTGGCGAGCTGTCGCGTTCCGGACGCGGTGCCGTGAACGCCCTCACCGAGCAGGAGGGCCTCGCCCTCTTCGACACCGCTGCCGCCTCTCCGACGGCCGTGCTCGTACCGCTGAAGCTCGACCTGGCGGCCCTGCGCTCCCAGGCCGTAGGCGGCGGGATGCTGCCGCCGCTGCTGAGCGGACTGGTCCGCGTCCCGGCCCGCCGTGCCGCGAAGGCCGGCACCGGCTCTGTGGCCGAGCGCCTGGCCGGACTGTCCGTGGCCGAGCAGGAAGCTCATGTCCTGGAGCTGGTGCGCTCCGAGGTCGCGGCGGTGCTGGGACATACGGGTCCGGAGGGGGTGGAGCCGGATCGGTCGTTCCGTGAGCTGGGCTTCGACTCGCTGACCGCCGTCGAGCTGCGCAACCGGCTTGCCGCGGCCATCGGACAGCGCTTGCCGGCCACCCTGGTCTTCGACTACCCGACCTCCGTGCTTCTCGCGGAGTACGTGCGGGGCGAACTGGTGGGTACGGAAGCCGTGGTGACGGCAGCCGTGCCCGTCGCCCTGCGTGACGACGAGCCGATCGCGATCGTGGGTCTGGGCTGCCGTTATCCGGGTGGGGTGGAGAGCCCGGAGGATCTGTGGCGGCTCGTTCTTGAGGGCCGGGATGCGATTTCCGGGTTCCCTGATGATCGTGGCTGGGATGTGGAGGCGTTGTTCGACGCCGATCCCGACCAGCAGGGGACGAGTTACGCTCGCGAGGGTGGCTTCGTCCGGGATGCGGGTCATTTCGACCCGGCCTTCTTCGGGATCTCGCCGCGCGAGGCGGTGGCGATGGATCCGCAGCAGCGTCTGCTGCTGGAGACGTCGTGGGAGGCGTTCGAGCGGGCCGGCATCGATCCGACGACGATGCGCGGCAGCCGTACGGGTGTCTTCGCGGGTGTGATGTACCACGACTACGCGTCCCGCCTGTCGGTGCTCCCCGAGGGCGTCGAAGGGTTCGTCGGTACCGGCAATGCGGCCAGTGTCATCTCGGGTCGGTTGTCGTACGCCTTCGGTCTTGAGGGCCCGGCGGTGACGGTGGACACCGCGTGCTCCTCGTCCTTGGTGGCACTCCATCTGGCGGTGCAGGCGCTGCGGAGTGGTGAGTGTGATCTGGCGCTGGCCGGTGGTGTGACGGTGATGGCGACGCCGGCGGCGTTTGTGGAGTTCAGCCGTCAGCGGGGTCTGGCGTCCGACGGTCGGTGCAAGGCGTTCTCGGCGGATGCCGACGGCACGGGCTGGGCCGAGGGTGCGGGTGTGATGGTCGTGGAGCGGCTGTCGGACGCGCGTGCCAAGGGTCACCCGGTGCTGGCGGTCGTGCGGGGTTCGGCGGTGAACCAGGACGGTGCGAGCAATGGTCTGACGGCGCCGAACGGTCCGTCGCAGCAGCGGGTGATCCGGCAGGCGCTGGCCAATGCCCGCTTGACCGGGGCCGAGATCGACGCGGTGGAGGCGCACGGCACGGGCACGACGCTGGGTGATCCGATCGAGGCGCAGGCGCTGCTGGCGACCTATGGCCAGGAACACGGTGACGAGCAGCCGCTGTGGCTGGGCTCGATCAAGTCGAACATGGGTCACACGCAGGCTGCCGCGGGTGTCGCGGGCATCATCAAGATGGTCATGGCGATGCGGCACGGTGTGCTGCCGCGGACGCTGCACGTCGACGAGCCCAGCCCGCACGTCGACTGGTCGGAGGGTGCGGTCTCGTTGCTCGCCGAGCAGCGGGACTGGCCGGAGACCGGCCGTCCGCGCCGCGCCGCGGTGTCCTCGTTCGGCTTCAGCGGCACCAACGCGCACGCCATCATCGAGCAGGCCCCCGAACCCACGCCCGTACAGCCGCAAGAACCGGAGCGGCCGACCGGCCCGCTTCCCTGGACCCTGTCCGGGAAGTCCGTCGAGGCCCTCCGCGAACAGGCCGCACGGCTGCGGGCGTTCGCCCTCGACAACGCGGACGTGACCCCGGCCGACATCGGCTGGTCCCTGACCACGACCCGTACCGCGCTGGACCGCCGCGCAGTGGTCGTCGCCGAGGACCGCGAGGGATTCCTCGCCGCGCTCGAAGCGCTGGCAGCCGACGAGGCGAGCGCGGCAGTGACACAGGGCACGGCGGCGGCGGGCAAGGTGGCCTTCCTCTTCACCGGCCAGGGCAGCCAGCGCCTCGGCATGGGCCGCGAGCTGTACGCCACCTATCCCGTGTTCGCGGACGCCCTGGACGCGGTCTGCTCGCACCTCGACGCGCCGCTGAAGGATGTGCTGTTCGGCGACGACGCCGAGCTGCTGAACGAGACCGCCTCCACGCAGCCGGCACTGTTCGCGGTGGAAGTGGCGCTGTTCCGGCTGTTGGAGAGCTGGGGCGTGAAGCCGGACTTCCTCTCCGGCCACTCCATCGGTGAGATCGCCGCCGCGCATGTCGCCGGGGTGCTGTCCCTGGAGGACGCCTGCACGCTGGTGGAGGCGCGCGGACGGCTGATGCAGGCGCTGCCTTCCGGCGGTGTGATGATCGCGCTGGAGGCGGCCGAGGACGAGGTCCTGCCGGTGTTGGACGACCGCGTGAGCATCGCCGCCGTCAACGGCCCCCAGGCCGTGGTCATCGCGGGTGACGAGGACACGGCCACGGCCGTCGTGGAGCTGTTCCCGGACCGCAGGTCGAAGCGGCTGACGGTCAGTCACGCCTTCCACTCCCCGCACATGGACGGCATGCTCGACGCCTTCCGCGAGGTCGCCGAGGGCCTGACCTACGCCGCCCCGCGCATCCCCGTCGTCTCCAACCTCAGCGGCGCCCTCGTCAGCGACGAGATGGCCTCGCCCGACTTCTGGGTCCGCCACGTCCGCGAGGCCATCCGCTTCCTCGACGGCATCCGGGCCCTGGAGAACGCGGGCGTCACCACCTACCTCGAACTCGGCCCCGACGGCGTGCTCTCCGCCATGGCCCAGGACTGCCTGACCGCCGAAGGCGCGGCCTTCACCCCGGTGTTGCGCTCCTCGCGCCCCGAGGCCGAGACCGTCACCACCGCACTCGCCCTCGCCCACGCCCGGGGCATCGCGGCCGACTGGCAGGCGTACTTCGCGGGCACCGGTGCCCGGCGCGTCGACCTGCCCACCTACGCCTTCCAGCGGCAGCGCTACTGGCTGGAGGCTCCCGCGCACGCCCTGAGCGGCGACGTGACGTCCGCGGGCCTCGGCAGCGCGGATCACCCGCTGCTCGGCGCGGCGGTGGAGCTGCCCGACTCCGACGGGTTCCTCTTCACGGGCCGGATCTCCCTGCGCACCCATCCCTGGCTGGCCGACCACCGGGTCGCGGGCACCGCGCTGCTGCCCGGCGCCGCGCTCGTCGAACTGGCCGTGCGCGTCGGGGACCACGCGGGCTGCGACCTGCTGGAGGACCTGACGCTGGAAGCGCCGCTGGTGCTGCCCGAGTCGGGCGGCGTGCAGCTCCGGCTCACCGTCGCGGAGCCCGAGGCGGCGGGGCGTCGCGCCTTCCACGTGTACTCGCGGCCCGAGGAGTCCCCGGCGGACGAGCCGTGGACCCGGCACGCCGGCGGTTTCCTGGCCGTGGCGACCGAGGGGACGCCCACGGCGGAGGAAGCGGCCGCGTGGCCGCCCGCCGGGGCCGAGCCCTGCGACGTGGACGAGCTGTACGCGTCCTTCGACGCGATGGGCCTCGAGTACGGTCCGGCGTTCCGCAACCTGCGGCGCGCCTGGCGGCTCGGCGACGGCGAGGTCTGCGCCGAGGTCGCCCTCGCCGACGAGGACAGGCCGGAGGGCGCGCGGTTCGGGCTCCATCCGGCGCTGTTGGACTCGGCCCTGCACGCGGCCGGTCTCGGGGACTTCTTCCCTGGCGCCGAGCCGGGCGCTCGCCTGCCCTTCGCGTGGGACTCGGTGCGGCTGCACGCCGTGGGCGCCTCGGCGCTGCGGGTGCGCATGGCACCGGCCGGACAGGACGCCGTCTCCCTGCGGATCGCGGACGAGACGGGGCAGCCGGTGCTCAGCGTCGCCTCCCTCGTCCTGCGTCCGCTGAACGTCGACGGGATCACCGGCGGTGCCGGCGGGCCCGGTGGGGCCTTCCGGGACAGCCTGTTCCAGGTCGACTGGCCGGTGCTGCCGCTGCCCGAGGACGTGCAGCCGGAGGCCGCGGGCCGCTGGGCCCTGCTGGGCGGCGACCCGTTCAAGTTGGGCGCCGTCCTCGGCGCGCACAGCGTCCACGCGGACCTGGCGTCGCTCGGCGGGGAGATCGGTGCCCTCCGGGCCGACGACGCGCCGGAGACCGTCCTCGTCGCCCTCGCACCGGACGTCTCCACCGCCGGCGGCCTCGCGTCGGCCGCGCACAGCGCCGTCACCGACGCACTGGAGCTGATCCGGTCGTGGCTGGCGGACGCGCGGTTCGCCGCGTCGAGGCTGGCCCTTGTCACCCGGCGCGCCGTCGCCGTGGACGCCGACGAGGACGTCGAAGACCTGGCGCACGCCGCGGTGTGGGGCCTGGTCCGTTCCGCGCAGGCCGAGCACCCGGGCCGGTTCGTGCTGGTCGACGTCGACTCCGAGGACGCGTCCCTTCGGGCGCTGACCGCCGCGCTCGACACCGACGAGACGCAACTCGCCGTCCGGGACGGCGTCGTACGGACCCCGCGTCTCGCCCGCGCCGTCCCCGCCCCCGCACAGTCCGCGGACGCCCCCTTCGACCCGGACGGCACCGTCCTGGTCACGGGCGCCGGCGGTACCCTCGGCGGGCTCCTCGCCCAGCACCTGGTGGACGTCCACGGGGTGCGGCGCCTGCTGCTGGTGAGCCGGCGCGGCGCCGGGGCGGAGAACGCGGCGGAGCTCACGGAGCAACTGGGCGCATCCGGCACGGAGGTGACCTGGGCGGCGTGCGACGTGGCCGACCGCGACGCGCTCGCCACCGTACTGGCGGGCATTCCCGAGGAGCACCCGCTCACCGCGGTCGTGCACGCGGCCGGTGTCCTGGACGACGGAACGGTCGAGGCGCTGACCCCGGACCGGCTGCGGCGCGTCCTGCGGCCCAAGGTCGACGCGGCCTGGCACCTGCACGATCTGACCCGCGACCTGGACCTGTCGGCGTTCGTCCTGTTCTCCTCGGCCGCCGGTGTCCTCGGCAACGCCGGACAGGCCAACTACGCGGCAGGCAACACCTTCCTCGACGCCCTCGCCCAGCACCGCAGGGCGCAGGGACTCACGGCGGTCTCGCTGGCCTGGGGCCTGTGGGACGACGAGGCCGGCATGGCCGGGACGCTCGACGCGGCCGAGCGGCGGCGCCTGAGCCGGGGCGGCATGCTGCCGCTCTCCCCGGCGGAGGGCCTGGCGCTGTTCGACGCCGCCCTGCCCGGTGCCGCCGGGGAGGAAGCGACCGCGTCCCTCCTGGTACCGGCCCGGCTCGACTTGGCCGAACTCCGCAGGGCCGTCGGCGACTGGACACCGCCGCTGCTGCGCGGCCTGCTCCGCGGCACCGCGCGGCGCCGGGCGAGCGACGCGTCGGCGCAGACCCCGGACTCGCTCGCGCAGCGGCTCGCCCAACTGCCCTCCGCCGAACGGGACCGGGTCCTCCTCGACCTGGTCTGCACCCAGGTGGCCCAGGTCCTCGGCCACAGCGGCTCCGCCGCCATCGAACCCGGCAGTGCCTTCAAGGAACTGGGCTTCGACTCGCTGACCGCCGTGGAACTGCGCAACCGCCTCGGAGCCGCGTCCGGGCTGAGGCTGCCCGCGACGCTGATCTTCGACTACCCGACCCCCGAAGCGCTGAGCGGCTACCTGCGCTCCGCGCTGCCCCTCGACGACGACGGACCGTCGGTCCTCGGCGAACTCGACCGGCTCGAGCAGGCCTTGGGCGCGTCCGACGCGGACAGCGTCACCGCTTCGCGGATCACGATGCGCCTGCAGGCCCTCCTCGCGAAGTGGAAGGACGCGCAGGAAGCCGGCGGCACGGCCCCCGACACGGCCGACGACGACGGCGACCTCGATACCGCCACGGACGACGAGCTCTTCGACCTGCTGGACGAGGAACTCGGCTCCTCCTGACCCTTCCTGCCGCCCCACCTGCCCCACGACCCATCCGCGCCACCGGAGACCCGGCCGGGCGCGCCGCCCCGCCCGGACGACGACCGACCGGAACGACCGCCTCTGAGGCATGGAGCCCACGCAATGGAGAACGAGCACAAGCTTCGCGACTACCTCAAGCGGGCGACCGCCGACCTGCGCCAGGCCCGCAGGCGGCTGCGCGAGGTGGAGGAGAAGAACGAGGAGCCCATCGCCATCGTCGCGATGAGCTGCCGCTACCCCGGAGGCGTGCAGACCCCCGAGGACCTGTGGCGGCTCGTCGCGAACGGTGAGGACGCCATCTCTGCCTTCCCGGTCGACCGCGGCTGGGACGTCGAGTCGCTGTACGACGCCGACCCCGACAGCGCGGGATCCAGCTACGTCAGCGAGGGCGGCTTCCTGTACGACGCCGGCCGCTTCGACCCCGCGCCCTTCGGGATCTCGCCGCGTGAGGCGCTGGCGATGGACCCGCAGCAGCGGTTGCTGCTGGAGACGGCGTGGGAGGCGTTCGAGCGGGCCGGCATCGACCCGTCCTCGCTGCGCGGCAGCCGGACGGCCGTCTTCGCGGGCGTCATGTACCACGACTACACCGCCCGCCTCGACTCCGTCCCCGACGGCGTCGAGGGCTTCCTCGGCACCGGCAGCAGCGGCAGCATCGCCTCCGGGCGCGTCGCCTACACCTTCGGTCTCGAGGGCCCGGCCGTCACCATCGACACGGCCTGCTCGTCGTCGCTGGTGGCGCTGCACCTGGCGGTGCAGGCGCTGCGGGCGGGGGAGTGCTCCATGGCGCTCGCCGGCGGCGTAACCGTCATGGCCACCCCGTCGACGTTCACCGAGTTCAGCCGTCAGCGCGGTCTCGCGGCGGACGGACGCTGCAAGCCCTTCGCGGCCGCGGCCGACGGCACGGGCTGGGGCGAGGGCGCCGGCATGCTGCTGGTCGAGCGCCTGTCGGACGCGCGGCGCAACGGCCATCCGGTGCTGGCGGTGGTGCGGGGTTCGGCGATCAACCAGGACGGTGCGAGCAACGGCCTGACGGCGCCGAACGGGCCCTCGCAGCAACGCGTCATCCACCAGGCGCTCACCAACGCGCGCCTGTCCGCCGCGGACGTCGATGTCGTCGAGGCGCACGGCACCGGCACGACGCTCGGCGACCCCATCGAGGCGCAGGCCCTGCTCGCCACGTACGGGCAGGAGCACACGGCCGAACAGCCCCTGCTGCTCGGCTCGATCAAGTCGAACATCGGACACACGCAGGCCGCGGCAGGCGTCGCCAGCATCATCAAGATGGTGTTGGCGATGCGGCATGGTGTGGTGCCGAAGTCGTTGCACGTGGATGAGCCGTCGCCGCATGTGGATTGGGCGTCGGGTGCGGTGTCGTTGGCGTCGGATGCGGTGGTGTGGCCGGAGTCGGGGCGTGCGCGGCGGGCGGGTGTGTCGTCGTTCGGGTTCAGTGGGACGAACGCGCACGTGATCGTGGAGCAGGCGCCGGAGCCGGAGGCTGAGTCTGAGGCGCCGTCGTCGGCCGATGGTCCTGCGGTGGTGCCGTGGGTGCTGTCGGGCAAGAGTGCGGTGGCGTTGCGGGGTCAGGCGGAGCGGTTGTCGGGCTGGCTTGCGGGTGGGGCTGGTTTGGCGGCGTCGGTGGCTGATGTGGGGTGGTCGTTGGCGTCGTCGCGGGCGGCGTTGGAGCACCGTGCGGTGGTGCTGGGTGACCATGCGGCGGGGTTGTCGGCGGTGGCGCAGGGTGTGCCTGCGGCGGGTGTGGTGTCCGGGCGGGTTGTCGGTGGCAAGACGGTGTTCGTCTTCCCGGGCCAGGGTTCGCAGTGGGTCGGCATGGCCGAGGAACTGCTGGATTCCTCGCCGGTGTTCGCGGAGCGGCTGGGGGAGTGCGCGCGGGCGCTGGAGCCGTTGACCGGTTGGTCGCTGGTGGATGTGCTGCGCGGTGTCGAGGGCGCTCCGTCGCTGGAGCGCGTGGATGTCGTCCAGCCTGCGTTGTTCGCGGTGATGGTGTCGCTGGCGGAGGTGTGGAAGGCCGCGGGGGTGCGTCCGGCTGCGGTGATCGGGCATTCGCAGGGCGAGATCGCGGCCGCGTGCGTGGCGGGGATCTTGTCGCTGGAGGACGCGGCCCGGGTGGTGGCTCTGCGGAGTCAGGCGATCGGCCGGGTGCTCGCGGGTCTCGGCGGGATGGTGTCCGTGGCGCTCCCCGCGGACGAGACGCGTGAGCGGATCGCTGCGTGGGGTGAGGAGCGGATCTCGGTTGCCGCGGTGAACGGCCCGTCGTCCGTTGTGGTCTCGGGTGAAGTGCAGGCGCTGGACGAGCTGCTGTCCTCCTGCGAGGCGGATGGGGTTCGGGCGCGGCGGATCGCGGTGGACTACGCGTCGCACTCCGCGCAGGTCGACCTCCTCGAAGAAGAACTCGGGAAGCTGCTTGCGCCGATCACGCCGGGTGAGGCGCAGGTGCCGTTCCTGTCGACGGTGACCGGCGAGTGGATGACCGGCCCGGAGTTGGACGGCGGTTACTGGTTCCGCAACCTGCGGCAGACCGTTGAACTGGAGCAGGCGGTCCGGACGCTGCTGGAGCAGGGCTTCGGGGTGTTCATCGAGTCCAGCCCGCACCCCGTCCTCACCGTCGGGCTGCAGGAGACCGTCGAGGACTCCGGCCGTGAGGCCGCTGTCCTGGGCTCGCTGCGCCGTAACGAAGGCGGTCTGGAGCGGTTCTGGCTGTCGCTTGGTGAGGCCTACGTCCATGGCGCGTCCGTGGACTGGCAGGCGGTGTTCGCCGGAACCGGCACACAGCGCGTCGACCTCCCCACCTACGCCTTCCAGCGCGAGCACTACTGGCTGGAGAGCGGAACCCCCGAGGCCGCCGGGGCGACCGCCCCCGCCGACAGCGTGGAGGCCCGCTTCTGGGAGGCCGTCGAACGCAACGATGTGGCCGCCCTGACGGCCGAGTTGGACGTGGACGGCGACCAGGCACTGACCGCGCTGCTTCCGGTGCTGTCGTCGTGGCGTCGGCAGAGCCGTGAGCAGTCCACCGTCGACGGCTGGCGCTACCGCGTCACGTGGAAGCCCCTGCCCGAGCCCGCCTCCGCCCACCTCAACGGCACCTGGCTGCTCGCAGTCCCCGACACGCTCACCGGCGCGGACGAGGAGTGGGCGGCCGCCGTCGAGCGCACGCTCACCGACCGCGGCGCCGACGTGCGCCGGATCGCGGTCGTCCAGAGCGGCGACGACACGCGCGCCGAACTCACCGCACGCGTGCGCGAAGCGCTCGCCGACGGGCCCGCGGTGTCCGGTGTCCTCTGCCTGTCGACGCCCTCGGGTACCGCGGCCGGCACTGTCGTGACCACGCTCTCCGTCGTCCAGGCACTCGGCGACGCCGAGGTGACCGCGCCGCTGTGGTGCGTGACCCGCGGCGCCGTCGCCGCCGGCCGCTCCGAGCGGCTGGAGCACCCGACGCAGGCGCTGATCTGGGGTCTCGGCCGTGTGACCGCGCTGGAGCACGGCGAGCGCTGGGGCGGCCTGGTGGACCTCCCCGGCACGGACGACGTGGACGACCGGGCACTGGCCCGGCTCGCCGGCGTCCTGGCGGGTGACGCGGCCGAGGACCAGGTCGCGGTACGCCCGGGCGGCCTGTTCGCGCGGCGTCTGGTCCGTGCGCGGCTCGCTGAGACCAAGACCGTCCGCGAGTGGCGACCGCAGGGCACGGTGCTGGTCACCGGCGGTACGGGCGCGCTCGGCGCGCACGTCGCGCGCTGGCTCGCGTCCAACGGCGCCGAGCACCTGGTGCTGACCAGCCGGCGGGGCATCGACGCCCCCGGCGCCGCCGAGCTGCGCGACGAACTGACCGCGCTGGGCGCCGAGGTCACCGTCGCCGCCTGCGACGTATCCGACCGCGACGCCCTCGCCGCACTCCTCGGCGCCGTCCCCGCCGACCGCCCCCTGACCGCCGTCGTCCACACCGCCGCCGTCCTCGACGACGGCGTGATCGAGGCTCTGACCCCCGACCAGGTGGAGGCGGTGCTGCGCGTCAAGGTCGACGCGACCCTGCACCTGCACGAGCTGACCCGCGACCTCGACCTGTCCGCCTTCGTGCTGTTCTCCTCCTTCGCCGCCACCTTCGGCGCGCCCGGCCAGGGCAACTACGCCCCGGGCAACGCCTTCCTGGACGCGTTCGCCGAGCACCGCAGGGCGGCCGGCCTGCCCGCGACCGCGATCGCGTGGGGCCCCTGGGGCGACGGCGGAATGGCGGAGGGCGCGGTCGGCGACCGCATGCGCCGCCACGGTGTCATCGAGATGGACCCGGAGCGGGCCGTCGCCGCGCTGCAGCACGCCCTGGACCGGGACGAGACGACGCTGACCGTCGCCGACATGGAGTGGAAGCGCTTCGTCCTCGCCTTCACCTCCGGCCGGTCCCGGCCGCTGCTGCACGACCTGCCCGAGGCGCGCGCCGCCGTCGAGAGCATCCGTGCCGACGCCACCGAGGGCGCCGGAGACGTCGGGGAGTTCTCCCGGCGGCTCGCCGGTCAGCCCGCGGCCGAGCAGGAGCGGCTGCTCCTCGACCTCGTCCGCACCGCTGTCGCCGCCGTGCTGGGGTACGCGGGTCCCGAAGCGGTCGAGGCCGGGCGGGCGTTCAAGGAGCTGGGCTTCGACTCACTCACCTCCGTCGAACTCCGCAACCGCCTGGTCGCCGCCAGCGGTCTCAAGCTCCCGCCCACCCTCGTCTTCGACTACCCGACGGCCACCGTCCTCGCCCGGTACCTGCGCGAGGAGATGTTCGGGCGGGACAGCGCGTCGGCCGTCGTGACGCCGAGTGCCGCGGTCCTCGACGCCGAGCCCGTGGCGATCGTCGCGATGGCGTGCCGCTTCCCCGGCGGGGTGCGTACCCCGGAGGAGCTGTGGCAGCTGCTGGTCTCCGACGGCGACGCCCTCTCCCGGTTCCCCGCCGACCGCGGCTGGGACATCGAGGCGCTGTACGACCCCGACCCCGACGCGCAGGGCACCTCGTACACCCGCGAGGGCGGATTCCTGTCCGGGGCGGCCGAGTTCGACTCCGGGTTCTTCGGGATCTCGCCGCGTGAGGCGCTGGCGATGGACCCGCAGCAGCGGCTGCTGCTGGAGACGTCCTGGGAGGCGTTCGAGCGGGCCGGCATCGACCCGCAGACCCTGCGCGGCAGCCAGGCCGGCGTCTTCGTCGGCACGAACGGCTCGGACTACGCCGAACTCGCCCGCACCGCGACCGAAGGCCTCGAAGGCCACCTCGCCAGCGGCAGCGCCGGAAGCGTCGTCTCCGGCCGCATCTCGTACACCTTCGGTCTCGAAGGCCCGGCGGTCACCGTCGACACCGCCTGCTCCGCCTCGCTCGTCGCCCTGCACCTCGCCGTCCAGGCGCTGCGGGCGGGGGAGTGCTCGGTGGCCCTGGCCGGCGGCGTGACGGTCATGTCGACGCCCGGCACCTTCATCGAGTTCAGCCGCCAGCGCGGACTGTCCACGGACGGCCGCTGCAAGGCGTTCTCCTCCGACGCCGACGGCTTCAGCCCCGCCGAGGGCGTCGGCATGCTGCTCGTGGAGCGGCTGTCGGACGCGCGCCGCAACGGCCACCCGGTGCTCGCGGTCGTCCGCGGCTCCGCCATCAACCAGGACGGCGCCAGCAACGGCCTCACCGCCCCCAACGGCCCGTCCCAGCAGCGCGTCATCCGTCAGGCCCTCGCCAACGCGCGTCTGTCGGCGGCGGACGTCGACGTCGTCGAGGCGCACGGCACCGGCACGACGCTCGGTGACCCCATCGAGGCGCAGGCCCTGCTCGCCACCTACGGCCAGGACCGCCCCGACGGCCGGCCCCTGCTGCTCGGCTCGATCAAGTCGAACATCGGCCACGCGCAGGCCGCCGCGGGTGTCGCGGGCGTCATGAAGATCGTGCTTGCCATGGAGCACGGCGTGCTGCCGCGCAGCCTCCACATCGCCGAGCCCACCCCGCACGTCGACTGGACCGCGGGCGACATCGACCTCCTGACCGAGGCGCGGCCCTGGCCGGACACCGACCGCCCCTGGCGAGCCGGAGTCTCGTCGTTCGGCTTCAGCGGCACCAACGCGCATGCCA
This sequence comes from Streptomyces sp. NPDC046977, assembly GCF_040644455.1. Taxonomy (NCBI): domain Bacteria; kingdom Bacillati; phylum Actinomycetota; class Actinomycetes; order Kitasatosporales; family Streptomycetaceae; genus Streptomyces; species Streptomyces sp. NPDC046977. Next base: position 174,667 of record NZ_JBEYWO010000015.1, read on the forward strand.
TCATCGAGCAGGCCCCCGACGCCGCCGACGACACGACCCCGGAGCCGGCGCCGACACCCCTACTGGCCGGGGTGACCCCTGACGGCTCCCCGTCGGGCCCGTCGACCACCCTGCCCTGGGTCCTCACCGCACGGACGCCGAAGGCCCTGCGCGGGCAGGCCGAACGCCTCCTCACTCATCTCGCCGCCCATCCTGACCTGCGACTTGTCGACGCGGCCCACTCCCTGGCCACGACCCGCGGCGCACTGGACGAACGCGCCGTCGTCGTCGGTCGCGAGCGCGCCGATGTGGTCACCGCCCTGACCGCCCTGGCCGCGGGGGAGACCTCACCGGTCCTGGTGCAGGGGTCCGCGATCGGGGGAAGGACGGTGTTCGTCTTCCCCGGACAGGGGTCGCAATGGGTAGGCATGGCCGAAGGGCTGTTGGACGCTTCAGCCGTGTTCGCTGCCCGGATGGAGGAGTGCGCTCAGGCGCTGGAGCCGTTGACCGGCTGGTCGCTGGTCGATGTGCTGCGCGGTGTCGAGGGCGCTCCGTCGCTGGAGCGCGTGGACGTGGTCCAGCCTGCGCTGTTCGCGGTGATGGTGTCGCTGGCGGAGGTCTGGAAGGCCGCCGGCGTGCGTCCGGCTGCGGTGATCGGGCATTCGCAGGGCGAGATCGCGGCGGCCTGTGTTGCCGGGATCCTGTCGCTGGAGGACGCGGCCCGGGTGGTGGCTCTGCGCAGTCAGGCGATCGGCCGGGTGCTGGCGGGTCTGGGCGGGATGGTGTCGGTGGCGCTGCCGGCCGCACAGGTGCGGGAGCGGATCGCGGCGTGGGGTGAGGAGCGGATCTCCGTTGCCGCGGTGAACGGCCCCTCCTCGGTTGTGGTCTCCGGCGAAGTGCAGGCCCTGGAGGAGCTGCTGGCTTCGTGTGAGGCGGACGGGGTGCGGGCGCGGCGGATCGCGGTGGACTACGCCTCCCACTCCGCACAGGTTGACCTCCTGCGGGACGAGCTGGCCGAGCTTCTTGCGCCGATCACCCCGGGCGATGCACAGGTGCCGTTCCTGTCGACGGTGACCGGCGAGTGGATGACCGGACCCGAGCTGAACGCCGGGTACTGGTTCAGCAACCTGCGCCAGACCGTCGAGCTGGAGCAGGCGGTCCGAACCTTGCTGGAGCAGGGCTTCGGGGTGTTCATCGAGTCCAGCCCCCACCCGGTGCTGACGGTCGGTCTTCAGGAGACCGTCGAGGACGCCGGCCGTGACGCGGCGGTCCTGGGTTCGCTGCGCCGCAACGAAGGCGGTCTGGAGCGGTTCTGGCTCTCGCTTGGTGAGGCTTACGTCCACGGTGCCTCCGTGGACTGGCAGGCGGTGTTCGCCGGAACCGGCGCGCAGCGCGTGGACCTGCCCACCTACGCCTTCCAGTCGCAGCGGTTCTGGCCCGAGATCGCCCCGGCGCCCGCGTTCGAGGCGCCGGTGGAGAGCGAGATCGACGCCCGCTTCTGGGCGGCCGTCGAACGCGAGGACCTCGACACCATCACCTCTGAACTCGCCGTCGACGCCGACCAGCCGCTGACCGCGCTGCTTCCGGCGCTGTCGTCGTGGCGCCGGCAGAGCCGTGAGCAGTCCACCGTCGACGGCTGGCGCTACCGCGTCACGTGGAAGCCGGTGTCCGAGCCGGCCTCCGGCCGCCTCACCGGGACCTGGCTGCTCGCCGTCCCCGGCACGCTCACCGGCCCGGACGAGGAGTGGACGGCCGCAGTCGAGCGCACGCTCACCGACCGCGGAGCGCAGGTGCGCACCGTGCGCGTCGACCACGGCACGGCCGACCGCGAGCAGCTGGCGGCAGAGCTGAAGGCCGCACTCGACGACACCGCGCCCAGCGGTGTCCTCTCCCTCCTCGCCCTCGGCGGCGGCAGCGCCCCGCTGCGCGAGCACGCCGGACTGCTGGCGACTGCCGCCCTGGTCCAGGCACTCGGCGACGCCGAGGTCACCGCGCCCCTGTGGTGCGTGACCCGCGGCGCGATCGCCACCGGCCGCTCCGAGCAGGTGACCGATCCCGCCCAGGCACTCATCTGGGGCTTCGGCCGGACGGCCGACCTGGAGTACCCCGACCGCTGGGGCGGTCTCGTCGACTTGCCCGGCACGGACACCGCGGACGACCGTACGCTCACCCGCCTCGCGGGCCTGCTGGCAGGGGACGGCGCGGAGGACGAGGTCGCGGTCCGCGCCTCCGGTGTCTTCGTGCGTCGGCTCGCCCACGCGTCCGGTGCCGACGCGCCCGCCGGCAAGGTGTGGAACCCGCACGGCACGGTGCTGGTCACCGGCGGCACGGGTGCGCTCGGCGCGCACGTCGCCCGCTGGCTCGCGTCCAACGGCGCCGAGAACCTGGTGCTCACGAGCCGCCGGGGCATCGACGCCCCCGGCGCCGCCGAGCTGCGCGACGAACTGACCGCGCTGGGAACGGAAGTGACCGTGGCCGCCTGCGACGTCGCCGACCGCGACGCCCTGGTCGCGCTCCTCGGGGACGTCCCCGCGAACCGTCCCCTGACCGCCGTCGTCCACACCGCCGGTGTGCTCGACGACGGTGTCATCGACGCGCTCACGCCCGAGCGGTTCGCGACCGTCCTCGCCCCCAAGGCGGAGGCGGCGCTCGCCCTGCACGAGCTCACCCGCGACCTGGACCTGTCCGCGTTCGTGCTCTTCTCCGGGGTCGCCGGCACGCTCGGCGACGGCGGGCAGGGCAACTACGCGGCGGCCAACGCCTATCTGGACGCCCTCGCGGAGCAGCGGCACGCCGAGGGGCTGGCCGCGACTTCCGTGGCATGGGGCCGGTGGGGCGACAGCGGACTGGCGGCGGGCGGCGCGATCGGCGAACGCCTCGATCGCGGCGGCGTGCCCGCGATGGCGCCCGGTTCCGCGATCCGTGCGCTTCAGCAGGCCCTCGACCTGGGCGACGTGACCGTCGCGGTCGCCGACATCCAGTGGGAGCGGTTCGCGCCCGGTCACACCGCCGTGCGGCCGAGCCCGTTCCTGGCCGACCTGCCCGCGGTGCGGCGGCTGGCGGAGGCGGCGCGTTCCGGCGGGGCGGACGGCGATCCGTCCGGTGCCGGGCTCTCCCCGGCGGAGGCGCTGCGCCGCCGCCTGGAGGTCATGCCGCGGGCCGAACAGGGCCTGGCCGTCGCCGAGCTGGTCCGTACCCACGCGGCCGCGGCGCTCGGCCACCCGAACACCGACGAGGTCGGCGCGCAGCGCGCGTTCAAGGAGCTCGGCTTCGACTCCCTCATCGCGCTGGAGCTGCGCAACCGGCTGAACGCCGCGACCGGACTGCGGCTCCCGGCCACCCTCGTCTTCGACCACCCGAACCCGGCCGTCCTGGCCGACTTCCTGCTCGGCGAGATCGTCCCGGACGGCGGCCCCGGCGCCGCCCCCGGCATGGCGGAACTCGACAAGCTCGAGTCCGCGCTGTCCGTGCTCGACCCGGACGCCGCGGACACCCCGACCCGTACCGACATCGCGCTGCGTCTGCAGGCCCTCCTGGCGAAGTGGGGTGAACCGCACACCGATTCCCGTGGCGAGGCCGTCACCGAAAAGCTCCAAGAGGCCACGCCCGACGAGCTCTTCGCCTTCATCGACAAGGAGCTCGGGATTTAAGCAGGCGGACAGCAGGCAGCACGCAGCAGGCAGCAGCAGCGCGAAGGTGTGACGAGAAGCATGGGTGAGGTTCCAATGGCAGATCAGGACAAGATCCTCGGCTACCTGAAGCGGGTGACGGCCGATCTGCACCAGACCCGGCAGCGGCTCCGCGAGGTCGAGTCGGCGGAGCCGGAGCCGATCGCGATCGTCGGCATGAGCTGCAGGTTCCCCGGCGGCATCACGTCGCCGGAGGGCCTGTGGGACCTGGTCGCCCAGGGCCGCGACGCCATCACCGACTTCCCGTCCGACCGCGGCTGGGACATCGACTCGCTGTACGACGCCGACCCCGACCAGGAGGGCACCAGCTACACCCGCGAGGGCGGATTCCTCAACGGCGTCGGGGAGTTCGACGCCGCGTTCTTCGGGATCAGCCCTCGCGAGACCCTCGGCATGGACCCTCAGCAGCGCCTGCTGCTGGAGACCGCCTGGGAGACCTTCGAGCGGGCCGGGGTCGACCCGGGCACGCTGCGCGGCAGCAAGGCCGGTGTGTTCATCGGCACCAACGGCCAGGACTATCCCGAGATGCTGCACGACGTCCCCAAGGGCGTCGAGGGATACCTGATGACCGGCAACGCGGCCAGCGTCATCTCCGGCCGCCTGTCGTACACCTTCGGGCTCGAGGGCCCTGCCGTCACCGTCGACACCGCCTGCTCCGCCTCGCTCGTCGCGCTGCACCTGGCCGTCCAGGCGCTGCGCAACGACGAGTGCACGATCGCCCTCGCGGGCGGCGTCACCGTCATGTCGAGCCCGCGCGCCTTCATCCAGTTCAGCCGGCAGCGCGGGCTGGCCCCCGACGGCCGCTGCAAGCCGTTCGCCGACGGCGCCGACGGCACGGGCTGGGGCGAGGGCGTCGGCATGCTGCTCGTCGAGCGGCTCTCCGACGCCCGCCGCAACGGGCACCCCGTGCTGGCGATCGTCCGCGGCTCCGCCATCAACCAGGACGGCGCCAGCAACGGCCTCACCGCCCCCAACGGCCCGTCCCAGCAGCGCGTCATCCGCCAGGCGCTGACCAACGCCGGGCTGAGCCCCGCGCAGGTCGACGTCGTCGAGGCGCACGGCACCGGCACCACCCTCGGCGACCCCATCGAGGCGCAGGCGATCCTCGCCACCTACGGCCAGAACCGTCCCGACGGGCGCCCGCTGTGGCTGGGCTCGGTCAAGTCCAACATCGGCCACACGCAGGCCGCCGCCGGTGTCGCGGGCATCATCAAGATGGTGCAGGCGATCCGGCACGGCGTCCTGCCCAAGTCGCTCCACATCGACGCGCCCTCCACCAACGTCGACTGGACCTCCGGCGACGTCGCCCTGCTCACCGAGTCGGTGCCGTGGCCCGCGACCGGGCAGCCGCGCCGCGCCGGCATCTCCTCCTTCGGCGTCAGCGGCACCAACGCGCACACCGTCATCGAGGAGGCCCCGAGCGCCGACGAGCCGCAGGAGCCCGCCGACGACGCCGCCGCCCCCGCGGCCGAGGCCGTCCAGGGCGCCGACGGCCCGGTGCCGCTGCTGCTGTCCGGCCACGGCGACACCGCCCTGCGCGCACAGGCGGAGCGCCTCGCCGCCCACCTGCGCGCCCACCCCGAACTGGCCGCCGACGCCGCGGGCCTGACCGACCTCGGCTTCTCGCTCGCCACGAGCCGCGCTGCCCTGGACCGCCGGGCCGTGCTGTTCCCCGCCGACCGCCAGGCCCTGCTCGCCGGCCTCGACCTGCTGGCGGATGCCGACCGCACCGAGCAGCCCGCGGAGGCCGTCCTCGGCACGGCGGGCGAGGGCAAGACCGCGTTCCTCTTCACCGGACAGGGCAGCCAGCGCCCCGGCATGGGCCGCGACCTGTACGCGACCCACCCGGGCTTCGCGCGCGCCCTGGACGAGGTCCGCGACGAGCTCGACCGGCACCTCGACATCCCGCTGTACGACGTGCTGTTCGCGCCGCAGGACAGCCCGCGCGCCGCCCTGCTGGACCAGACCGCCTACGCCCAGACCGCCCTGTTCGCGGTCGAGGTCGCCCTCTTCCGCCAGCTGGAACAGTGGGGCGTGGCCCCCGACTTCCTCATCGGCCACTCCATCGGCGAACTGGCCGCCGCCCACGTCTCCGGCGTCCTCACCCTGCCCGACGCGGCCCGCCTGGTCGCCGCCCGCGGTCGGCTGATGCAGGCGCTGCCCACCGGCGGCGCCATGATCGCCGTCGAGGCCGCCGAGGAGGAAGTGACGCTGCTGCTCACCGGCCGCGTGGGCATCGCCGCCGTCAACGGCCCGCGCTCCGTCGTCGTCTCCGGCGAGGAGGACGCCGCCGAGGCCATTGCAGAGGAACTGCGCGCCCAGGGCCGCAGGACCAAGCGCCTGACGGTCAGCCACGCCTTCCACTCCCCGCTGATGGACGGCATGCTGGAGGCGTTCCGCGACATCGCCGGGACCATTGACTACCGGCCGCCGGTCATCCCGATCGTCTCCAACCTCACCGGCGCCTCCGTCACCGCCGACGAGATCGGCACCGCCGACTACTGGGTCCGCCACGTCCGCGAGGCCGTCCGCTTCCACGACGGCGTGCGCCGGCTGGCCGCGCAGGGCGTCACCGCCTTCGTCGAGGTGGGACCCGGGGGCGTGCTGACGGCCCTCGCCCAGGAGTGCGTCGACGACCCGGACGCCCTGTTCGTGCCCGTGCTGCGTGCGGACCGCGCCGAACCGGCCGCCCTGGCCGGCGCCGTCGCCCAGGCCCACGTGCACGGTGTCGCCGTCGACTGGCGGGCCGTGTTCGCGGGCCGCGGCGCCGGCCGCGTGGACCTGCCCACGTACGCCTTCCAGCGCGAGCTGTTCTGGCCCGAGCAGCCCACCGCCTGGGCGGGCGACGTCACCGCCGTCGGCATCGGCTCCGCCGACCACCCGCTGCTGGGCGCGGCCATCGCCCTGGCCGGCGGCGACGGCCACCTCTTCACCGGCCGGCTCTCGCTCGCCACCCACCCCTGGCTCGCCGACCACACGGTGATGGACACCGTGCTGCTGCCCGGCACCGCCATGGTCGAACTCGCCCTCCAGGCCGGCGACCACACCGGCTGCCCCCTGCTGGACGAACTCACCCTCGAAGCGCCGCTCGCGCTGCCCCCGCACGGCGGCGTGCAGATCCAGCTCGCCGTCGGCGCGCCCGACGCCGAGGGACGCCGCGCGCTCACCCTGCACTCGCGTCCCGAGGACGCGGCGGACGACACCTGGGGCGAGGGCGCCTGGACCCGCCACGCCACCGGTGTCCTCGCCCCCGCCGCGCCGGGCGCCACCGCGCCCGCGGGCGACCTCGCCGCCTGGCCGCCCGCGGGCGCCGACGAGGTCGTCGTCGACGGCCTGTACGACTACCTGACGGAGTCCGGCTTCGCCTACGGCCCCGTCTTCCAGGGCCTGACCGCCGCCTGGCAGCGCGGCGACGAGGTGTTCGCCGAGGTCCGCCTGCCGCAGCAGGCGCACGCCGAGGCCGGACTGTTCGGCGTCCACCCCGCGCTGCTGGACGCGGCCCTGCACGCCGTCGGCATCGGGTCGCTCCTGGAGGACACCGAGCACGGCAGGCTCCCGTTCTCCTGGAGCGGTGTCGCCCTCCACGCCGTCGGCGCCCGCGCCCTGCGGGTCCGCCTCGCGCCCGCGGGCAACGACACCGTCTCCGTCACCCTCGCCGACGAGACCGGCGCCCCCGTCGCTTCCGTCGACGGGCTGCTGCTGCGGCCGGTCTCGCCCGAGCAGGTCCACGCCGCGCGCACGGCCTTCCACGAGTCGCTGTTCCGCGTCGAGTGGACGGGCGTCCCGGCGCCCGCCGCGACCACCGTCGCCGCCGGCCAGTGGGCCGTGCTGGGCGAGGCGGGCGGCGCGTTCACGGACGCCCTGCCCACCGCGGCCGTCCACGCCGGCCTCGACGCGCTCGGCGCCGCCCTGGCGGCCGGCGGGCCCGTCCCGCAGGCCGTCGTCGTGCCCTTCGGCGACGGCGGGGAGACCTCCCTCGACGCCGACCTGCCGGGCGCCGTCCGCACCGCCCTGCACGACGCCCTCGTGCTCGCCCAGGCCTGGCTCGCCGACGACCGCTTCGCCGCCTCCCGCCTGGTGTTCGTCACCCGCGGCGCCGTCGCCACCACGGCCGGATCCGACGTCGCCGACCTCGCCCACGCTCCGCTGTGGGGCATGCTGCGCTCCGCCCAGTCCGAGCACCCCGACCGCTTCGTCCTGGCCGACCTGGACGGACGCGAGGAGTCCCTGCGCGCCCTGCCCGGCGCGCTCGCCCTCGCCACCGCGGAACCCCAACTCGCCGTCCGCGACGGCAAGGTTCTCGTACCCCGCCTGACGCGGGTCGCCGCCACGCCCGAGCAGCAGGCGCCCGCCCTCGACCCCGACGGCACCGCCCTCGTCACCGGCGCCACCGGCACCCTCGGCGGGCTCGTCGCCCGCGACCTCGTCACCCGGCACGGCATACGCCGGCTGCTGCTGACCAGCCGCCGCGGCGAGGCCGCCCCCGGCGCCGCCGAACTCCTCGCCGACCTGCGCGAGCTGGGCGCCGAGGTCACCCTCGCCGCCTGCGACACCGCCGACCGCGACGCGCTGGCCGCACTGCTCGACTCCGTACCGGCCGAGCACCCCCTGACGGCCGTCGTGCACACCGCGGGCGTCCTCGACGACGGCATCCTCGAAGCGCTCACCCCCGAGCGCGTCGACCGCGTCCTGCCCGCCAAGGTCGACGCCGCCGTGCACCTGCACGAGCTGACCCGCGACAACGACCTCGCCGCCTTCGTCCTGTTCTCCGCCGCCGCCGGCACCCTCGGCGGTCCCGGCCAGGCCAACTACGCCGCCGCCAACGCCTTCCTCGACGCGCTCGCCCACCGCCGCCACGCCGAGGGGCTGCCCGCCACCGCGCTCGCCTGGGGCCTGTGGGCCGAACGCAGCGGCATGACCGCCGACCTCGCCGACACCGACCTGGAGCGGATCTCCCGCGCCGGCGTGGCCGCGCTCTCCTCCGAGCAGGGCCTGGCGCTGCTCGACACCGCCCGCGCCGTCGGCGAGCCCACCGCCGTCCCCATGCACCTGGACCTGGCGTCCCTGCGCCAGGCCGACGCGAGCATGGTGCCCGCCCTGCTGCGCGCACTCGTCCGCCCTGCGGCCCGCCGCGCCGCCGACACCGCCGAGGCCGCCCCGGCCGGCGGGCTCGCCGGCCGGCTCCTGCCGCTGACCCCCGCCGAGCGCGACCGCCTCCTGCTGGACACCGTCCGCGTCCAGGTCGCCGCCGTCCTCGGCTTCCCCGGCCCCGAGGCCGTCGACCCGGCACGCGCCTTCAAGGAACTCGGCTTCGACTCGCTGACCGCCGTCGAACTGCGCAACCGCCTCGGCTCGGCGACCGGGGTGCGCCTGCCCGCCACCCTCGTCTTCGACTACCCGACCCCGAACGCGCTCGTCGCGTTCCTGCGCACCGAACTCCTCGGCGCCGAAGCCGACTCCGCCCCGGTCAAGGTCGTCACCACCGTCACCGCGACCGACGACGAGCCGATCGCCATCGTCGGCATGAGCTGCCGCTACCCGGGCGGAGTCACCACCCCCGACGAGCTGTGGCAGCTCGTCGCCGGCTCGGTCGACGCCATCACCCCGTTCCCCACCGACCGCGGCTGGAACCTCGCCGCGCTCTACGACGCCGACCCCGGACGGGCGGGCACCAGCTACACCCGCGAGGGCGGCTTCCTCCACGACGCCGCCGACTTCGACCCGGACTTCTTCGGCATCAACCCGCGCGAAGCCCTCGCCATGGACCCGCACCAGCGGCTGCTGCTGGAGACGTCCTGGGAGGCCTTCGAGCGCGCCGGCATCGACCCCACCTCGATGCGCGGCAGCCGCACCGGCGTCTACGCCGGCGTGATGTACCACGACTACCTGACCCGGCTGGCCGCGCTTCCCGAGGGCCTGGAGGGCTACCTCGGCACCGGCACTGCGGGCAGCGTCGCCTCCGGCCGCGTCTCGTACACCCTCGGCCTGGAGGGCCCGGCCGTCACCGTCGACACCGCGTGCTCCTCCTCGCTGGTCGCCCTGCACCTGGCCGTCCAGGCGCTGCGCAGCGGCGAGTGCGACATGGCCCTCGCCGGCGGCGTCACGGTCATGTCGACCCCCGACACCTTCATCGACTTCAGCCGCCAGCGCGGCCTGTCCACCAACGGCCGCTGCAAGTCCTTCTCCGCCGACGCCGACGGCACCGGCTGGGCCGAGGGCGCCGGCATGCTCCTCGTCGAACGGCTCTCCGACGCCCGCCGCAACGGCCACCGCGTCCTCGCCGTCGTCCGCGGCACCGCCGTCAACCAGGACGGCGCCAGCAACGGCCTCACCGCGCCCAACGGCCCCTCCCAGCAGCGCGTCATCCGCGCCGCGTTGGCCGGGGCGGGCCTGACGACCGCCGACGTCGACGCCGTCGAGGCGCACGGCACGGGCACCACGCTCGGCGACCCCATCGAGGCGCAGGCGCTGCTCGCCACCTACGGCCAGGGCCGCGCCGCGGACCAGCCGCTGCGCCTGGGCTCCATCAAGTCCAACATCGGCCACACCCAGGCCGCCGCCGGCGCCGCCGGCATCATCAAGATGATCCTCGCCATGCGGCACGGCGTCCTGCCGCAGTCCCTGCACATCGGCGAGCCGTCCCCGCACATCGACTGGTCCGCCGGCGCCGTCTCCCTGCTGACGGAGGCCGAGCCCTGGCCGGCGGCGGACCGCCCCCGCCGCGCGGGCATCTCCTCCTTCGGCGTCAGCGGCACCAATGCGCACGTCATCATCGAGGAGCCCCCCGCCGACGCCGCCGACGTCACCGCGGTCGCCCCGGCGGCCGTCCCCGCGACCGCCCCGCTGCCCTTCGTACTGTCCGGCCGCACCCCCGCTGCGCTGCGCGCCCAGGCCGCCCGCCTGGCCGCCCACCTCGCCGAGCGGCCCGAGGCCGCCCCCGCCGACGTGGCGCTGTCGCTGGCCACCACCCGCACCGCCCTGGACCGCCGGGCCGCCGTCGTCGCCCACGACCGCGACGGGCTGTTCGCCGGCCTCGCCGCGCTCGCCGGGGACCAGGACGGCGCCCACGTCGTCCGGCACACCGCCGCCGACGGCAGGACCGCGATCCTGTTCACCGGACAGGGCAGCCAGCGCCCCGGCATGGGCCGTGAACTGTACGACACCCACGCCGTGTTCGCCGCCGCGCTGGACGCCGTGTGCGAGGAGTTCGCCCCGTACCTCGAACGCCCCCTGAAGGACGTGCTGTTCGCGTCCGACGGCGACGAACTCGACCGCACCGCGTACACCCAGCCCGCCCTTTTCGCCCTGGAGACCGCGCTCTACCGGCTCGTCGAGTCCTGGGGCGTCCGCCCCGACTACGTCTCCGGCCACTCCATCGGCGAGATCACCGCGGCCCACGTCGCCGGTGTCCTCACGCTCCCCGACGCGGCCCGGCTCGTCGCCGCCCGCGGACGGCTCATGCAGGCCCTGCCCGAGGGCGGCGCCATGATCGCCCTGGCGGCCGCCGAGGACGAGGTGCTGCCGCTGCTGGCCGGCCACGAGGACCGGATCGGCATCGCCGCCGTCAACGCCGCCGACGCCGTCGTCATCTCCGGCGAGGAGACCCTCGCCCTGGAGATCGCGGCCGAGTTCGAGCGCCGCGGCCGCCGCACCCGGCGCCTGACCGTCAGCCACGCCTTCCACTCCCCGCTGATGGACGGCATGCTCGACGCCTTCCGCGACGTCGCCGAATCGCTGACCTACCACCGGGCGACCATCCCCGTCGTCAGCAACCTCACCGGGCGGCTCGCCGGCGACGAACTGGCCACCGCCGGCCACTGGGTCGCGCACGTCCGCGAGGCCGTCCGCTTCCTCGACGGCATCCGCGCCCTGGACGCCGAACACGTCACCACCTACCTCGAACTCGGCCCCCAGGGCGTGCTGTCCGGCCTCGGCCGCGACTGCCTCCCCGAGACCGCCGACCCCGCCGACGCCCCCGTCTTCCTGCCCGCCCTGCGCCGCGACCGCGGCGAGGCCGAGGCCCTGACCGAGGCCCTGGCCGCCGCCCACACCCGGGGCATCGCGGTCGACTGGCAGGCGTACTTCGCCGGGACCGCCGCGCAGCGCACCGAGCTGCCCACCTACGCCTTCCAGCGGGAACGGTTCTGGCTGGAGACGCCGGCCGGATTCGTCGGCGACGTCGAGTCCGCCGGTCTGGGCGCCGCCCACCACCCGCTGCTCGGCGCCGCTGTCGCCCTCGCCGACGGCGAGGGGTTCCTGCTGACAGGCCGCCTCTCCCTCGACACCCACCCCTGGCTCGCCGACCACGCCGTCATGGGCTCCGTCCTCCTGCCCGGCACCGCCTTCGTCGAACTCGCCGTCCGCGCGGGCGACCAGGCCGGCTGCGACCTGCTGGAGGAACTCACCCTCGAAGCCCCCCTCGTCCTCGCGCCCGGCGCCGTCGTCCGCATCCAGCTCGCCGTCGGCGCCCCCGACACGACCGGACGCCGCGCCCTGGACGTGTGGTCCACCGACCACGACGCCCCCGCCGACGAGCCGTGGACCCGGCACGCCACCGGCCTGCTCGCCGGCGGAGCGCCCGCCCCCGCCTTCGACCTCGCCGCCTGGCCCCCGCAGGGCGCCGAAGCCGTCGGCGTCGACGGCCTGTACGAGCACCTCGGCCAGGGCGGCTTCGCCTACGGCCCGCTCTTCCAGGGCCTGCGCGCCGCTTGGGTTGCCGGCGACGACGTCTACGCCGAAGTCGCGCTGCCCGACGACCAGCAGGGCGAGGCCGCCCGCTTCGGCCTGCACCCGGCACTGCTCGACGCCGCCTTGCACGGCACCTTCGTCCAGCCCGCCCCCGACGGCGAACGCCCCGGCCGGTTGCCCTTCTCCTGGCGCCAGGTGTCCCTGCACGCAGCCGGCGCCTCCGCACTGCGCGTCCACCTCACCAGCAGCGGCGAGGACACCCTCTCCCTGCTCATCGCCGACACCACCGGCGCACCCGTCGCCACCGTCGGCAGCCTCATGGTGCGGCCGGTCGCCGCAGGCCAGATCGGCGGCGGCGCGCGTTCCGCCCACCACGAGTCCCTGTACCGCGTCGACTGGGCCACCCTGCCCCTGCCCGCCGACGCCCCCGCCGCCGGCGCGCCGTGGGCCTGTGTCGGGCCGGACGCGCTGGACGTCCCCGGCGTCGAGACCACCGCCCACAGCGGCCTGGACGCCCTCACCGCCGCCATCGAGGCGGCCAGTGCCCCCGCGCCCGCGTACGTCCTCGCCCACCTCGCCCGCGCCGCGGCCCCCGACACCCTTGCGGACTCCGCGCACAGCGCCGCACATGAGGCGCTGGCCCTGGTCAAGGACTGGCTCGCCGACGACCGGCTCGCCGCCTCCCGCCTGGTGCTCGTCACCCGGGGCGCCGTCGCCACCCAGAGCGACTGGGACGTCGCCGACCTCGCCCACGCGGCCGTGTGGGGCCTGGTCCGCACCGCGCAGTCCGAGAACCCCGACCGGTTCGTCCTCGTCGACCTCGACGGCGACCCCGCCTCCGCGCAGGCGCTGCCCGCGGCCCTCGCCACCGGCGAACCCCAACTCGCCGTCCGCCGCGGCACCGTCCACGCGCCCCGCCTGGCCCGGGTGCCCGCCACGACAGCGCTGACCCCGCCCGCGGACACCACCGCCTGGCGCATGGACATCCAGGACAAGGGCACCCTGGACAACCTCACCCTGCTGCCCAGCCCCGAGTCCGAGGCACCGCTGGAGCCCGGCCAGGTCCGCGTCGCCGTCCGCGCCGCCGGCCTCAACTTCCGTGACGTCCTCAACGCCCTCGGCATGTACCCGGGCGACCCGGGCCTCATGGGCAGTGAGGGCGCCGGCCTCGTCGTGGAGACCGGCCCCGGCGTCACCGACCTCGCCCCCGGCGACCGTGTGATGGGCATGCTGCCGGGTGCGTTCGGCCCGCTGGCCGTCGTCGACCGGCGCATGGTCGCGCCGATGCCGGACGGCTGGACCTTCGCCGAGGCGGCGTCGGTGCCGATCGTCTTCATGACGGCGTACTACGCGCTCCACGACCTCGCGGGACTGCACGGCGGTGAGTCCGTCCTCATCCAGGCGGCCGCGGGCGGCGTCGGCATGGCCGCCGTCCAGCTCGCCCGCCACTGGGGCGCCGAGGTGTACGCCACCGCCAGCCCCGGCAAGTGGGACACCCTGCGCGGACTCGGCCTCACCGACGACCGCATCGCCTCCTCCCGCACCCTCGACTTCGAGGACGCCTTCCGCACCGCCACCGGTGGGCGGGGTGTCGACGTCGTCCTGGATTCCCTGGCGCGGGAGTTCGTGGATGCCTCGCTGCGGCTGCTGCCGCGAGGCGGACGCTTCGTGGAGATGGGCAAGACCGACGTCCGCTCGCCCGAGGACGTCGCCGCTGCCCACCCCGGCGTCGCCTACCAGGCCTTCGACCTGACCGAGGCCGGCCTCGACCGCATCCAGGAGATGCTCACCGAGCTGCTGGTCCTCTTCGACGCCGGCGCCCTGCGGCCGGTCCCGGTCTCCGCCTGGGACCTGCGCCAGGCCCCCGAGGCCTTCCGGTACCTCAGCCAGGCCCGCCACGTCGGCAAGATCGTGCTGACCCTGCCCACCGGCTGGGACCCCGAGGGCACCGTCCTCATCACCGGCGGCACCGGCACCCTCGGCGCGCTCGTCGCCCGGCACGCCGTCACCGCGCGCGGGGCCCGCCACCTGCTGCTCACCAGCCGCCGCGGCGAATCCGCGGCCGGAGCCCGTGAACTCGCCGATGAACTGCGCGAGCTGGGCGCCGAGGTCACCCTCGCCGCCTGCGACACCGCCGACCGCGACGCGCTGGCCGCGCTGCTCGACTCCGTACCGGCCGAGCACCCTCTGACGGCCGTCGTGCACACCGCGGGCGTCCTCGACGACGGCGTCCTGGACTCCCTCACCCCGGAGCGGCTCGACACCGTCCTGCGTCCGAAGGCCGACGCGGCGCTCCACCTGCACGAGCTCACCCGCCGGTTCGACCTCGCGGACTTCGTCCTCTTCTCCTCCGCCGCGGGCACCTTCGGCGGCGCCGGCCAGGCCAACTACGCCGCCGCCAACGCCTTCCTCGACGCCCTCGCCCGCCACCGGCAGGCCCACGGCCTCGCCGGTACCTCCCTCGCGTGGGGACTGTGGGCCGAGGCCAGCGGCATGACCGGCGAACTCGACACCGCCGACAAGGACCGCATGACCCGCTCCGGGGTCCTCGGCCTGTCCTCCGACGAGGGCCTGGCCCTCCTCGACACCGCCCGCGGCACCGGCGACGCCCTCCTCGTCCCCATGCACCTCGACCTCGCGCCGCTGCGCCGGGCCGACGCGAGCATGGTGCCCCACCTCCTGCGCGGCCTGGTCCGCACCACGACCCGCCGCGCCGCCGCCGGGGCTCCCGCGGCAGGCGGCGGGACGCCGCTCGTGGAGCGGCTCGTCCGCCTGCCCGAGGACGAACGCGAAGCCCTCCTGCTCGACCTCGTCCGCGGCCAGGTCGCCGCCGTCCTCGGCCACGCCACCCCGGACGCCGTCGAACCCACCCGCGCGTTCAAGGACCTCGGCTTCGACTCGCTGACCGCCGTCGAGTTCCGCAACCGGCTCGGCGCGACCGCCGGCATCCGCCTGCCCGCCACCCTCGTCTTCGACTACCCGACGCCGATGGTGCTCGCCGGCTACCTCAAGGACGAACTCCTCGGCTCGCAGGCGGCGGTTGCCGCAGCGGCCGCCGCCGTCCCCGGCCGGGCCGCGAACGCCGCCGAGGCCGACGACCCCATCGCGATCGTCGCCATGAGCTGCCGCTTCCCCGGCGACGTCCGCACCCCCGAGGACCTCTGGAGCCTGCTCGCCGACGGCCGCGACGGCATCGGCCACCTCCCCACCGACCGCGGCTGGGACCTCGACGGCCTCTACAACCCCGACCCCGACAGCCCCGGCACCTCGTACGCCCGCGAAGGCGGCTTCTTCTACGACGCCCACCACTTCGACCCCGCGTTCTTCGGGATCAACCCGCGCGAGGCCCTGGCCATGGACCCCCAGCAGCGGCTGCTCCTGGAGACGTCCTGGGAGGCGTTCGAGCGGGCCGGCATCGACCCGGGCGACCTGCGCGGCCGCCAAGTCGGCGTGTTCGTCGGCCAGATGCACAACGACTACGTCTCGCGGCTGAACACGGTCCCCGAAGGCGTCGAGGGCTACCTCGGCACGGGCGGCTCCAGCAGCATCGCGTCGGGTCGCGTGTCGTACACCTTCGGCTTCGAGGGCCCGGCCGTCACCGTCGACACCGCGTGCTCGTCGTCGCTGGTCGCCCTGCACCTCGCCGCGCAGGCCCTGCGCAACGGCGAGTGCACGATCGCCCTCGCGGGCGGCGTCACCATCATCACCACCCCCGACGTCTTCACCGAGTTCAGCCGGCAGCGCGGCCTGGCCGCCGACGGCCGCTGCAAGCCCTTCGCGGCCGCCGCCGACGGCACCGCGTGGGGCGAGGGCGCCGGCATGCTGCTCGTGGAGCGGCTGTCGGACGCGCGCCGCAACGGCCACCCGGTCCTGGCGGTGGTCCGCGGCTCGGCGGTCAACCAGGACGGTGCGAGCAACGGCCTCACGGCCCCGAACGGCCCGTCCCAGCAGCGGGTGATCCGCGCCGCGCTCGCGAACGCCGGCCTGACGGCCGCGGACGTTGACGCGGTTGAGGCGCACGGTACGGGCACGACTCTGGGCGACCCGATCGAGGCCCAGGCGCTCCTGGCCACCTACGGCCGCGACAAGACCGAGGACCAGCCGCTGTGGCTGGGCTCCATCAAGTCCAACTTCGGCCACACGCAGGCCGCGGCCGGTGTCGCGGGCATCATCAAGATGGTCCTCGCGATGCAGCACGGCGTGCTGCCGGAGACCCTGCACGTGGACGCGCCCAGCCCGCACGTCGACTGGTCCGAGGGCGCGGTCTCGCTGCTGACCGAGCAGATGGACTGGCCCGAGACCGGTCGCCCGCGCCGTGCCGGCATCTCCTCGTTCGGCATGAGCGGCACCAATGCCCACGCCATCATCGAGCAGGCCCCCGACACGGTTTCGGCCCCGGTCCCGGCCCCGGCCCCGGCTGGGGACGTGCCCGCCGCGCGCACCCTCCCGTGGCTCCTCTCCGCCCGGACGCCGGAAGCGCTGCGCGCCCAGGCCGGCGCCCTGCACGCCCACGTCGAGGCCCACCCCGACGCCCGCCCCGCCGACATCGGCCACTCCCTCGTCACCAGCCGCGCCCTGTTCGACCAGCGTGCGGCGGTCGTGGCGGCGGACCGGGACGAGCTGCTGCGCGGCCTGGCCGCTCTGGCGGCGGATGCCACGTCGGGTTCGGTGACGCGGGGCGCCGCCGGTGCCGGGAAGCTGGCGTTCCTGTTCACGGGGCAGGGGAGTCAGCGGCTGGGGATGGGGCGTGAGTTGTACGACGCCTATCCGGTGTTTGCGCAGGCGCTGGACGCGGTGCGTGAACGGCTGGGTCTGGATGCGCTGTTCGGTGACGACGCGAAGGCGTTGGACCGTACGGAGTTCGCGCAGCCGGCGCTTTTCGCGGTGGAGGTCGCTCTCTTCCGGCTGCTGGAGTCCTGGGGTGTGAAGCCGGACTTCGTGTCCGGCCACTCCATCGGCGAGATCGCCGCCGCCCACGTTGCCGGTGTGCTGTCGCTTGAGGACGCGTGCACGCTGGTCGAGGCGCGTGGGCGGTTGATGCAGGCGCTGCCCACGGGCGGTGTGATGATCGCGGTGCAGGCGTCGGAGGACGAGGTCCTGCCGCTGCTCACCGAGCGTGTGAGCATCGCCACCGTCAACGGTCCGCAGGCGGTGGTGATTGCCGGTGACGAGGATGCCGCGGTCGCGATCGTGGAGTCCTTCGGCGACCGGAAGTCGAAGCGTCTGACGGTCAGTCATGCGTTCCACTCGCCGAACATGGACGGCATGCTCGACGCCTTCCGTGAGGTCGTGACAGGGCTCTCCTTCGAAGCCCCCCGTATCCCGGTCGTCTCGAACCTCACCGGTGCCGTCGTCACCGACGAGATGTCCTCGCCCGAGTTCTGGGTGCGCCATGTCCGTGAGGCCGTGCGCTTCCTGGCCGGTGTCCGTGCCCTGGAGGCCGCGGGCGTCACCACGTACCTCGAACTCGGCCCCGACGGTGTGCTGTCGGCCATGGCTCAGGAGTGCCTGACCGGCGAGAACGCCGCCTTCGCCCCGGCCCTGAGGAACGGCCGGCCGGAGGCCGAGACGCTGCTCACGGCAGTCGCGACCGCCCACGTCCGCGGTGTTCCCGTCGACTGGCAGACGTACTTCGCCCCCGACCGCCCCCAGCGCGTCGACCTGCCGACCTACGCCTTCCAGCGCTCCGTCTACTGGCTGGACGCGGGTCGCTCGCAGGGCGATGTCGCGTCGGCCGGTCTCGGTGCGGCGGATCACCCGTTGCTGGGTGCGGCGGTCGAGCTGCCGGATTCGGATGGGGTGGTGTTCACCGGTCGTCTGTCGCTGACGACGCATCCGTGGCTTGCGGATCATGCGGTCATGGGCTCGGTGTTGCTGCCGGGTACGGCCTTCGTCGAGTTGGCGGTGCGTGCGGGTGAGCTGGTCGGGTGTGAGGTTCTTGAGGATCTGACGCTTGAGGCGCCGTTGGTGCTGCCGGAGCACGGTGGTGTGCAGCTGCGGCTGTCGGTGGGTGCCGGTGACGGTGAGGGCCGGCGGGCGCTGGTGCTGCATTCGCGGTTCGAGGGTGCGGCGGAGGATGCGTCGTGGGTGCGGCATGCCGCTGGTGTGTTGGCCGAGCGAGGCGCGGTGCCGGGCTTCGAACTGGCGGTGTGGCCGCCGGTCGGGGCGGAGCCGGTCGCGATTGACGGTCTGTACGAGGGTCTGGCGGAGGCCGGGTTCGGTTACGGGCCGGTGTTCCGTGGTCTGCGGTCGGTGTGGCGTCTCGGTGACGACGTGTTCGCCGAGGTGCGGCTGCCGGAGTCGGTGGAGGCCGAGGCGGCTGCCTTCGGGCTGCATCCGGCGCTGCTCGACGCGGCGCTGCACGCGCTGGGCGTGAGTGCAACCGAAGGCGCGGACGGTGAGGCGAAGCTGCCGTTCTCCTGGCAGGGCGTGACCGTCCACGCCGTCGGCGCGTCCGCGCTGCGCGTGCGGTTCACCCCCGTCCACGGCGACGAGGTCGCCCTGCAGATCGCCGACACCACCGGTGCGCCGGTGGCGTCCGTGGCCGGCCTCGCACTCCGCGGCGTGAGCCGCGACCAGCTGAGCACGGCCCAGGACGCCACCCGCGACTCCCTGTTCCGCGTGGACTGGCCCGAGCTCCGGACCGCCGCTGCCGCCGGTTCCGTGGCGGACGACTGGATGCTGCTGGGCGCCGGATCCCAGGCGTTCGCCGACCTGGCGGCGCTGCGTGGTGTGGCCGCCGAGGGCGGGACCGTCCCGGCGGTGCTGGTCGTACCGTGCGTGACCGACGACCCGATGCGAGATGTCGTCGATGCGGCGCATGCCGCCGCGCAGTGGGCGCTGGATCTCGTGCAGGAGTGGCTGGGTGACGAGCGCTTCGGCGACTCGCGTCTGGTGTTCCTGACGCGTGGCGCCGTCGCGGCCCTGCCCGGTGAGGACGTGGCGGACCTCGCGCACGCCTCGCTGTGGGGCCTGGTGCGGTCGGCGCAGTCGGAGAACCCGGGCCGTTTCGGCCTGATGGACGTCGACACCGACATCAACTCGCTTTCCGTGGGCGTTCTGCCGAAGGCGCTGGCGACCGCCGAGGCCCAGTTGGCCGTACGCGGCGACACCCTCCGCGTGCCGCGACTGGCCGCCGCTGCCGCGGCCGGCGACACCGTCCCTGCGCTGGACGCACAGGGCACGGTGCTGGTGACGGGTGCCAGCGGTGAGCTGGGCGGTCTGTTCGTGCGTCATCTCGTGTCCGAGTACGGGGTGCGGGATCTGCTGCTGGTCAGCCGCCGTGGCGAGGACGCCCCGGGCGCGGCGGCCCTGTCCGCTGAACTGGCAGAGCTGGGTGCGTCGGTGTCGTGGGCGGCGTGCGATGTGGCGGACCGGGACGCCTTGGCCGGGCTGCTGGCGGAGCGGCCGCTGACGGCGGTGGTCCACACTGCCGGTGTCCTGGACGACGGTGTGGTCGGGTCGCTGACGGCGGAGCGTTTGTCGGCGGTGCTGCGTCCGAAGGTGGACGCTGCGTGGAATCTCCACGAGCTGACGCGGGACATGGATCTGTCGGCGTTCGTGCTGTTCTCCTCCGCTGCCGGTGTCTTCGGTGGCGCGGGTCAGGCGAACTACGCGGCGGCGAACGTCTTCCTGGACGCCCTCGCCGCGCACCGCAGGTCGCAGGGGCTGGCGGCGACGTCGCTGGCCTGGGGCCTGTGGGACGGCGGCATGGGCGGGGACCTGGGGGAGACCGATCGCGAACGGATCAACCGCGGCGGCATCACCGTACTGGCCCCTGAGACCGGCCTCGCCCTCTTCGACGCCTCGCAGCGCACGACCGAGCCGCTGCTCGTCCCGCTGCCGCTGGACATGCCCGCCCTGCGCCTCCAGGCGCGCAGCGGGATGCTGCCCGACCTGCTGCGCGGGCTCGTTCGCGTCCCGGCGCGACGGGCGGCCGCGCACGGTGCCGCGGCCGGCGCGTCCGCACTGCGTGAGCGGGTGGCCGGACTCGCCGAGAACGAGCGCCTCGCCGCGCTGCTGGACGTGGTGCGGGGTGAGGTGGCGGGTGTTCTGGGTCATGGTTCGGTCGACGAGGTGCCTGCGGACCGTGCGTTCAAGGAGCTGGGCTTCGACTCGCTGACCGCGGTGGAGTTGCGGAACCGGTTGGGTTCGGTGGCGGGTGTGCGGCTGCCGGCGACGCTGGTCTTCGACTACCCGACGGCCGGCGCGCTGGCGGAGTTCTTGCTGGGTGAGGTTCTGGGTCTGGTCGAGCAGCCGACTGGCGCGGCGTCGGTGCCGGTACGGGCCGGGGTGCTGGACGACGAGCCGATCGCGATCGTGGGCATGAGCTGCCGGTATCCGGGTGGGGTGGAGACCCCGGAGGATCTGTGGCGGCTGGTGGTCGGTGGCGGGGATGCCATCTCGGTGTTCCCGCAGGGTCGTGGGTGGGATCTGGACGCGCTGTTCGATCCGGACCCGGACGGCCGCGGGACGAGCTACACGCAGTCGGGTGGCTTCCTGCACGACGCGGGTCGCTTCGACCCTGCGTTCTTCGGGATCTCGCCGCGTGAGGCGGTGGCGATGGATCCGCAGCAGCGGCTGCTGCTGGAGACCTCGTGGGAGGCGTTCGAGCGGGCGGGCATCGACCCGGCCGCGATGCGCGGCAGCCGTACCGGCGTCTTCGCGGGCATCATGTACCACGACTACGCCACCCGGATCACCTCCGTGCCTGACGGCGTCGAGGGATACCTCGGCACCGGCAATTCCGGGAGCATCGCATCGGGCCGTGTGTCCTACGCGTTCGGGCTCGAGGGCCCGGCGGTCACGGTCGACACCGCGTGTTCGTCGTCGCTGGTGGCACTGCACTGGGCGATCCAGGCGCTGCGCAACGGCGAGTGCACGATGGCGCTCGCCGGTGGTGTGACGGTCATGGCGACGCCGGGCACCTTCACGGAGTTCAGCCGGCAGCGCGGCCTGGCCCCCGACGGCCGGATCAAGTCCTTCGCTGCGGCGGCGGACGGTACGAGCTGGGCCGAAGGCGCGGGCATGCTGCTCGTGGAGCGGCTGTCGGACGCGCGCCGCAACGGCCACCCGGTGCTGGCGGTGGTCCGCGGTTCGGCGATCAACCAGGACGGCGCGAGCAACGGTCTGACGGCGCCGAACGGTCCGTCGCAGCAGCGGGTGATCCGCGCCGCGCTCGCGAGCGCGGGCCTGTCGGGCGACGAGATCGACGCGGTCGAGGCGCACGGCACGGGCACGACCCTGGGTGACCCGATCGAGGCCCAGGCGCTCCTTGCCACTTACGGCCAGGAGCACAGTGACGAGCAGCCGCTCTGGATCGGCTCCATCAAGTCCAACATGGGCCACACCCAGGCCGCGGCCGGTGTCGCGGGCATCATCAAGATGATCATGGCGATGCGCCACGGCGTGCTGCCGCGGACCCTGCATGTGGACGAGCCGACCCCGCACGTCGACTGGTCCGAAGGCGCGGTCTCCCTCCTGACCGACTCGGTTCCGTGGCCCGAGACGGGCCGCCCGCGGCGCGCCGGCATCTCGTCCTTCGGTATCAGCGGCACCAACGCCCACACGATCATCGAGCAGGCCCCCGACGACCTCGCCCCGATCACGAAGGCAAGGCCGACTCCCGCCGCTCCGGCAACCACCGTACTGCCCTACGTGCTGTCGGCGAAGACCGAGGACGCCGTGCGCGACCAGGCGGCCCGCCTGCGTACGCACCTCCTCGAAGAGGCCCCGGAGATCGGCACCGCCGATGTGGCCTACTCGCTGGCCACCAAACGCGCCGCATTCCAGCAGCGTGCGGCGGTCGTGGCGGCGGACCGGGACGAGCTGCTGCGCGGCCTGGCCGCCCTCGCCGAGGGACAGGGTGCCGCGGGCCTGGTGCGGGGTTCGTCCCCGACCACGGGCAAGCTCGCGTTCCTGTTCACGGGGCAGGGCAGCCAGCGGCTCGGGATGGGGCGTGAGTTGTACGACGCCTATCCGGTGTTCGCGGAGGCGCTGGATGCGGTGCGTGAGCGGCTGGGTCTGGATGTGCTGTTCGGGGACGACGCCGAGGCCTTGGACCGTACGGAGTCCGCGCAGCCGGCGCTGTTCGCGGTCGAGGTCGCTCTCTTCCGGCTGCTGGAGTCCTGGGGTGTGAAGCCGGACTTCGTGTCCGGCCACTCCATCGGCGAGATCGCCGCCGCCCACGTTGCCGGGGTGCTGTCGCTGGAGGACGCGTGCACGCTGGTCGAGGCGCGTGGGCGGTTGATGCAGGCGCTTCCGGCCGGTGGCGTGATGATCGCGGTGCAGGCGTCGGAGGACGAGGTCCTGCCGTTGCTGAACGACCGCGTGAGCATCGCCGCGGTCAACGGCCCTCAGGCGGTGGTGATCGCGGGTGACGAGGACGCTGCGACGGCGATCGTGGAGTCCTTCGGTGACCGCAAGTCGAAGCGCCTGACGGTCAGTCACGCCTTCCACTCCCCGCACATGGACGGGATGCTGGACGCGTTCCGCGAGGTTGTTGCCGGGCTGTCGTTCGGCGCCCCGCGTATCGCGGTCGTCTCGAACCTGACCGGTGCCGTCGTCACCGACGAGATGTCCTCGCCCGACTTCTGGGTCCGGCACGTCCGCGAGGCTGTCCGCTTCCTCGACGGCGTCCGCGCTCTGGAGGCCGCGGGCGTCACCACCTATCTCGAACTCGGCCCCGACGGCGTCCTGTCGGCCATGGCCCAGGACTGCCTGACCGAGGACGGGGCGACCTTCGCCCCGGCACTGCGCGGCGGCCGACCCGAGGTCGGCACCCTGACCGCTGCTCTGGCCCAGGCCTACACCGCCGGAGTCACCGTGGACTGGGAGGCGTACTTCGCGCCGACCGGCAGTCGGCAGGTCGAACTGCCCACCTACGCCTTCCAGCGCGAGTGGTTCTGGCTCGAGTCGGGCGGCGCACAGGCCGGCCGCGGCGATGCCACAGGATTCGGTCTCGGTGTGGCGGATCACCCGTTGCTGGGTGCGGCGGTCGAGCTGCCGGATTCGGACGGGGTCGTCTTCACCGGGCGTCTGTCGCTGACGACGCATCCGTGGCTTGCGGATCACGCGGTCATGGGCTCGGTGTTGCTGCCGGGTACTGCCTTCGTCGAGTTGGCGGTGCGTGCGGGTGAGCTGGTCGGGTGTGAGGTCCTGGAGGATCTGACGCTTGAGGCGCCGTTGGTGCTGCCGGAGCACGGTGGAGTGCAGCTGCGGCTGTCGGTGGGTGCCGAGGACGGTGAGGGCCGTCGTGCGCTGGTGCTGCATTCGCGGTTCGAGGGCGCGGCGGAGGATGCGTCGTGGGTGCGGCATGCCGCTGGTGTGCTGGCCGGGCGAGGTGCGGTGCCGGGCTTCGATCTGGCGGTGTGGCCGCCGGTCGGGGCCGAGCCGGTCGCGATTGACGGCTTGTACGAGGGTCTGGCGGATGCGGGCTTCGGATATGGGCCGGTGTTCCGCGGTCTGCGGTCGGTGTGGCGTCTCGGTGAGGACGTGTTCGCCGAGGTGCGGCTGCCGGAGTCGGTGGAGGCCGAGGCGGCTGCCTTCGGAGTGCATCCGGCGCTGCTGGACGCGGCGCTGCACGCGTTGGGTGTGAGCGGCACCGACAGCGCGGACGGTGAGGCGAAGCTGCCGTTCTCCTGGCAGGGCGTGACCGTCCACGCCGTCGGCGCGTCCGAGGTACGGGTGCGGCTGTCGCGTACGGGCCGCGATGTCGTGGCGCTGGAGCTGGCGGACGCCGAGGGCGTTCCGGTGGCGTCCGTGGCCGGTCTTGTGCTGCGGGCGTTCTCGCCGGAGCAGTTCGCCGGGCCGGGTGCCGGTCAAAGTGACCAGCTGTTCCGCGTCGAGTGGTCGCCGGTGCAGGCCGGCGGTTCGGTCGGCGACTGGACGCTGGCGAGTGCCGGACTCCAGACCTTCGATGCTGAGGGCGGCGCGGTTCCGGCGGTGCTGGTCGTGCCGTGTGTGGTCGACGAGTCGGTGCCGGACGTGGCCGGTGTGGTGCATGCGGAGACCGGGCGGGTGCTCGCGCTGGTGCAGGAGTGGCTGGGCGATGAGCGGTTCGCCGACTCGCGTCTGGTGTTCCTGACCCGGGGCGCGGTGGCCGCTGCACCCGGCGACGAGGTCGCGGATCTGGTGCACGCCCCGGTGTGGGGCTTGGTCCGTTCGGCGCAGTCGGAGAACCCGGGCCGTTTCGGTCTGGTCGACCTCGACGGTGAGATCGCCCCGGAGACCGTGGCGGTGGCGTTGGCCACCGGTGAGCCGGAGATCGCGGTCCGGGCCGGGGAGTTCCTGGCGCCGCGTCTGACGCGGGCCGTCGCGGATCCCGACGTCGAACTCCCGGTGCTCGATGGCACGGTGTTGGTGACGGGTGCCAGTGGTGCGCTGGGCGGCCTGTTCGCCCGCCATCTGGTGTCCGAGTACGGGGTGCGGGATCTGCTGCTGGTGAGCCGCCGGGGTGAGGACGCTCCGGGTGCTGCGGAGCTGACGGCGGAGCTCACGGATCTGGGTGCGTCGGTGGCCTGGGCGGCGTGCGACGTGGCCGACCGGGACGCACTGGCCGGGCTGCTGGCGGAGCGTCCGCTGACAGCGGTGGTGCACACCGCCGGTGTCCTGGACGACGGCGTCATCGCGTCCCTGGACCAGGAGCGTCTGTCGGCGGTCCTGCGTCCGAAGGTCGACGCGGCGTGGAACCTCCACCAGCTCACGCAGGACATGGACCTGGCGGCGTTCGTGCTGTTCTCCTCCGCTGCCGGTGTCTTCGGTGGCGCGGGTCAGGCGAACTACGCGGCCGCCAACGTCTTCCTGGACGCCCTCGCCGCGCACCGCCGGGCGCAGGGCCTGGCCGCGACCTCACTGGCCTGGGGCCTGTGGGACGGCGGCATGGCCGGCGAGGTGGCGCGTTCCGGTCGGGGCGGCGTGGACGCCCTGACGGAGGACGAGGGCCTCGCGCTCTTCGACACCGCCAACGCCACTCAGGCCCCGGTCCTCGTGCCCATGAAGCTCGACCTGGCCGCGCTCCGCGCTCAAGCGGGCAGTGGGATGCTGCCGCCGCTGCTGAGCGGCCTGGTCCGCGTTCCCACTCGCCGTGCCGCGAAGGCCGGTTCGGCCGCGGCGGGCAAGCTCGCCCGGCAGCTCGCAACGCTGCCCCAGGACGAGCGGGCCGAGGCCGTACTCG
Organism: Streptomyces sp. NPDC046977; assembly: GCF_040644455.1. Classification (NCBI taxonomy): domain Bacteria; kingdom Bacillati; phylum Actinomycetota; class Actinomycetes; order Kitasatosporales; family Streptomycetaceae; genus Streptomyces; species Streptomyces sp. NPDC046977. The sequence continues at coordinate 200,197 of NZ_JBEYWO010000015.1, forward strand.
ATGTGGTGCGGGGTGAGGTGGCGGGTGTTCTGGGCCATGGTTCGGTCGACCAGGTGCCTGCGGACCGTGCGTTCAAGGAGTTGGGCTTCGACTCGCTGACCGCGGTCGAGCTGCGGAACCGGTTGGGTTCTGTGGCGGGTGTGCGGCTGCCGGCGACGCTGGTCTTCGACTACCCGACGGCCGGGGCCCTCGCGGAGTTCTTGCTGGGCGAGGTTCTGGGTCTGGTGGAGCCGGCCGGTGCCGCGTTGGTGCCGGTGCGGGCCGGGACGCTGGACGACGAGCCGATCGCGATCGTGGGCATGAGCTGTCGCTATCCGGGTGGGGTGGAGACCCCCGAGGATCTCTGGCGCTTGGTGCTGGGTGGCGGCGATGCGATCTCGCCGTTCCCGCAGGGTCGTGGCTGGGATCTGGACGCGCTGTTCGACCCGGACCCGGACGGCCGGGGGACGAGCTACACGCAGTCGGGTGGCTTCCTGCACGACGCGGGTCGGTTCGACCCCGCGTTCTTCGGGATCTCGCCGCGTGAGGCGGTGGCGATGGATCCGCAGCAGCGGCTGCTGCTGGAGACCTCGTGGGAGGCGTTCGAGCGGGCGGGCATCGACCCGGCCGCGATGCGCGGCAGCCACACGGGCGTCTTCGCCGGTGTGATGTACCACGACTACTCGAGTCGTCTGACGGCTGTTCCCGAGGGCGTCGAGGGATATCTCGGCACCGGCAATTCCGGGAGCATCGCGTCGGGCCGTGTGTCCTACGCGTTCGGCCTGGAGGGTCCGGCGGTCACGGTCGACACCGCGTGCTCGTCGTCGCTGGTGGCACTGCACTGGGCGATCCAGGCGCTGCGCAACGGCGAGTGCACGATGGCACTGGCCGGTGGTGTGACCGTCATGGCGTCGCCCGGCACCTTCACCGAGTTCAGCCGCCAGCGTGGCCTGGCCCCCGACGGCCGGATCAAGTCCTTCGCTGCCGCTGCCGACGGCACCAGCTGGGCCGAAGGCGCGGGCATGCTGCTCGTCGAGCGGCTGTCCGACGCCCGCCGCAACGGCCACCCGGTCCTCGCGGTGGTCCGCGGCTCGGCGATCAACCAGGACGGTGCCAGCAACGGCCTCACCGCCCCCAACGGTCCCTCCCAGCAGCGTGTGATCCGGCAGGCCCTGGCCAATGCCCGGCTCACCGCCGCCGAGATCGACGCGGTCGAGGCGCACGGTACGGGCACGACGCTGGGCGACCCGATCGAGGCCCAGGCCCTCCTGGCCACCTACGGTCAGGAGCACGGCGACGAGCAGCCGCTGTGGCTGGGCTCGGTCAAGTCCAACATCGGCCACACCCAAGCCGCGGCAGGCGTGGCGGGCATCATCAAGATGATCATGGCGATGCGCCACGGCGTGCTGCCGCGGACGCTGCACGTGGACGAGCCGACTCCGCACGTGGACTGGTCCGAGGGCGCGGTCTCGCTGCTGACCGAGCAGACGGACTGGCCGGAGACCGGCCGCCCGCGCCGCGCCGGCATCTCGTCGTTCGGCATCAGCGGCACCAACGCCCACACGATCATCGAGCAGGCCCCCGACGACCTCGCCCCGCGCCAGAGCGTCGCCCAGGCTCCCGCCGAGGACGACGGTTCCGTCCGCGCGTACGTGCTGTCGGCCAAGACCCCGGACGGCCTCCGCGACCAGGCGGCCCGACTGCGGGCCCACCTCGAAGAGGCACCTGGCCTCGCCGCCGCCGATGTGGCGTACACCCTCGCCACCCGGCGCGCCGCCTTCGAGCACCGTGCGGTCGTTGTCGCCCCCGGCCGGGACGAGCTGCTGCGCGGCCTGGCGGCCGTGGAGGCCGACGGCCCGGCGGCCTCGGTGGTGCGGGGCACGGCAGGCGCCGGAAAGCTCGCCTTCCTCTTCACCGGGCAGGGCAGCCAGCGACTCGGCATGGGCCGGGAGCTGTACGACACCTACCCGGTGTTCGCCGGCGCGCTCGACGCGGTCTGCGCGCACCTCGATGTGCCGCTGAAGGACGTCCTGTTCGGCGACGACAGCGACCTGCTGAACGAGACCGCGAACACGCAGCCGGCCCTCTTCGCCGTCGAAGTGGCGCTCTTCCGACTGGTCGAGTCGTGGGGCGTGAAGCCGGACTACCTCTCCGGTCACTCCATCGGCGAGATCGCCGCCGCCCACGTCGCCGGGGTGCTGTCCCTGGCGGACGCCAGCACGCTGGTCGAGGCGCGCGGACGGCTGATGCAGGCACTGCCCACGGGCGGTGTGATGATCGCCCTCGAAGCGGCCGAGGACGAAGTCCTGCCGCTGCTGAACGAGCGGGTGAGCATCGCCGCCGTCAACGGGCCGCGCTCGGTGGTCATCGCCGGTGACGAGGACGCCGCGGTCGCCATCGCCGCGGAGTTCCCGGACCGCAAGTCGAAGCGGCTGACGGTCAGCCACGCCTTCCACTCCCCGCACATGGACCCCATGCTCGCGGACTTCCGCAAGGTCGCCGAGGGCCTGTCCTACGCCTCGCCCCGCATCCCCCTCGTCTCCAACCTCACCGGCGCCCTGGTCACCGACGAGGTGACGTCGCCCGACTTCTGGGTGCGGCACGTCCGTGAGGCCGTCCGCTTCCTCGACGGCGTCCGGGCCCTGGAGACGGCGGGCGTCACCACGTATCTCGAACTCGGCCCCGACGGCGTCCTCTCCGCCATGGCCCAGGACTGCCTGACCGCCGAAGGCGCCGCCTTCGCCCCGGCCCTGCGCGGCGGCCGGCCCGAGGCCGAGACCGTCACCACCGCACTCGCCCAGGCCCACGCCACGGGAGTGACCGTGGACTGGGAGGCGTACTTCGCGCGGACCGGTGGCCGGCAGGTCGAACTGCCCACCTACGCCTTCCAGCGCGAGTGGTACTGGCTGGAGTCGGGCGGCCACTTCATCGGCGACGTCACCTCGGCCGGACTCGGCGCGGCGGACCACCCGCTGCTCGGCGCGGCGGTCGAGCTGCCGGACTCGGACGGGGTCCTCTTCACCGGGCGCCTGTCGCTGACCACGCACCCGTGGCTCGCGGACCACGCCGTCATGGGCTCGGTGCTCCTGCCGGGCACCGCCTTCGTCGAACTGGCGCTGCGCGCCGGCGAGCAGGTCGGCAGCGAGGTCCTGGACGACCTGACGCTGGAGGCGCCGCTGGTGCTGCCGGAGTCGGGCGGTGTGCAGCTGCGGCTCTCCGTCGCCGGCGCGGACGACGACGGCCGCCGGGCCGTGGCGCTCCACTCGCGCGGCGAGAACGCACCCGCCGACGAGCCGTGGACGCGGCACGCGGGCGGTGTGCTCGCCCCCGCGGCGGCGGTCCCGGCCCCCGCTTCCGACCTGGCGGCCTGGCCGCCGCCGGGTGCGGAGCCGATCGCCATCGACGGGCTGTACGACGGCATGGCAGCCGCCGGATTCGACTACGGCCCGGTCTTCCAGGGCCTGCGCGCGGCCTGGCGACTTGGTGACGAGGTCTTCGCCGAGGTGGGCCTCGACGAGGACGCGGCCGCGACGGCGGAGTGGTTCGGGCTGCACCCGGCCCTCCTCGACGCCACCCTCCACGCCGCCGGCCTCGGCGGACTCGTGGAGGACACCGGGCAGGGACGTCTGCCGTTCGCGTGGGGCGGAGTGCGCCTGCACGCCACCGGCGCGGCGGCGGTACGCGTCCGGCTGGCCCCGGCCGGCCGCGACACGGTGTCCCTGCACCTGGCCGACGCGACCGGGGCGCCCGTCGCCTCGGTGGAGTCGCTCGTGCTGCGGGCCGTCTCGCCCGAGCAGATCGGTGCCGCGGCGCGCGGCGGGCGCATGGAGTCGCTGTTCGAGGTCGACTGGACGGCGCTGCACCTCGCCCCGGTGCCGGCCGCCCAGCAGCGCCCCATGGCACTGCTGATGGCCGACGGTTCCGGCCACGCGGGTCTCGACGCCGCGGGCGTCCGCTACGAGATGTGCGCGGGTCTGACCGCCCTCGCCGGCGACGGCGAGGCCCTGCCGGAGGTCGTCGTGGTGCCGCTGGCCGGTGCCGCGTCCGACGACCTGCCGGGTGCGGCGCACGCCGGGACCGGACGGGTGCTCGCACTGCTGCAGGAGTGGCTCGGCGACGAGCGGTTCGCCGATTCACGCCTGGCCTTCCTGACGCGGGGCGCGGTGGCGTCCGTCCCGGACGAGGAGGTCGCGGACCTGGCGCATGCCCCGGTGTGGGGCCTGGTGCGGTCGGCGCAGTCGGAGAACCCGGGCCGCTTCCTCCTGATCGACACCGACGACGCAGAAGCCTCCTACCAGGTGCTGCCCGCCGTGCTCGCCGCGGGCGAGCCGGAGGCCGCCGTGCGGGACGGCGCGGTCCGCGTGCCGCGCCTCGTCCGCGCGGTCGTGGCACCGGACGCCGAGCCGCTCGCCCTGGACGGCACGGTGCTGGTGACGGGTGCCAGTGGTGCGCTGGGCAGCCTGTTCGCCCGCCATCTGGTGACCGAGTACGGCGTACGGGACCTGCTCCTGGTCAGCCGCCGCGGCGAGGACGCCCCCGGTGCCGGGGACCTGACCGCCGAACTGGCGGGTCTGGGTGCGTCGGTGGCGTGGGCGGCGTGCGACGTGGCCGACCGCGATGCGCTGTCCGGGGTGCTGGCGGAGCGTCCGCTGTCGGCGGTGGTGCACACCGCCGGTGTCCTGGACGACGGCGTGATCGCGTCCCTTGACCAGGAGCGCCTGTCGAGGGTCCTGCGTCCGAAGGTGGACGCGGCGTGGAACCTCCACGAACTCACGCAGGACATGGACCTGGCGGCCTTCGTCCTCTTCTCCTCCGCCGCCGGTGTCTTCGGCGGCGCGGGTCAGGCGAACTACGCCGCCGCCAACTCCTTCCTCGACGCACTCGCCGCGCACCGCAGGGCGCAGGGCCTCGCGGCCACGTCACTGGCGTGGGGCCTGTGGGACGGCGGCATGGCAGGCGAGCTGGAGGCCGGCGAGGTGTCCCGCCTCGGACGCGGTGGCGTCAATGCCCTGTCCGAGCAGGAGGGCCTGGCCCTCTTCGACAGCGCCGCCGCCTCAACGACCGCGGCCCTCGTACCCGTCAAACTCGACCTGACCGCCCTGCGCGCCCAGGTCACCGGCGGAGGCATGCTGCCGCCGCTGCTCAGCGGTCTGGTCCGCGTCCCCAACCGGCGCGCGGCGGGTGCCGCCGACGGAGGTGCGCAGGGAGGCGCCGCCCTGCGGGAGCGCCTGGCCGGACTGTCGAAGGAGGGACGCGAGGAGGCGCTGCTGGAGCTGGTCCGCGGTCACGTCGCGGGCGTGCTCGGCTTCGCCGGTCCCGAAGCGGTCGACGGCGCACGGTCGTTCAGCGACGTCGGCTTCGACTCCCTCACCGCGGTCGAACTCCGCAACCGCCTGGGCGCGGCAACGGGAGTGCGGCTGCCGGCCACGCTCGTCTTCGACTACCCGACCCCGAACGCCATCGTGGAATTCCTGCGCGACGAGCTCTGGCAGGGCGGCGCCGCGGCGGTTCCCCCGCTGCTCGCCGAACTGGACCGCCTGGAGCGGACGCTCGTCGAAGCCGTGCCGGACGACGACGGCCGGAACCGGATCACCGAGCGACTGCAGGCCCTGCTGGCGGCGTGGAGCGCGGCAGGTGAGACCGAGGGCTCCGACGGCGCCGACGTGGCCGAAGTGCTGGAGACCGCCACCGATGACGACCTCTTCGACTTCATCGGCAAGGAATTCGGGATCTCCTGACGCGACGGTCCGGCCCGCCCTTCCCACGACTCCGCCTTTCTGACTTCCGTACGAGGGATGCAAGCATGAACGAGGAAAAGCTTCGGTACTTCCTGAAGCGCGTGACGGCAGATCTCCACGAGACCCGTCGCCGGCTTCAAGAGGTCGAGTCGGCGGAGGCGGAGCCGATCGCGATCGTCGGCATGAGCTGCCGCTACCCGGGCGGCGTCGAGTCGCCCGAGGACCTGTGGCGGCTCGTGTCGGAGGGGGCCGACGCCATCTCCCCGTTCCCCACCGACCGGGGCTGGGACATGGAGCGGCTGTTCGACGCCGACCCCGACGGGCAGGGCACGAGCTACGTGCAGCAGGGCGGCTTCCTGCACGACGCCAACTGGTTCGACCCCGCGTTCTTCGGGATATCGCCGCGCGAGGCACTGGCCATGGACCCGCAGCAGCGGCTCCTGCTGGAGACCTCGTGGGAGGTGTTCGAGCGCGCCGGCATCGACCCGGCCTCGCTGCGCGGCAGCCGGACCGGTGTCTTCGCGGGCGTCATGTACCACGACTACGCGGCGCGCCTGCGGTCCATCCCCGAGGAGGCCGAGGGCTACCTCGTCACCGGCGCCTCCAGCAGCGTCGCCTCGGGCCGCGTGTCGTACACCTTCGGCCTGGAGGGGCCGGCCCTCACCGTCGACACGGCCTGCTCGTCCTCCCTCGTCACCCTGCACCTCGCCATGCAGTCGCTCCGCAAGGGCGAGTGCTCGCTCGCCCTCGCCGGCGGCGCCACCGTCATGGCCACGCCGGGCACCTTCACCGAGTTCAGCCGGCAGCGCGGCCTGTCCTTCGACGGCCGCTGCAAGTCCTTCGCCGACGCGGCCGACGGCACCGGCTGGGCCGAGGGCGCGGGCATGCTCCTGGTCGAGCGCCTGTCGGACGCGCGGCGCAACGGCCACCCCGTGCTCGCCGTGGTCCGCGGCTCCGCCGTCAACCAGGACGGCGCGAGCAACGGCCTCACCGCCCCCAACGGCCCGTCCCAGCAGCGCGTGATCCGCGCCGCCCTGGCCGACGCGCGCCTCACGCCCTCCGATGTCGACGCCGTCGAGGCACACGGCACCGGCACGACGCTGGGCGACCCCATCGAGGCGCAGGCCCTGCTGGCCACCTACGGCAAGGAGCACAGCGACGACCAGCCGCTGTGGCTCGGCTCGATCAAGTCGAACATCGGCCACACGCAGGCCGCCGCCGGCGTCGCCGGCATCATCAAGATGGTCATGGCGATCCGCCACGGCAGGCTCCCCAGGACCCTGCACGTGGACACGCCCTCGTCCAACGTGGACTGGTCGGCCGGCGCGGTCTCCCTGTTGACGGAGGGTCAGGCCTGGCCGGAGACCGGTCGCGCGCGCCGGGCCGCCGTCTCCTCGTTCGGTGTCAGCGGCACCAACGCGCACATCATCATCGAGGAGGCGACTGCCCCCGCTCCTGCGGAGGCCGAGACCCACGCCGAGACCGACGCCGAGGTCGCGGAGACCGCCGACGAGGCGGCGACCGCGGAGCCGGAGCAGCCTCCCGTCCTGATCGCGTCGAGCCTTTCGGACGTCCTGCCCTGGACGCTGACCGCCAAGAGCGAGAACGCGCTGCGCGGCCAGGCCGAACGTCTCCTCGCCCACCTGGAGGCCCATCCCGGCCTGCGCCCCGCCGACGTGGGCCACTCCCTGGCCACCACCCGCGCCGCACACGCACGGCGCGCGGTCCTGGTCGGCCGCGAGCGTGCCGACTACGTACGGGCCCTCACCGCTATGGCCGCGGGCGAGCCGTCGTCCCACGTCGTCCAGGGGTCGACCCACAGCGGCAAGACGGTGTTCGTGTTCCCGGGCCAGGGCTCGCAGTGGGTCGGTATGGCGGCGGAGTTGCTGGATTCCTCGCCGGTGTTCGCGGAGCGGCTGGGGGAGTGTGCGCGGGCGCTGGAGCCGTTCACCGATTGGTCGCTGGTGGATGTGCTGCGCGGTGCGGAGGGCGCTCCTTCGCTGGAGCGCGTGGATGTGGTGCAGCCCGCGTTGTTCGCGGTGATGGTGTCGCTGGCGGAGGTGTGGAAGGCCGCGGGGGTGCGTCCGGCTGCGGTGATCGGTCACTCGCAGGGCGAGATCGCGGCCGCGTGTGTGGCGGGGATCTTGTCGCTGGAGGATGCGGCCCGTGTCGTGGCTCTGCGCAGTCAGGCGATCGGCCGGGTGCTCGCGGGTCTGGGTGGCATGGTGTCGGTGGCGCTGCCGGCCGCGCAGGTGCGCGAGCGGATCGCTGCGTGGGGCGAGGACCGGATCTCCGTTGCCGCGGTGAACGGCCCCTCCTCGGTCGTGGTCTCCGGCGAAGTAGAGGCCCTGGACGAGCTGTTGGCCTCCTGCGAGGCGGACGGGGTGCGGGCGCGGCGGATCGCGGTCGACTACGCGTCGCATTCGGCGCAGGTCGACCTCCTCGAAGAAGAACTCGGGAAGCTTCTGGCGCCGATCACCCCGGGTGAGGCGCAGGTGCCGTTCCTGTCGACGGTGACCGGCGAGTGGATGACCGGACCCGAGCTGGACGGCGGTTACTGGTTCCGCAACCTGCGCCAGACCGTCGAGCTGGAGCAGGCGGTCCGAACCCTGCTGGAGCAGGGCTTCGGGGTGTTCATCGAGTCCAGCCCCCACCCGGTGCTGACGGTCGGGCTGCAGGAGACCGTCGAGGACGCCGGCCGCGAGGCCGCGGTCCTCGGCTCGCTGCGCCGCAACGAAGGCGGCTTGGAGCGGTTCTGGCTCTCCCTGGGTGAGGCCTACGTCCACGGCGCGTCCGTGGACTGGCAGGCCGTGTTCGCCGCGACCGGCGCACAGCGCGTGGACCTCCCCACCTACGCCTTTGAACGCGAGCATTACTGGCTCGACGCCGGAACCATCGGCTGGGACGTGACCTCGGCCGGCTTCCGCTCCGCCGATCACCCGCTGCTGGCGACCTCCGTGGCGCTCGCCGACGCCGAGGGCCTGCTCCTCACCGGCCGGCTGTCGCTCGACACGCACCCGTGGCTCGCCGACCACGCCGTCTCCGGCACGGTGCTGCTCCCCGGTACGGCCTTCGTCGAACTGGCCGTCCGCGCCGGCGACCAGGTCGGCTGCGGCCTGGTCGAGGACCTGACCCTGGAAGCCCCGCTGGTGCTCCCCGAAGAGGGCGCCGTCGAGTTGCAGATCAGCGTCGGCGCGCCCGACGAGTCGGGACGCCGCCCGGTCGCCTTCCACTCCCGTGCGGACCGTGCCGGGGACGACGAGCCGTGGGTGCGGCACGCGACCGCGGTCCTGGCGGACAGGGCGGAGGAGCCGGCGTTCGACCTGGCGGCGTGGCCGCCGCCCGGCGCCGAGCCGGTCGCGATCGACGGACTGTACGAGGCGCTGGCCGTGGCCGGGTTCGAGTACGGCCCGCTCTTCCAGGGACTGCGAGGGGTCTGGCGCGAGGGCGAGGACGTCTTCGCCGAGGTGAACCTCGGGGACGAGACCGAGCCGGGCGCCGAACAGTTCGCCCTCCACCCGGCCCTCCTGGACGGCGCGTTGCACGCCATCGGTGTCGGTGGCCTCGTCGACGACACCCGGCAGGGGCGTCTGCCGTTCGCGTGGTCGGGTGTGTCCGTGCACGCCGTCGGCGCGTCCGAGCTGAGGGTGCGGCTCTCGCGCGCGGGCCGCGACGCGGTGGCGTTGCAGGTGGCGGACGCCGAGGGCGCGCCGGTGGCGTCCGTGCGCAGTCTCGCGCTGAGGACGTTCTCGCCGGAGCAGTTCGCCGGACCGGGCGGCCGTCAGGGTGACGCGCTCTTCCAGGTCCAGTGGACGACCGTCCCGTCCGGCGGTTCCGCGGCCGCCGCCGAGGAGTGGACGACGCTCGGCGGCCCCGAGTCGGCGTACGCCGACCTGGCGGCGCTGGGCGCGGCGCTCACCGAGGGCGACGCCGTCCCCTCGGTGGTGGTCGTACCGTGCGTGAAGGACGACGCCGTACGGGACCTGCCCGACGCGGTGCACGCCGAGACCGGGCGGGCCCTGGGCCTGGTGCAGGAGTGGCTGGCCGACGGGCGGTTCGCCGGCTCGCGCCTGGTGTTCCTGACCCGGGGCGCGATGGCCGTGCTTCCGGACGAGGACGTGACGGACCTGGTGCACGCCCCGGTGTGGGGCCTGGTGCGGGCGGCGCAGTCGGAGAACCCGGGGCGCTTCGGTCTGGTCGACCTCGACGGCGAGGGCGACGCCGAAGCGGACGCGCGGGCGCTGTCGTCGGCCCTCGCCTCCGGTGAGCCGGAGATTGCCGTCCGGGCCGGGGAGTTCCTGGCGCCGCGCCTGGCGCGGGCCGTCGCGGATCCCGACGCCGAACCTCCGGTCCTCGAGGGCACGGTGCTGGTGACGGGCGCGAGCGGCCTGCTGGGCGGGATGTTCGCGCGTCACCTGGTGACTGAGTACGGCGTGCGCAGCCTCCTGCTGGTCAGCCGTCGCGGCGAGGACGCCCCGGGTGCTGAGGACCTGACCGCTGAACTGGCGGGTCTGGGTGCGTCGGTGGTGTGGGCGGCGTGCGATGTGGCCGACCGGGACGGGCTGTCCGCGGTGCTGGAGGCGATTCCGGCGGAGGTGCCGCTGTCGGCGGTGGTGCACACCGCGGGTGTGCTGGACGACGGCGTGATCGCCTCCCTGGACCAGGAGCGCCTGTCGTCGGTGCTGCGTCCGAAGGTGGACGCGGCGTGGAACCTCCACGAGCTCACGCGGGACATAGACCTGGCGGCCTTCGTGCTGTTCTCCTCCGCCGCCGGTGTCTTCGGTGGCGCCGGTCAGGCGAACTACGCGGCGGCGAACGTCTTCCTCGACACGCTGGCCGCGCACCGCAGGGCGCAGGGTCTGGCGGCGACGTCGCTGGCGTGGGGCCTGTGGGACGGCGGCCTGGCGAGCGACCTGGACGCCGATGACGTCTCGCGCCTGGGACGCGGCGGTGTGAATGCCCTCTCGGAGCAGGAGGGCCTGGCGCTCTTCGACACCGCCACGGCTTCCGGCACCGCGCTGTTCGTGCCCGTGAAGCTCGACCTTGGCGCCCTGCGTGCCCAGGTCGCCGGTGGCGGGATGCTGCCGCCGTTGCTCAGCGGTCTGGTCCGCGTTCCCAACCGGCGCGCCGCCCGCGCTGCTTCGGCCTCCGCGGGCAAGCTCGCCCGGCAGCTGGCCGCCCTGCCCGTGGCCGAGCGTGAGGCGTCCGTACTGGAACTCGTCCGCACCCAGGTCGCCTCGGTGCTCGGGTTCGACGGGCCGGACGCGGTCGACCCGGCGCGCGCGTTCAGCGAGGTCGGCTTCGACTCGCTGACCGCCGTCGAGCTGCGCAACCGGCTCGGCACCGCGACCGGTGTGCGGCTGCCCGCCACCCTCGTTTTCGACTACCCGACGCCCACCGTCCTGGCCCGGTACCTCACTGCCGAACTGCTCGGCGCACAGGAAGCGGCTGCTCAGACCAGGGTCGCGGTCCGTGACGACGAGCCGATCGCGATCGTGGCGATGGCCTGCCGCTTCCCCGGCGGGGTCAGCTCTCCCGAGGGCCTGTGGGACCTGGTCTCGCAGGGGCGGGACGCCATCTCCGAGATGCCGGACGACCGCGGCTGGGACATCGCCGAGCTGTTCGACCCGGACTCCGACCGTCCGGGCACGACCTACAGCATGAACGGCGCGTTCCTGTACGACGCGCACCACTTCGACCCGACGTTCTTCGGTATGTCGCCGCGAGAGGCGCTCGCGACCGACCCGCAGCAGCGGCTGCTGCTGGAGACGTCGTGGGAGGCGTTCGAGCGGGCCGGCATCGACCCGGCGACGGTGCGCGGCAGCCGTACGGGCGTCTTCGCGGGCGTGATGTACAACGACTACGGCACTCTGCTCCACCGCGCACCGGAAGGCCTCGAAGGCTACATCGGCACGTCGAGTTCGGGCAGCGTCGCCTCCGGTCGCGTGTCCTACACCTTCGGCCTGGAGGGCCCTGCCGTCACCGTCGACACCGCGTGCTCCTCCTCGCTGGTGTCACTGCACCTTGCCGCTCAGGCGCTGCGCAACGGCGAGTGCGATCTCGCGCTGGCCGGCGGCGTGACCGTGATGGCGACGCCGGGCACCTTTGTGGCGTTCAGCATTCAGCGCGGACTGTCCGCCGACGGGCGCTGCAAGCCGTTCGCGGCTGCCGCCGACGGCACGGGCTGGGGTGAGGGCGTCGGCATGCTGCTCGTGGAGCGGCTGTCGGACGCCCGCCGCAACGGCCACCCGGTGCTGGCGCTGCTCCGCGGCTCGGCAGTGAACCAGGACGGTGCGAGCAACGGCCTGACGGCGCCGAACGGCCCGTCCCAGCAGCGCGTGATCCGTGCCGCGCTCGCGAGTGCGAGCCTGTCGGCGGCCGAGATCGACGTGGTCGAGGCGCACGGCACCGGCACGACGCTCGGCGACCCGATCGAGGCGCAGGCGCTGCTGGCGACGTACGGCCAGGAGCACAGCGACGAGCAGCCGCTCTGGCTCGGCTCGGTGAAGTCCAACTTCGGCCACACGCAGGCCGCCGCCGGCGTCGCCGGCGTGATCAAGATGGTGATGGCCCTGCGGCACGGGGTGCTGCCGCAGACCCTCCACGTGGACGAGCCCAGCCCGCACGTGGACTGGTCCGAGGGCGCGGTCTCGCTGCTGACCGAGCGCATGGACTGGCCGGAGACGGGACGACCCCGTCGCGCCGCCGTGTCGTCGTTCGGCATCAGCGGCACCAACGCCCACACGATCATCGAGCAGGCCCCCGACGGCCTCGCGCCGGCCGTCGGCGCGGCGGAGCCGGCGCCCGCGGAGGACGCCGGGCCGGCCCTGCCGTATGTGCTGTCGGCGAAGTCCGCGGAAGCGCTGCGCGACCAGGCGTCCCGTCTGCGCGATTCCGGGCTCGCCGGTGCCGACGTGGCCTACACGCTCGCCACGAAGCGCGCGGCTTTCGAGTACCGCGCGGTGGTCGTGGCCTCGGGCCGGGACGATCTGCTGCGAGGCCTGTCCGCTGTCGAGGGCGACGGCCCGGCGGCGTCGGTGACGCGCGGAACGGTGAACGCCGGAAAGCTCGCTTTCCTCTTCACGGGGCAGGGCAGTCAGCGGCTGGGGATGGGGCGTGAGCTGTACGCGGCCTACCCCGTGTTCGCGCAGGCGCTGGACGCGGTGTGCGCGCACCTCGACATCCCGCTGAAGGATGTGCTGTTCGGCGACGACGCGGAGGCCTTGGACCGGACGGAGTTCACGCAGCCGGCGCTGTTCGCGGTGGAAGTGGCCCTGTTCCGGCTGCTGGAGAGCTGGGGCGTGAAGCCGGACTTCGTGTCCGGCCACTCCATCGGTGAGATCGCCGCTGCCCACGTCGCCGGGGTGTTCTCGCTGGAGGACGCGTGCACGCTGGTCGAGGCTCGTGGTCGGCTGATGCAGGCGCTGCCCACGGGCGGTGTGATGATCGCGCTGCAGACTTCGGAGGACGAGGTTCTGCCGTTGCTGAACGACCGCGTGAGCATCGCGGCCGTCAACGGCCCGCAGGCGGTGGTGATCGCGGGTGACGAGGATGCCGCGACGGCGATCGTGGAGGCTTTCCCGGACCGGAAGTCCAAGCGCCTGACGGTCAGCCACGCCTTCCACTCGCCCCACATGGACGGCATGCTGGCGGAATTCCGCGAGGTGGTGTCGGGGCTCTCCTTTGTAGCCCCGCGCATCCCGGTGGTCTCGAACCTCACCGGTGCGGTTGTCACCGACGAGATGGCCTCGGCCGACTTCTGGGTGCGGCATGTCCGTGAGGCGGTCCGCTTCCTGGACGGTGTCCGTGCCCTGGAGGCCGCGGGCGTCACCACGTACCTCGAAATCGGCCCGGACGGTGTGCTGTCGGCGATGTCGCAGGAGTGCCTGACCGCTGAGGGTGCCGCCTTCGCCCCCGCCCTGCGCTCCTCCCGCCCCGAGGCGGAGACGGTGACCGGTGCCCTCGGCCTCGTGCACGTGCGCGGTGGCAAGGTGGACTGGGAGGCGTACTTCGCCGGGACCGGCGCCCGCCTTGCGGACGTCCCGACGTACGCCTTCCAGCAGGAGCGGTACTGGATCGACGTGCCGGTCGCGCAGGTCGGCGACGTGGCGTCGGCCGGCCTCGGGCGGGCGGAGCACCCGCTGCTCGGAGCGGCGGTCGAACTCCCCGACTCCGAAGGGCTGTTGTTCACCGCTCGCCTCTCGCTCGACTCCCACCCGTGGCTGGCCGACCACGCTGTCTCCGGCGCGGTGCTGCTGCCGGGGACCGCGTTCGTCGAACTGGCTCTGCACGCCGGTCAGCGGGCCGGTACCGAGCTGCTGGAGGAGCTGACGCTGGAGGCGCCGCTCGTTCTGCCCGAACGCGGCGCGCTCCAACTGCAGATCAGCGTCGGAGCAACCGACGAGTCGGGCCGACGGCCGGTCGCCTTCCACTCCCGCGCCGATCGCGCGGTGGACGAGGTGTCGTGGGTGCGGCACGCGACCGGCCTGCTCGCGGAGCGGACGGCGGAGCCGGCGTTCGACCTGGCGGCGTGGCCGCCGCCCGGCGCGGAGCCGGTCGCGATCGACGGACTGTACGAGGCCCTGGCGATGGCCGGGTTCGCGTACGGATCGGTCTTCCAGGGGCTGCGCTCGGTGTGGCGCCGTGGCGAGGACGTGTTCGCCGAGGTCGGACTCGGTGACGAGACCGTTCCCGGGGCCGAGCAGTTCGGGCTCCACCCCGCGCTGCTGGACGCGGCCCTGCACGCCATCACCGTCGGCGGTCTCGTCGAGGACACCGGGCAGGGACGACTGCCGTTCTCCTGGTCGGGCGTGGCCGTGCACGCGGTGGGCGCGTCCGAGGTCCGGGTGCGGTTGTCGCCGGCGGGCCGGGATGTGGTGGCGCTGGAGCTGGCGGACGCCGAGGGCGAGCCGGTGGCGTCGGTGCGGGGTCTGGCGTTGCGGGCCTTCTCGCCGGAGCAGTTCGCGGGGCCGGGTGCCGGGAGCGGCGATGCTCTGTTCGAGGTCCGCTGGTCACCTGTTTCCGGTGGCGGCGCGGCGGTCGAGGACTGGATGCTGCTGGGCGCCGGTTCTCAGGTGTTCGCGGATCTCGCGGCGCTGGGCGCGGTGGCCGCGGAGGGCGGGACCGTCCCCGCGGTCATGGTCGTGCCGTGTGTGCCGGACGAGCCGGTTCAGGACGTCGCGGACGCCGTGCACGCGGAGACCGGGCGCGTGCTGGACCTGGTGCGGGAGTGGCTGGGCGACGAGCGGTTCGCCGACTCGCGTCTCGTGTTCCTGACGCGGGGTGCGGCGGCTGCTGTGCCGGGTGACGGGGTCGCGGATCTGGTGCACGCGTCGGTGTGGGGTCTGATCCGTTCGGCGCAGTCGGAGAACCCGGGCCGGTTCGGTCTGGTCGACCTCGACGGTGAGATCGCCCCGGAGATCGTGGCAGCGGCGTTGGCCACCGGTGAGCCCGAAGTCGCCGTCCGGGACGGGGAGTTCCTGGCGCCGCGTCTGGCGCGGGCCGTCGCGGATCCCGACGTCGAACTCCCGGTCCTTGAGGGCACGGTGTTGGTGACGGGTGCCAGTGGTGCGCTGGGCGGGCTGTTCGCGCGTCATCTGGTGTCTGAGTACGGGGTGCGGGATCTGCTGCTGGTCAGCCGTCGCGGCGGGGACGCCCCGGGCGCGGCGGCCCTGTCCGCTGAACTGACGGAGCTGGGTGCGTCGGTGGTGTGGGCGGCGTGCGATGTGGCCGACCGGGACGCCCTGGCCGGGCTACTGGCGGAGCGTCCGCTGTCGGCGGTGGTGCACACCGCGGGTGTGCTGGACGACGGCGTGATCGCGTCTCTGGACCAGGAGCGTCTGTCGTCGGTGCTGCGTCCGAAGGTGGACGCGGCGTGGAACCTGCACGAGCTCACGCAGGACATGGACCTGGCGGCCTTCGTCCTGTTCTCCTCCGCCGCCGGTGTCTTCGGTGGCGCGGGTCAGGCGAACTACGCGGCCGCCAACGTCTTCCTCGACGCTCTCGCCGCTCACCGCCGGGCGCAGGGCCTAGCCGCGACCTCACTGGCCTGGGGTCTGTGGGACGGCGGTATGGCCGGCGAGCTCGCCGCCGGTGAGGTGTCCCGCCTCGGACGAGGCGGCGTCAACGCTCTGTCCGAGCAGGAGGGCCTGGCGCTCTTCGACACCGCCGCCGCCTCCGGCACCGCGCTGTTCGTGCCGATGAAGCTGGACCTTGGCGCCCTGCGTGCCCAGGTCGCCGGTGGCGGGATGCTGCCGCCGCTGCTCAGCGGTCTGGTCCGGGTCCCCAACCGGCGTGCCGCCCGGGCCGCTTCGGCCTCCGCGGGCAAGCTCGCCCGGCAGCTGGCCGCCCTGCCCGAGAGCGAGCGGGCCGACGCCGTGCTCGACCTCGTCCGCGCCCAGGTCGCGGCGGTGCTCGGGTTCGACGGGCCGGAGGCGGTCGTACCGGCGCGCGCGTTCAGTGAGGTCGGCTTCGACTCGCTGACGGCCGTCGAGCTGCGCAACCGGCTCGGCACCGCGACCGGTGTGCGGCTGCCCGCCACCCTCGTCTTCGACTACCCGACCCCCGCGGTCCTGGCCGACTACCTGCACTCCGAGCTGCTGGGCGGACAGCAGGCGATCGACGCGCCCGTGACGGTCGCCGTCCGCGACGACGAGCCGATCGCGATCGTGGCGATGGCCTGCCGCTTCCCCGGCGGTGTCCGCACTCCCGAGGACCTGTGGGAGCTGGTCTCGGAGGGCCGGGACGCCATCTCCGAGATGCCGGACGACCGCGGCTGGAACATGGCCGAGCTGTTCGACCCGGACTCCGACCGCCCGGGCACGAGTTACAGCATGAACGGTGGATTCCTCCACGACGCCCACCACTTCGACCCGACGTTCTTCGGGATGTCGCCGCGTGAGGCCCTGGCCACCGACCCGCAGCAGCGCCTGCTGCTGGACACGTCGTGGGAGGCGTTCGAGCGGGCGGGCATCGACCCGGCCTCGGTGAGAGGCAGCCGTACGGGTGTCTTCGCGGGCGTGATGTACAACGACTACGGCACTCTGCTCCACCGCGCTCCGGAAGGCCTCGAGGGCTACATGGGCACCGCCAGTTCCGGCAGCGTCGTCTCCGGTCGCGTGTCCTACACCTTCGGCCTGGAGGGCCCTGCCGTCACGGTCGACACAGCCTGCTCGTCCTCCCTCGTCACGCTCCACCTCGCCGCTCAGGCGCTGCGCAACGGCGAGTGCGATCTGGCGCTGGCCGGCGGTGTCACGGTGATGGCGACGCCGGGCACGTTCGTCGCGTTCAGCATTCAGCGCGGACTGTCCGCCGACGGCCGGTGCAAGCCGTTCGCCGCCGCGGCCGACGGCACCGCGTGGGGCGAGGGTGTCGGCATGCTGCTCGTGGAGCGGCTGTCGGACGCCCGCCGCAACGGCCACCCGGTGCTGGCGCTGCTGCGCGGCTCCGCCATCAACCAGGACGGCGCGAGCAACGGCCTCACCGCCCCGAACGGCCCGTCCCAGCAGCGCGTGATCCGGCAGGCCCTGGCCAATGCCCGGCTCACCGCCGCCGACGTGGATGTCGTGGAGGCGCACGGCACCGGAACCAGGCTCGGCGACCCGATCGAGGCGCAGGCGCTGCTGGCGACGTACGGCCAGGAGCACAGCGACGAGCAGCCGCTCTGGCTCGGCTCGGTGAAGTCCAACTTCGGTCACACGCAGGCCGCCGCCGGTGTCGCCGGCATCATGAAGATGATCCTGGCGATGCGGCACGGTGTGCTGCCCAGGACGCTGCACGTGGACGAGCCCAGCCCGCACGTGGACTGGTCCGAGGGCGCGGTCTCGCTGCTGACCGAGCCGAGGGACTGGCCGGAGACCGGACGCCCGCGCCGTGCCGGTATCTCGTCGTTCGGCATCAGCGGCACCAACGCCCACACGATCATCGAGCAGGCCCCCGACGACCCCGCTCAGCTGAGGAGGAACGCGACGCCGCCCGCCGGCGAGCGCGCCCTGCCCGTGCGGCCCCACGTGCTCTCCGCGAAGTCCGCGGAAGCGCTGCGCGACCAGGCGTCCCGTCTGCGGACGCACTTGGAGAGCGTCGCGGGCGGGGACGACCTCGCCGTCGCCTACACGCTCGCCACCAAGCGCGCGGTCTTTGAGCACCGTGCGGTGGTTGTGGCCTCCGACCGGGACGAGCTGCTGCGCGGCTTGTCCGCTGTGGAGGCGGATGGCCCGGCGGCGTCGGTGACGCGCGGAACGGTGAACGCCGGAAAGCTCGCCTTCCTCTTCACGGGGCAGGGCAGTCAGCGCCTGGGGATGGGGCGGGAGCTGTACGACGCCTACCCCGTGTTCGCGGACGCGCTGGACGCGGTCTGCGCGCACCTCGACATCCCGCTGAAGCAGGTGCTGTTCGGCGCCGACGTCGACGCGCTGAACGAGACCGCCTACACGCAGCCGGCACTGTTCGCGGTGGAGGTGGCCCTGTTCCGGCTGCTGGAGAGCTGGGGTGTGAAGCCGTACTTCCTGTCCGGCCACTCCATCGGCGAGATCGCCGCCGCCCACGTCGCCGGGGTGTTCTCGCTTGAGGACGCGTGTGCGCTGGTCGAAGCTCGTGGTCGGCTGATGCAGGCGCTGCCCAGGGGCGGCGTGATGATCGCGTTGCAGGCTTCGGAGGACGAGGTCCTGCCGCTGCTGAACGACCGCGTCAGCATCGCCGCTGTCAACGGCCCGCAGTCGGTCGTCATCGCCGGTGACGAGGACGCGGCAACGGCGATCGTGGAGGCTTTCCCGGACCGCAAGTCCAAGCGCCTGACGGTCAGCCACGCCTTCCACTCGCCGCACATGGACGGCATGCTCGACGCCTTCCGCGAGGTCGCCGCGGGCCTGGCCTACGCCGCCCCGCGCATCCCCGTCGTCTCCAACCTCACCGGCACCGTCGTCAGCGACGAGATGTCCTCGCCCGACTTCTGGGTGCGGCACGTCCGTGAGGCGGTCCGCTTCCTCGACGGCATCCGTGCCCTGGAGGCCGCGGGCGTCACCACGTACCTCGAACTCGGCCCGGACGGTGTGCTGTCGGCGATGGCGCAGGAGTGCCTGACGGCCGAAGGCGCCGCCTTCGCCCCCGCCCTGCGCTCCTCCCGCCCCGAGGCGGAGACGGTGACCGGTGCCCTCGGCCTCGTGCACGTGCGCGGTGGCAAGGTGGACTGGGAGGCGTACTTCGCCGGGACCGGCGCGCGCCTGGCAAACCTGCCCACGTACGCGTTCCAGCAGGAGCGGTACTGGATCGACGTGCCGGTCGCGCAGGTCGGCGACGTGGCGTCGGCCGGTCTCGGCCGGGCCGAGCACCCTCTGCTCGGAGCGGCCGTCGAACTCCCCGACTCCGAAGGACTGCTGTTCACCGGCCGCCTCTCGCTCGACTCCCACCCGTGGCTGGCCGACCACGCCGTCTCGGGCGCGGTGCTGCTGCCGGGGACCGCGTTCGTCGAACTGGCCCTGCACGCCGGCCAGCGGGCCGGCACCGAGCTGCTGGAGGAACTCACCCTGGAGGCGCCGCTCGTCCTGCCCGAACGCGGCGCGCTCCAGCTGCGGTTGTCGCTGGCCGAGCCGGACGCGAACGGGCGGCGCGCGCTGCACGTGCACTCGCGCCCCGAGGCCGCGAGCGGCGAGAGCGGCCTGGACGTGCCGTGGACGCGGCACGCGAGCGGACTGCTCGGCCCGGTGGCCGCGACGACCCCGCCGCCGGCGCTGGACGCGGCGGTCTGGCCCCCGGCCGGGGCGGAACCGCTGGACGTGACGGGCCTGTACGACGGCTTCGCCGCAGTCGGCTTCGCGTACGGCCCGGCGTTCCGCAACCTGCGGGCGGCCTGGCGCCGCGGTGACGAGCTCTTCGCCGAACTGCTGCTGCCCGACGAGGCCTTGGCCCAGGCCGGGCAGTTCGGGGTCCACCCCGCGCTGCTGGACGCGGGCCTCCACGGCATCGTGCTCGGCTCCTTCCTCGTCGCCGGCGACGAGCAGCCGGGCGAGGACGGCCCCCGCATGCGTCTGCCCTTCTCCTTCGGCGGTGTCGGCCTGCACGCCGTCGGCGCCGGCGCGCTGCGGGTGCGCCTGGCCCCCGCGGGCTCCGGCGCGGTCTCGCTCGCGGCGTTCGACGAGCGCGGCGAACCGGTCGTGTCGGTCGAGTCGCTGCTGCTGAGGGAAGTGAACCCCGCCGGACTGCGGGCGGCCGCCCCCGCGTTCCACGAGTCGCTGTTCCGGCTGGAGTGGCCCGCCGTGGCTGCCGGTGGCACCGCCCCGGAGACCGGCAGCTGGGCCGTGGTCGGCACCGACCCGCTCGGCCTCGAGGCCGAGCTGCGGGCAACGGGCGCCGCGGTCGAGGTGTACGCGGACCTCGACGCACTGGCCGGTGTGGTGGCGGCGGGCAAGCCGTCGCCGGACACCGTGCTGGTCTCGTTCGTCTCGTCCGTCTCGGCAGGCGCCGGGAGCGCGGCGCAGGTCGCGGAGGAGGCCCGGCACGCGGCGCACTCCGCGCTCGCGCTCGCGCAGGCGTGGTCGGCCGAGGAGTCGCTCGCCGCTTCACGGCTCGCGTTCGTGACACGCGGCGCCGTCGAGGCCTGGCCCGGCGAGGGCGTACGCGACGTGGCCCACGCGGCGGTGTGGGGCCTGGTGCGCTCGGCGCAGTCCGAGAACCCCGGCCGCCTCCTGCTGCTCGACCTCGACGCGCAGGACGACGGCGGCGACGCCCCGGCGAAGCTCGGCCCGCTCCTGGCGGCCGCCGCTGCCGCGCAGTCGGCCGGGGAGCAGCAACTCGCCCTCCGCGGGGGAACGCTGCACGCCGCACGGCTGGCCAGGGTCCCCGCGGCGCGCCCCGACGCGACCGAACTCGCCGAACTCGCCGAACTGACCGAGGACACACAGGTCCCCGCCCTCGACCCGAAGGGCACCGTCCTCATCACCGGAGGCACCGGCGTGCTGGGCGCCCTCCTGGCCCGGCACCTGGTCACGGAACAGGGCGTGGGGCACCTCGTGCTCACCAGCAGGCGCGGCCCCGACGCCGACGGAGCCGCGGAACTCGTCGCGGACCTCACCGCGCTCGGCGCCGAGGCGACCGTCGTCGCCTGCGACGCGTCCGACCGGGAAGCGCTGGCGGCGCTGCTCGCGGCCATCCCCGCCGAGCACCCGCTCACCGCGGTCGTCCACGCGGCCGGCCGCCTCGACGACGGACTCGTTCCGTCGCTGACGCCCGAGCGGATCGACACCGTCCTGCGTCCGAAGGTGGACGCGGCGCTGCACCTGCACGAGCTGACGCGGGACGCCGACCTCGCCGCCTTCGTGCTGTTCTCGTCGGTGGCCGGCACGCTCGGCAACCCCGGGCAGGCCAACTACGCGGCGGCGAACGCCTGTCTCGACGCTCTCGCCCAGCACCGGCGAGCGGCGGGGCTGCCCGCCGTGTCTCTGGCATGGGGACTGTGGGAGACGCCCAGCGGGATGACCGGCGAGCTCACGGCCGCCGACATGCAGCGCCTGGCGCGCGCCGGACTGTCCCCGCTGACCTCCGCGCAGGGCCTGGCCCTGTTCGACACGGCCTGTGCCCTGACCACCGCCGAGAACAGCGTCCTGGTCGCCATGCATCTGGACACCGCACCGCTGCGGGCCCGGGCGGAGACCGGTGCCCTTCCGGCGGTCTTCCGCGGGCTGGTGCGCGGTGGGCCCCGCAGGGCCGCCGGGCACAGTGCCGGTGAGGCGGCGGCATCGGCGGCCGCCCGACGGCTCGCGGAGCTGCCGGGGCTGTCCGAGGAGGAGCAGGAGCGGGTGCTGCTCGACGTCGTGCGCGCACAGGTCGCGGCCGTGCTCGCCTACCCCTCGCCCGACGCGGTGGGGGAGACCCAGGAGTTCCTGGAGCTCGGTCTGGACTCGCTGACCGCCGTGGAGCTGCGCAACCAGCTCAACGCGGCGACGGGCCTGCGGCTGCCTCCCACCCTGCTCTTCGACTACCCGACCCCCATCCTGGTCGCCGGGCTGCTGCGTGCCGAACTCGCCGGGGCCTCCGGCGGCGCGCAGTCGCCCGCGGGAGACACGGGCGAGGCGGGGAACGCCGCGGACGAGGGCTCCGGAGTGTTCGGCGCGATGCTCCAGGAGGCCGGCGCACAGGGCACCTCGGGCCAGTTCATGGAAATGCTGATGCAGGCCTCGCGGTTCCGGCCCTCGTTCGCCTCTCCGGCCGAACTGCGCAAGGCACCCGCCTTCGTGCGGCTGTCCCGGGGCGAGACGGGGCCCGGAGTGGTCTGCTTCCCCTCGATCCTGTCGATCTCGGGCCCGCACCAGTACGCCCGGTTCGCCTCCGGGTTCCGGGGCCACCGGGACGTGTGGGCGCTCGGCGTGCCGGGCTTCCTGCGCGGTGAGCAGCTGCCGACGTCCGTGGAGGCCGTGATCGAGGCGCAGGCGGAGGCCGTACTGCGCAACACCGGCGGCGCGCCGTTCGTGCTGCTCGGCCACTCGTCGGGCGGCATGCTCGCGCACGCGGTCGCCGAGCGGCTGGAGAGCGAGGGAACCCGTCCCGCGGCCGTGGTGCTGATCGACATCTACTCGCACGACGACGACGCGCTCGTGGGCCTGCAGCCCGGTCTCGGCCAGGGCATCGCAGAGCGCCAGGACACCTATGTGCCGGTCGACGACACCCGACTGCTGGCCATGGGCGCCTACTTCCGGCTCTTCGCGGGCTGGAAGCCGACGGCGGTGACGTCGCCGACGCTGCTGGTGCGGGCCGGGGAGCGGTTCTTCGACTGGTTCCGGCCCACGGACGGCGACTGGCGTTCGTACTGGGACCTGGAGCACACCGCCGTCGACGTGGAGGGCGACCACTTCACCATGATGGAGCAGCACGTGGCGACGACCACGCGGGCCGTGGAGGAGTGGCTGACCGAAAACCTCTGACGGGCAACTCCCGGCCTGAGGGCCGAACGGCGGAGGGCCGGGCCCCCCCCCCCCCGGGGGGGGCCCCCCCCCCCCCGGGCGGGCCCCGGGCCCCCCCCGCCCCCCCCCCCCCCCCGGGGGGGGGGGTGGGGGGCGCCCCCCCC